>JBDUBA010000353.1:0-8492 GCA_040004335.1 Gemmatimonas sp.
TGGTACCATGAAGAAATTCTCCGAGGGGGCAGGGTGCGGATCATTTCGCCCGCAGGTGGAAAATGTATGACTTTTTCGTGAACGGCGCGCGCTAATTCGGTCCGGGTCAACGGACCGGGTCAACGGACCGGGTTCACGGACCGGGTTCACGGACCGGGTTCACGGACCGGGTCAACGGACCGGGTCCAACGCCTTTTGGCGACCCCGACCCCGACCGGTTAGGGTTCGCGCATGAAGATCAACCGCCGCATCGCCGCGCTAATCGCACTCGGCGCTGCCACGACCGCGTGCGCCCCTGCCAAACCCGCCCCCGCCGATTCCGCCCACCTCACTGCCGCACGTACCACCGCAGTCCGCGACAGCGTCAAAGTCCTACTGGCCGAGTTCTTAGAGAAGATGAACAAGGGCGACATGGACGGGGTTGGGAAACTCTATTCCGATGACAGTTCGTTCTTCTGGATTGAAGGCGCGGCCGTTCGATTTCAAAGTGCGAAGGACGTGCGCGCCGGATTAATGACGCTGAAAGGCATCCCGGAAATCTCCATGAAATTCTACGAAACGCACATTGACGTGTTGGCGCCAACAATCGCGAACGTACGCACGGAGTTTTCGCAGACGTTCCTGGATGGCAAAGGCAAAGGCGATACGTATGGCGGTTACATGACCATCACCGTTCTGCGCGAAGCCGATGGATGGAAGTTTCGGAATGGACACGCGTCATCGAGACGGCCGCGAATTTAGTGACGGTCAGTTGACCGATGACCGCGCCGCCCATGAAAACTGCTGTGCAAATTTGGTTCCTATTCACCTTTTTCAATTCGATAACGCACAACGGATTCGTCACCATCTTCACCGGTGACGGTTAACCACAGTTGCATGCCGACCGCATCTTCAAACGCGGAATTCCAGGGAAACACTACGGTGCCAAGGAATTTCCCCGTTGGTTCGAACACATCGTACGTTGGTTGTTCGAGTTGTGTACGAATTGGGTTTTTGTCGCCGGCTTTGCGTGCAGTTCCCGGTCGTGTCGAAGCCTTCGTGTAGCGCTGCACCCAAATGCGACCATCTGCATCACTCGTGATGTAGTGAAAGGCGGGTTTTCGATCGGGAATTACAACCGGCGCAGGTGTTGGACGTTTCGCAGCCTCCGGATCGTTGCGGCGCTGGTCGTCCATGTACGACACCCATGCGCGCCACTCTGCAGCTTCAACTGAATTCAATGCGACTGGCGTGAACTTGCGCTCAACACGAACGGTTGGCGCACCTTTCTTCCGCAACTCGAATGCGTAATTCGTGTTGTCGCCGACTACCAACGCACCCGTTGACGTCATGTTTACAATCACCTCGCGACTGAACGGCTTGTCGAATCCAGAAGGAGTCGCCAGCGAGAACGCGGTTGGAAACGGATTGGACGGGACAGCAACCGTATCCAGCACCTTGAGTGTCGGAGAAACGTGAACAATTCCGTACTCCCACTTGCGAGTGCCGGGATCGATCCTTGTTACAGTCTTCACATAGATATGCCCACCATTGTCCACATGCAGAAGATCGCTGGAGAACAATCCACTCGGCACCCGAACGTTCGCGATGTACGCACCAGCTGCTGTGTAGGTGTTGAGTCGCTGCAGTCGATTGTCCCACACTATAATTCGTCCATCTCGAAACGTGCGCAGTCCACCAATTGATCGATATTCACCAGGCCCTTCGCCGTTTCGTCCGATTTTTCGCACGAACTTTCCTGCCGCGTCAAAAACACGAATGACCGGGCCCTGTCCATCCGCAATAATGGTGATTCCCTTCTCGCCAACCGCCACGCTGCTGACGTTGCCAAGCATGTAATTTTCGTCGCCGTCCAGCACACCAATGCGGACCTCCTCTACGAGATGAACCGCGCTGCCCCAACTCGGCGCTTCGATGGATTTCACGACCACCGGTGCCTGCGCGTGCGCGGCCGAGACCAGTACCACGGTTGTGACGACAAGGCTCGCGAGTTGCATCTGCGTTACGCACGTTGGGAATTTCATGTTGGTCCGGTTGTGTTGGTACAGCGAACTTAACTTCAGCAGCAAACTCCGATTTCTACAATTCTTCGAGCGTCCCACGGACTAAAAAGGTTGCTGTACTCTACACTAAAAAGTGGTGGCGCCCTTTACTCAGACGTCTCCTGCTCCCCATCCTCACAGAGTTGTCGTGCTCCGTGCTCAAACCTGTGCTGCGCTCCATGCCAAACAGGTTCATACACTCCGCACTTGCGAGCTTGTTGCAGCCCACGCGCACAGCCGTCTGCAAGTTTAGTGCGACGAGCATCCGCGCGCTCATTCTCGCGGCCGCGATCATCGCATCCAACTGCCTGCAGTTTCACTCGGTGCAGGCTTGCGCATTCTGCGCGTCTCCGCCATCGCATTTGGGTGACGAAAGAGAACGGAGACGGACTTCCGACCATTCAAATTCACGACGTCGTTCCCATCAAGCGATAGTCAATCACCTACCGAAACTCCATTACCCCATCATCCACCTTCCCAAACCGAATCGTGATCAAATCTCGCGCGTAATTCTGATGCACGCGCCACGGCGCACGCGACCCCTGACTTGGTAAATCCGCCAACGCGCGTTGCACGTATCCGGAGGTAAAATCGAGCACCGGTCCCGCCGTAATCGTGGGGTCGTTCTGGCGCGGTGTGCACTGGCGAAACCCATGTCGTTGCATGTAATGCAGCAGTCGACATGTGTAGTCGGCCGTGAGATCTACCTTGAGCGTCCACGACGCATTCGTGTAACCGAAAGCCGACACGAAGTTGGGAATGCCACTGAACATCATCCCTTTGTACACCATCGTTTCCGACGGTTTGACCAACTTCCCGTCCACCATGATCAGAACGCCACTCAGCAACCGCAGTTGCAAACCCGTTGCCGTGACAATGATGTCCGCGTCGAGATGTTTGCCTGATTTCAGCTGCACGCCGTTCGATGTGAACGATTCGATTACATCCGTTACCACAGTCGCCTTGCCGGCTTTCATGGTGCGAAACAAATCAGCATCCGGCGCGAGACACATGCGCTGATCCCACGGATTGTAGCCTGGACTGAAATGTGTATCCACATCGAATGCTTCAACGGCTTGTGCGTCGGCCTCGCGCGCTTCAACACTTCCGTTCCTCGTTACACTCCGATCACGCAACGCGCTCTTTGCGCTCTCGATGATGAGATTCTTCATGAACCGGGGATACTTTCGCGCCACCCAATACGAGCCAATCGACAATGCGATATTCTTCCAGCGGGTCGCCGCGTAGGCGGTGTGTTTCGGCAAGATGGCGCGAAATTTCTGAGCCAGTGCGTCGCGCGAAGGGCGCGCCATCACATATGTCGGTGATCGCTGCAACATCGTCACATGCGCGGCGTCATGCGCCATCGCAGGCACCAGTGTGATAGCCGTCGCACCGCTGCCAATCACCACGACCCGTTTGCCTCGATAGTCGAATGCATCAGGCCATTGCTGCGGATGTACTATCCGTCCCTTGTAATTCTCGATCCCCGGGAATTCCGGCGTGAAGCCACTGCGGTAATCGTAGTACCCCATGCACGAGTACAACACGCTGCAGGTGAACGTTGCGTGAATTGTCGACTCGGTTGTTGCTGGTTGTCCGCACTCTGTCGGCGATTTCGATTGCGATGTGCCGGTAAAAGATTCGTGGGTTGGTGAAATCGAGTCGGTCAGAGTCGTAACTTCAACATCAACCGTCCACTTCGCATCCACCGACGACCAGGATGCACGTGTTAACCGGTGCCCGTACCGAATTTTCCGGTCGATCCCAAATTCAACAGCCGTTTCGCGAATGTACTGCAGAATGGACGGACCGTCGGTAATCGCTTTCTGACCAAGCCACGGCCGGAACCGATACCCAAGGGTGTACATATCCGAGTCCGAACGCACTCCCGGATACCTGAACAGGTCCCACGTGCCGCCACTCGTGGCGCGCGCTTCAAAAATCGCGTAACGCGTGTCGGGACACTGCGTTTGCAAATGATATCCGGCACCGATGCCGGATAGTCCGGCACCGATGACGAGGACATCAAAATGTTCGGAGTGCATCTCTGAATGCTGAACTGCGAGGTACCGGTTGTGCAACCCATCGGCCGTTCAGTGCAAATGCGGTTTCGGAATTTCAAGAATGGCGTTACCCAATGCAGATGGGAGTGTGCGGGTTCCGCGAACCACTTCACCCATCACTGCCAACGACTCGCGGCGCCACTCGTCCAGCGCAACGTCTACCGATCGTAGAACGCCGGCGGTTCAATGTTCAACGCGCGAAGGTACACGTAGCCCTGTCCGCGATGATGCACCTCGTTGTCAATGGCATAAAGCAGCACACCAATGATGGTACTTGGCCACTGACCATACGCGACTTCGTGTGCCTGAAATCGCGCAATCGGAATCTTCGCAAACCATTCATCAATTGAAGCAGTGGCCGAGTCCCAGAGGGCGAGCAATTCCGGCTTCGTTTTCGGAGTCTCGGTTTTGTCCATGACCCATTCTCCCGTCGCCGCACCACGCGCACCGGGCGCACCCATGCGAATGAACTCCATCGCCATTTCTGCAAACGGGCGCATGCCAGCCACGCTGAACGTGAACAGCTGTTCGTCCGGAAACGCGTCAATCACGCGACGGGTCAATGAGCGATGCCCCTGCCACTGCGTTCGCAACTGTTCCGGAGTAATCACGACGGGCGCGGAAGTACCAGAGTTGACGGCTGGTGAGGGAGTGCTCATGGAAAACTCCTGAAGAAAAATGGCCGGGGAGGATAGCGAGGATTCATGGAAGATGACAGTATTCTGTCATGTCACAGAGAATACAAAAACGACAGCATGCTGTCAATAGGCAAGTTTCTCCGGCGGTGCGCACGGCGGCCGGCGACGCGATCAGCCGACTCGCGTTCCAGATCTTGCGACTGTCGGCCGATATCACGGCTGCCGGGGATGAACTCGCCAGGCCCGCCGGGCAGACCAGTGCTCGCTGGCAGGTGCTCGCTGCGGCCGATCACGAATCATCGACGGTTGCCGATATTGCACGCGCCCTTGGCCTCACCAGACAGAGTGTACAACGCGTTGCGGACCTTCTCGCCAACGACAAACTCGTCAGGTACGACGACAATCCAGAACATCAGCGCGCGAAGTTGGTACGACTGACGGCGGCGGGATGTTCGGCGTTGCAAACCATTCAGCACGCGCAAATTGAATGGGCGAACGCCTTGGCCAAAAAACTGAATGTTGCCGATGTGCAACGGGCAACTGAAACGCTGGACGAAATCACGGTCCTGCTTCGGCCGCCGCGATTTTTGACGCGTGAAATCAACGCGCCCGATATTTAATCTTGTTTCGTCACTATCCGCCAAGTGAATTCAGTGCGTACGCTCTTCAAGCTGTTCCCGATATTCGCGTTCGCTCTGGCTTTCGCAAACGGCGCCAGCGTATCGGCACAGGCGAGCGTACCCATTGTGCGAATGATCGTCGACACTGCCAACCAAACGATCGCGCACGCGGTCGTGACCATTCACGCGAGTGATGCGCAAAAAACCCTGCTCGAGCGCGCACTCACATCGGCCACAGGACGTCTGAGCGGAATTTCACTGGAGCCTGGCAGTTACTGGATGATTGTACGGCGCGTTGGGTTCAAACCCGACACACAACCGCTCAAGGTTTCAGCCAGCAACACGGGCGCATTCACGATGGTTGTGGAGTCCGTCCCAATGACACTCCCACCAATTCTCGTGGAAGCAACGCAGTGCACCGAGTTCAGCGCACTCGCGCGCGATACTGTGCTCGCTCACGCGTGGGACCTGCTTGAAACGACAGTCCTGAGTCGCGCGGCGCTGTATCAGGGTTACGAATATGAAGTGACGTCGGTTGATTCGAACTACGCACCCGATCGAACGCCACAGTGGCGCATGCGCAGCCAACGCGCTCACGGAAAACCATCTGAAGCGCGCGCCATCCTGACGTTCAACGAGCCACTCTACAGCGTCACCTTTCACGGAAACAAACCAACGCTGCACACGGGCACCGAATTCGGCCTGTTGTCGCCCGCGTTCAAGGCGAATCACTGCATCACTCTCGCGGCCGATGAGGCGAATAAAGACGTGGACGTGGTCCGATTTGAGAGTCTCCCCAATGGCTCGAAAAATTTTCGCGTCGACGGACGCATCGTTTTTGATCGCGCGACGTCCAGAATGAGTCACTTTTCGTACAATATTTTCCGCAACGATATTTACGTCGCACACGCTTATTGCAGCTACGGAACGACCGATGTCCTTGGAAAAGCGTTTCCGGTGATCACGCAATTCGGATTAGTGTTGATTGATCCGAAAAACGGTCAAACGCTCTCGCAGGCGTCAACGTCGTCCGTCTATCACGACCTCAAGAAAGTTCGCGAACGCAATTGATACGAAAGTCGTGACGGCAATTGGTCGCGCGAGTTAGGGAATTGAAATAAAAGTTCACAATCGCAATTGATACGGAAGTCGCGACGGCAATTGGTTACGCGAGTTACGGAATTGAGATGAAAGTCACGATTGAAGTTGACGACACGAGCTACCGCGCCTGCCGCGTCAACGCCCACGCCAGAAACCGTTCCACTGCGTAACGCGAAAGTTGACCGCTCAGCCCATTCGCGATCGCCTCATCGTCAAACGCGTGATCGGCCCACGGAATGTCAACGAACACCGACGTATTTCCCGACGCGCGCAATTTCTCGTCCATCATTGCACCAAACCGGCGCTCGACAATGTTGTCTCGGCCACCATTGATCAGCAGCGTTGGCGGCAATCCCGCGCGCACCAGATTGATGGGTGACGCCTGTTTGTATTTTTCCAGGGCCTGTTCCAACGGAACGCCAATGAACTTCGTCTCAACGTCGCGCACATTGAGCGGATCCGGACTTGGCGGATGCAAATACGCGTCAACGAGATCAACCGGTCCGTAAAAACTCACGATTGCCTTGACCGGTGGAAGTGTCGAGTCATAACCCGCCATCATCGAAAGATGTGCACCCGCCGAGCGACCGAGTAACGCCATCCGCGTTGTGTCGCCGCCGAACTTGTTGGCACTTCGGCGCACCCAGGCCAATGCGGTCTTGACGTCGGAATACTGATCGGGAAACGTGAATGCCGGCGCGTGGCGGTAGTCAATCGCATAGACCACGTATCCGTGTGCTGCCAGAAAACGCGCGAAGTTCGGAAAATCTTCGGCCGTGCCACGTTGCCACGCACCGCCATAGATCTGCACAACAATCGGAAACGTTCCGGCCCTTGGCGGCTGATACACGATGCCCGTCAACTTCACGTTCGCGACACTCGCAAACACAATTCCCTTCGTCACGATTGCGGAATCTCTGGGCAGGCCGCGAAACAACTCCGAGAAATCGAGCGGCGACGGACGCAGGGCAAGTTGCCGATCAAACGGAACCGCATCGAGATAGTCGGCACCCAGGTTTGACTGCAATGCGGCGACGGTGCGCGACGCCACCGCGGGGAACCGCAGCATCGGAAAAAGCGCCAGCAACAACGCGACAACGCCGGCCACGACTGCAACTTTGGCAACGACATGCTCGCGCCACGTGCGCACGGCGCCAACAATTGCGATGATCGATGACAGGATCAACCATACGCAGATTTCGGGCGCACCAACGGAGAGCGGCAGTATTGTGCGATTGGGTCCCGGAATCACGATCCAGCTGGCCATGAACAACGTGGTCACCGAGAGTCCGAGCGCAATCCAGGGACGGCGACGTGCGGCCCGTCCTGCCGCTGTATGACGAGCAGTCGTAGTGCGCCCCGTTGGATTTTCGGGCGGCAACGGGGCTCGGGCAATGCCGCGTGAATTTGGACGAGTATCAGTCACGGTTCCAACGTTGGACAATTACCTGCAGCTACGCCAGCTTCCGACAGCAAAGACTTCGGTAAAAGTCATGAACGGCGCATCCATCAACCAAACTGACGGACCTACATGGCGCTCACCGCCACGATTTACAATTTCGATATCCAGCTGGCCAATGTTGACCGACAGGTCTACGAATCGCTATCGCTGCGTGTCGCCTGTCATCCGTCCGAAACACCGGAGTATCTACTGACGCGTGTGCTGGCGTATTGCCTCGAATACACCGAGGGAATCACGTTTTCGCGCGGACTATCAGATCCCGATGAACCACCGATCACGGTTCGCGATCTCACCGGCGCGCTGAAAGTCTGGATCGAAATTGGCGCACCAGACGCTGCGCGTTTGCACAAAGCCAGCAAGTCATCGCCGCGCGTGGCGGTGTACATCCATAAAGATCCCACCGCGCTGCTTCGTGCGTGGGCCGCGGCCACCATCCATCGCGCTGACAAGTTGGAGCTCTTTGCAATTGACCGCGATCTGTTGGCGGAACTGGTGCCGAAGCTCGATCGTCGCACGAGGTTCGACCTCTCCATTACCGATGGCGAACTCTACATCGACCTCGG
>JBDUBA010000375.1:0-8484 GCA_040004335.1 Gemmatimonas sp.
TCCTGCTCAAGTCCACACAGTCCAAAGGCAGTTAGTCAGTTAACAATCTCCACGCGAAACAATCGTTCAATCTTCTATCACGGTCATCGTTTTCGAAATGCGCTGTCGTACTTGCCACTCGCCAACGCTGCATTAAACGCCTTGCCAATACGCGCAACCAGCTCGCTCGCCGACCCCGAACCTGGGGATGCAAGTCGCACGACTTCGCCCGGTGTGGTGATGCTCACCGAGTCCTGGCCTAAGTGCAGAATCTGCTCGTAGGCGTCTCCGTCCGACGTATCGCCCGTCGCCTGAAATTCTGCCTTGAGAAAGTCAACCAGGACCTGGCGCACCGGCTGTCCGCCACTGGTAAACACGTATGTCCACCGATCATTCGTGTCTTTAACCAAAGTGCCGTGGTACGGGATCGGAACGAAATCCTTGCGCACCTCCAGTCGTTCGTCGCCGCGGGCGTCGCGCTTCCATTCGAAGTGATGCGCGAGCCACTCCGTATTCAGATCGTCAAGCGTGCTATAACGCATTCGCGAAGGATCGACCGGCAACTCATACACCGTGTCGCGAACGAAATTGGTGATGGCCAGCATTGGCACGGATATGCCCGGGTTCCCAACTTGACCACTCGCGAACCGTGCAAAGCTGTGCGCGTCGGTCGATACGCCAAGCGGAGGAACACTCGGCACGAAAGTCGCGGCTGACTGCGAAGTAAACGCGTGAATCTCCCGAGTGCCGATATTCAGAACTGCGCCATCGAACAACAATAGACGGCTTTCTGTGTATGACGAGTAATCAACGCGACCAGCCGATTCCCACGGGTGTCGTCTTTCCTCCATCCGCTGTGGAATGTTTGTGAGTTCGGCCGGCGGCGTTGCGCGTTGGTATCGGGCAATGCGTTGTTCGTGCAGTCGTCCGTTTTCACTTGTAATGAGAGCCCAGTACGAGCCCGCGCTATCGGAGTTAACCGCGACAAGTAGCGTTGACGGGTGGCCGCGGGACTCACCAACGGTTTTCCCACCAGATGCACGGGTTCCTGGCGCAGCTTCGGGCAGCACCGCGACCTCCGCCGCGCGCAGTGATGCCACGTCACCTTGAGCACTGGAAGAAATTTCTGACTTTTCTCGCGACGTTATGCGATAGGTCGCATAGAAGTCCAGCGTCGTCATGTTCTCGGCAACGCCCGGCTTGAAATAATTCACAATTGCGCTGACCGCGAAGTCGCCGACGTTTTCTGTGCGAACCGGTTCCGTCAATTTCAACACTCGATACCGATACGTCACACTGGAATCACCCGTCGCACCGCTCTGACCCGCGGTTGGAATCCATGCACTCCATGCCGAATCTTTCGCCGTTGGATGTGGCAACTTGGGCATCGTAAACGACACACGCTCCGCGTCGTTGAGCGCAATCGCGATTACCGGAGTGCCGCGTGACGTAACCATTGGTACCACACCCGACACGGTCCAGCGACCGTCAACCTTGTGCGCATCTTCCTTCCACAGTGGTCCGTGTTGTGGCTCCTGCTTGCGAAAGAACGTCGATGCACCGAGATCGAGTAGCGCAACTCCGGGAGTGTTGGCTGGCGAACCAGCGCGCGTGACAGGCCACCGTGCTTCAACATGCAACAGCACTCGCTCGCCATCAATTGTTGGCGGTATGTCAGCCACCAGACGTGCTGTTCCGGCGGCCAGTGATGTCACAATCAGAATCACGGCAGCGGAATACAACAGCGCCCACAACAGGCTGGGGTGCGCGCTGCCCGCCACCATTCGCGAAATGATGAGGCCGACAATCAGTCCAGCAACGAGACCGCACAAAGCGAGTCCGACCACGAAGTAGCCCGAACCACCTTCGAACCCCGAGACGCGATACCAGCGCACTGCGAGATTGGCGAAGTAGCCGCTCACTGCTGTTCCGATTGCCGCAGTGACAATCGCGGTGAAAATCGTGCTGAGCCAGCTCATGTGTCTCCGGTGACGACGTGGGTGCTTGAAGGCGCGCGCCGTAACCTACCGGATTGCACCACGATGTCGTTACGGTACGATTTTTCCGCCCGCCGGTCCTGCCACCTGCTTGACCAATTCGTACAGGAAGTCGAGTCCGTCGTAGTAACTCTTGACGCGCAGCTTTTCGTCGCGGCCATGCGCGTTGGTTTCGCCCGGCGTTGAGAAAATTCCGCTCACTCCGTACGTCGGAATGCCAGCGGCGCGCAGAAAGCGTCCGTCCGTGGCGCCAGTGCTCATGGTGGGAATGACCGGGATGTCGCCAAACATTTTTTTCGTGAGTGAAGTTGTGGCGCTTAGCAACCCAGCCTCAATCGCGTTCGGCGCCTGTCCAAACTTCTCACGACTTTCCACGACCATGCTGACCTTGACGCCAGTGTCTCCGAAGATGCGCGCAAAAGTTGCCTTCACTTCTTCGATGGTGGACGATGGCACGATGCGGCAATTGACATTCGCCGTCGCGGTTTGCGGCAATGCGTTGTACGCGTGTCCACCGTTCAAGCGCGTTGCGACGCAGGTTGTGCGCAGCATTGAGGCGTATCGCGCGTCCTTCGAGACAATGGCGGCCGCCGCAGCGTTTTTTTGATTGGCGACGACGGCGCGCATGGCCACCGCCATCGCTGGTTTTTCAACTCTCGCTGTCTGCTCAAAGAACGGCTTCGACACGGCGTTCAGCGCCACCGGAAACGTGTACTGCGAAAGTTTCTGCAGCGCGTTGGTAAGTTGGTAGATCGCGTTGTCAGGACGGGGCACGCTGGAGTGGCCGCCGGTATTCGTGGTAGTGAGCGTGAAGTTGACCGGCACCTTCTCCGCCGCTTGCACCGAGTGAAACAACGGCTTGTTGCCGTCAAGGGTTCCGCCGCCGCCTTCATTGATGGCGTATTCGGCATCGATCAGTGACTTGTGATTCTTGATTAACCACTCTACGCCATTTGCTGCGCCGCCTTCTTCGTCGGCCGTGAGTGCAAGGATAATGTCACGCTCGGGAACCCAACCTTCCTGTTTGTAACGAATGACATTCGCGACGAACATTGACGCCATTGCCTTGTCGTCCGATGCACCGCGTGCATAAAAGTATCCGTCGGCTTCGTGCAGTTTGAACGGATCACGTGGCCAGTCGCTCCGCAGTGCCGCTACAACATCCAAATGCGCGAGCAGCAGAATGGGTTTGCCTTGGCCACGCCCGCGATACCGCACAATGAGGTTGCCCTTACTCGGTGCCTCGGCGGGAATGAGCAATTGTATGTCGGCGGCAGGAAATCCGGCAGCGCGAAAACGTGCCGCGACGGCTTCGGCGGCCTTGGTGACCGACCCAATTGAATCGGTTGTGTTGGTCTCCACCATTTCCTGGTAGATCGCGCGAGCGGCCGCTTGCTGTGGTGTGAGTGGTTTGGTCTGCGCGCCAGCAATGGCTGTTGTGGCGACGGACATCGAACCCAATGCCAGCGCGAAAAGTTCGAAGCGGGGAAGGCGCAGCATGTGTGAGCGGGATCGGGGGCCGAGTGAGGGCGAGCAACCTGCCACACAAGCTGCGGCTTGAGCGAGTCGCGGTCAATGATACGACGCGAACATCGCAATTGCAGTCAGCGATTCGCCCGGCGTTACCGGGTTCCTGCAACAATTGCAAGGGATCGCTGCGGGGTTCACGTTTGGCGACGTCACGACGCCCATCGTCATCCACATGAAGCAAGTAGCCGGAACTTCTATGCGTGCTAAACGGAGGGACCGATTCGAAGCGTCTATTGCGACGGCGGCACTTTCCGCTTGAGCGCTTCCGTGCCCGCGATCGCATCGACACGCGCACCTAATTGACGCAACTCCGTATCCGACTTTGCGCATCGTTGTTCTGGTCGCACAGCGGCACGGCCTGGAAAATCGATCAACAGCTGTAGTTCTGGTGCGGTGTCGCGGAAGTTCTTGCGATCGCTGCCTGCTGGCGACGACGAACAAACGGTATGGCCCTGTTGTAGAATCGCGCTCGAGAACGACTGTAACACAATTGCCTGCAACTCTGCACGTTCGGCATTTGTCAGTTGCGACATCGCGACGCGTTGCGTGTTGCCGCTGCCAACGAGATAACGCACCACGCCCAACGCGTTCACGTGCAGCGCCGTTGTTTCGCACGAGGGTGAACACACGGTGCGCATCAGCGTGACGCTATCGAATGCTGCGACTCGGACTGCTGGCGCAGTTGCCGCGTCTGCCGACTGTCGGCTACCGGGTGCGCGCAACAAGAGGCGGGAGGCATTGCCCGTTGTATCGGTACCCCGTGCCTGCGCCTGCACTGGCGAGGGCGAGCGCAACGCGGCCTCGAGTTCCGCGCGCAGCGCCGATGAATCGCGCGGCAGCGTTGTTGACGACACCACAACCGGCGGACTCGCGCTTGGCGGATTCGCCATTGGCAGCGGCGCATTACTCACGGTTCCTGACGTTGCTGCGTTGGCTGCCGATGTTCGAGGTGGGCCAGCATTCGCACCGCCGTCGCCAGCACCACCAGCAGCACCGCTGCCACCGCCACGTCCGCCACGTCCGCCACCTGCACCACCAGTGGCTTGCGAGGCATCTGCAACCGCCACTGTGGTCTTCGCGGCGGATGAGTTCGCGGCAGGCGGTGACTGGCGAATCGTCCGGTCCTCGGCTACGGCGCGGTCCGTTCGTTCTTTGGCCTGCAGTGAACCTGTTGTGTCCATCACTCTATTTTCGTTCAACGTTCGTGCGCGAGCTGCAGCTTCGGCAACAACAAGGGAACGTTTGTCGAACTTCTTGTCGAGCTGGCCGAGAGGCCGGGGCGCAGCCGCTCCGGTGGTTCCAATTTCACGCGGCCGCTCGCTCGCCTGAGGCGATTTCGAAAGTGCGCCAGTATTCGCACTCGCAACCTGTTCCGCTTTTGTTGATGCGGCCGTGCTTCGCTTCGGTTCGTTGTCGGAGCGATCCGCGACTGCACCGTTGTCTGCACTCTTTTCGGGCGATGATAAAACGGGCGCCGACTTTTGCAAATCACTCGCGACCGATGCCACCGGTGCAACAACGTCACCGTTTGCCCCAAAGAACCGTGCCGTTGTCACTGCAACGAGCAGCACTGCCGCAATCGATCCCGCACGTTTCCAGTTAAATAGGCGCTTGCCCGCTGCCGCCGCAGGTATTTTGCGTGCGGTATCGATTGACACAACACGCTTTTCATCTGCATCGGCTTGCGCACTCCGGGCTGCGGCATCTGTCTGCGCATTGCGTGCTGCGGCACCTGTCTGCGCACTGCGTGCTTCCGCATCCGCGTCCACACTCCGTGCTGCTGCAGCTGCATGCGCACTGCGTGCTTCTGTTTCTGCCGCACTCGCAGCAACAACTTCGGCATTCGACGCGCCCGAACTCAACGCGCTAATCGCCGACGCGTTTCCGTTGTCGATACTGGCCGGAATCACTCCCGCCGGCACATCATCCAGCTTCGACAGTATGCGATGCGACGCCGCCATTAACCCACGCGCTTCCGCCACACGCGCGCCGCAAGCCGCGCACGACGCAATATGCAACTGCATGTCGGCGGCATTCGTCGGCGAGAGTTGATCATCCAGCCACTCGTGCAACAATCCCTCGTCGGGATGTCCGTTGTTTGCGTGCATGTCAGGATGCGGCATGACCGGGATTCTCCTTGTCGCGCTGCAGCGCTTCAAAATTTTCAGCCAGGCGACGACGCGCCCGCGACAGTGTAGTGCCAACCGACGATCGCGTGATCTCCAGCGCCGCGGCAATTTCATCGTAGTCCAACCCTTCTTCCCGCATCAACAGCGCGAGTCGATCACGTTCTGCCAGTGATTCAACCGCTTGTCTGGCCAACGCGCGTTCTTCGTCGCGCTCCATGCTCGTCGGCTCAGGCTCCGCGTTCTCCTGCGCAATTTCAGCTTCCGCACGCAACAGTTCCAGATGTTTACGTTGCCGCGATTGTTTGCGCGCATCGTCGCGCACAAGATTGGTCGCTACCGCAAACAACCACGAACGTTCACTGCTGATACTTTCCTGTCGAAGTGCGCGCAGAAACGTTTCCTGCGCAATCTCCTCCGCCCAATCACGATCTCCCAACCGGCGCGTAAGATACCGCACCAGCGGGGCGTGATAGAGGCGAAAGAGACGCGCGACGTCTTCCACTGCTGTTTACCAGGCCGAAGTGAAACGAGTGACCGTCGCGTTGTCGAGCGATGTGACGCCGTCTGTTGCGACTTCGAGTACCACCAACTTGCCGGCCATGCGCACCCGGTCTCCGAGCGCCAACGCATCCTTGAGCGACGGCACCGCTTGAAGCACGGCGAACCACGCTGGCGAATACGCTTGCACTTTTAACGTCCAGGTTGGCGTCTTGTCGCCGCGCAGAAGTTGTGCATCAGTCCACACCCCTTGTTGCAACCGCAACTGACGCCCCGACACATTGCGCGACGTCGCGGCACTCTCGCCCTCTCGACGATTGGCGGCATCTGACAAAGAATCGAGCATTGCAACTGAACGCACCTGGCGTTGCGCCGAGGCGGCCTTGGCTTGTTCGAATGCGGCTTCGGGTGCGGCCATGCGTTTCGCGGCTTGATCGGCCGAACCGGCCATCGCACCAATGCTGCTTCGGTCGGATGCCGGAGGCGGGGCCGCAGTTGATGCAAATCCGCCGCGCCCACCACCAGCACCATTGCCCGATTGCGAATTCATGGACATCGCCCGCGGTTCGCGCACCATGTACGAGGTGAGCTCTGTTGGAATGCCGTACCGTAGTCCGAGTGTGCGCAATTCATCATCCAGTTCTGCGGAGCCACCATCACGCCGGCGTTCGGCGCTCAACCAACCAATGCGCTGCGTGGCCCAGAGACGCGGGACAAACGCATTCGCACTGCTGCGATCAGGAAAACTTACGGCCGTGCGCCATTCAACGCGCCCGTTCGGACCCTGGCCAGTCACGCGAATGGCGCCCGAGCCACTGCCTTCATACCGCGTGAGCAGCACGAGTTCCTGTCCGGCGTACAGATCCGTCGGTGCAGCCGGATATTGCTGCAGCAAACGAACGCCTTCGCCTTCAACGCGAATTTCCGTCACCACCGGGCGCTGCAAACGCGACGCAACCAGGCCCACCATGCGTTCGACCGATTCGTCGGGGCGTACAAAGTGCGCGAGTCCGCGTCCTTCAAGTGCGAGTTGTTCCACCAGCGACGAATTGACGTCAGCGCCCAGTCCAAACGTGAACAGCCGCACGCGACCGCGCCATGCACGCACCGAGTCGGTGATGGCAATCGGATTACGCAACCCAACGGTTGGTTCGCCATCGGTGACAAATAACATCAAACTCAGACGTTCCGTCGATTGGCGGCGTGCGGCTTCGAGCGCGTCCTGCAATGCGCCACTGATGTTCGTCGATCCTTCCGCCTTCAGATTGTCGAGATAGTCCTGCGCGGCGGAAATGTTCGCGCGGGTGGCCGGCACGAAATTGTCGCGGAACGCGTGCACATCCGTCGAGAAGTCGACCAGACGAAAACGATCATCCGCAGTGAGCGTGTTGAGCAGTTGTCGACCAGCCGCTTTTGCCTGCGCCAGTTTGCCGCCGCTCATCGAACCGGACACGTCCAGCACAAAGGTCACGTCGCGCGAGGCAGTTGGTGTACCACTCGCAGGCGGTGCGATCGTCACGAGCGCAAATTTCTCGCTTGGTCCGGCGGCATGCGTTAACACACCAATCGACGCGGCCGAGCTTCTCGGCACGGGCACCAGCAACACCACGTCACGCGCATTGCCGCGCAATTCGACAATGCGATGATTACCTTCGCGACGCACCGAAACATCATGTGTTGGCGAATACGGCTCGCCGTAACCGGAAACCGGTAGCTCAAACTCGAGCGTATTGCGCGAGCGATCGCTGTCCGCATCGGGGCGACGGAACTCTACGCGCAACGCATCGCCTTCACGCGGCGCTACTTGTTGATACCGCACGGCAATCGAACGTTTTTCGCCCGAGTTGAACGGAAAGATGCGCGCTCGCAACATGCCGGCGCCCATCCACTCCACCAACGCGGGATCACGCTGCTCGCGCACAATGCGCTCGTACTCGGCACGCGCGTGTCCGGCGTCCATCGTTTCACCGGCCACAAGTTCGCCGTTGATTTCCAGGCGCACATCTTCAAACGCTGCATTGCTTGGTAGCGGAAACAGGTAGTCCGCTTCGCCAAGGTTGCCGCCGCGGTTCTGGAACGTCTCGATCACTTCGTAACGCAATACGCGATCGGCGAGAATCACGTGCACTTTGGTTGACGTGCGCTCGACGCGCGACGGACCACGGTCGCCGCAGCGGATAATGGGCAGTGAGCAATTCGCGTTGCGCGGGCACACTGGCGGCGGTGGGCACAGGCGTTCGATGATGCGGCCTTGGGCGGCGAGGTGTGTTGGCGTGAGCGACGCCACGGCGATTGACGATATGGCGAGGAACGTGAGCGTGAGCGACGATATCGCGTGCGATGAGATCGCG
>JBDUBA010000327.1:0-8473 GCA_040004335.1 Gemmatimonas sp.
ACAACTGCGGCGGTGGCGGGCGGATTGGCAAACGTTGAGATATTCCGCCTCGCCAGTAACTACTTTGACACGTACCGTGAGAAGGTTCGCGCGGTTACGGCCGAGGACGTGCAGCGGGTCGCGAGAGAACATCTCGATCCAACCCGGTTGCAGATTATTGTCGTGGGTGATCCGGCGAAAATTGTCGAGCCGTTAACGGCGCTTGGTGTCGGAGACGTTACAGTGCACGATCCTGAGGTGGAGCGGTAAGGGACAGAACACCAGCAGTTGCCAGAACACAGGCAACGGTCAGCGTCGAGAATTCAGCGCCGAGGTTTTTGAAGGTACAGAATTCAGCGTCGAGAGTTCAGCGGTGCAGAATTCAACGCTCAGCATTCAGCATTCAGCGCTTACCACTTAGCGTTCAGCGTGTCAACACGAGCATACAGAGTTAGCGAGTGAGTAGTTGGAGTACCGTTGTTTGTCGCAGCAACATCCATCGCCGTGCGGTTACATCAAAAACTTTCAACAGACAATCAGTGCCGTCAAAAAAAGCGCAGCCGTTTGAAATTCGCCGCTCCAAAATTCAAGGCCGCGGAGCCTTTGCCACCGAAAACATTCGTAAAGGCAAACGCCTCATTGAATACTTGGGCGAACCAATCTCGCATCAGGAAGCGGACAAACGGTATGACGACGATGACGCGGCCGGACGGCATCACACGTTCCTGTTCATCCTCGACGACGACACGGTGCTCGACGCGCGCAAAACGCGCTGCGATGCGAAATACCTGAATCATGCCTGCGATCCGAATTGCGAAACCGTCATCGAAGACGGACACATCTGGATCGACGCCATCAAACCCATCAAAACCGGCGAAGAACTGGTGTACGACTACCAGTTCGAATTCGACGACGACTACGAACCCGAAGACATTCGCTATTACGCCTGTCGCTGCGGAAAGGAAAAGTGTCGCGGTACGATCATCAAAGTGCCGGCGTATCTCAAAAGCACCGTGAAGAAATGGTTGGCGGGCGACGATGTGCCACGTCCACCGAAACCGGGTACCAAAGCGGCCGCACGCGCCAAGGAAGCGAAGAAAAAAGCATCGGCCAAAAAGAAGGTTGCAGCCGCAAAGAAAAAAGACGCCAACGCAAAAAAGCGTGCTGCCAAAGCTGCGAAAAAAGAGGCGGTCTGGAAAAAGGAAGCAGCAAAACGTGCAAAGAAAGCCACGTCGAAAAAGCGCGCTGCCTGATGAGCGAACAACCCGGGAAAATCTCGAGCACTCGTTTGCATTCGGGCCGCATTATCAAACTTGATGCGGATGTGGTTCGTTTTCCCGACGGTACAACAGGTCAGCTGGACATCATTCGGCACCCCGGCGCCAGCGCGGTGGTGCCGTTGCTGAACGAAGAAGGCAGCGATAAACCAGCCAGCGATCCGATGGTGCTGCTCATTCGCCAGTATCGGTACGCTACTGATGGATACCTGTACGAGGTGCCGGCCGGCCGTCTCGATCCCGGCGAAAATCCCGCTGAATGTGCGAAGCGCGAACTAAAAGAAGAAACCGGGTATCAGGCGGATGTAGCTGATCATCTGCTCACGATGTTCACCACTCCCGGTTTCACCGACGAAAAAATTCATCTCTTCGTTGCCACGGGATTAACCGCTGGTGAATCACATCGCGAAGCCGACGAGTTTCTCGAACTCAAACCGGTTCGGTTGTCGAAAGCAGTCGCGATGATCGAGAGCGGTGAAATTCAGGATGCGAAAACGGCGTTGGCGTTGTTTCTGACAGAGCGGCGGTTGAAGGAAACACCGTAACTATCGCGTTCAGGTTGTTCGTGCCGCTCAGCCGCGCGACAACGACAACACAATCGAATTTCGAACGTCCACGTGCGTCAGTATTTCCACTCATGACGCTGCAATGACTGAAGTCCGTCGTTATCAATGTCGACGATGTACACGGAATGTTTTCCGAAACCGACCACTCGCTGCCGAACTTCAAGGCGCAGCGTCGCGATGCGCTGGCCGTTGCGATCCAGGATGTCGTACGGACTGAACGCAGGTGATGTCGTTGGAATGCGCTCGACGAGCACATCCCCGCGAGGTTCAGCGAGTACGGCCGTATCGTCCAACTTGCCGCCAACAATAAATGCGGGAAGTGTCGCAGGCCATCCGGTAGTTTCACTCGCGTGGCGACCCGTCAGCGTTAAACTCGTCCGACTCTGCCAAAGGATGATTGCCTCCTTCGCTTCATCCGATATCGCGTTGTTCGTCGGTTCAATGACCGCACCCTGCCGACAATTGCCGGTGGGCATGCACCAGTCAACTCGATAAGGATTCGAGCGCAAAATTGCGACGGCACCATCCGGAAAGAGTACGGACTGATCTCTCGATCGCAGATTCACCGGGTAGCGTGTATTGGCGCGCGCACCTCCGCCCTCTTCCGCGACAGGTCGCGTTGTTGAAGCAGTGGGCATCTGAAGCACTGAACTCACGCGTGACAACGTGTCCACTTTTGGTACAATGGCGTGTGCACGAACGAGCAACATGGAATCCGCCGGATTTGGTCCGGCTTTGCCAAACGACATGACTTGCGCAAGCACGGCGCCTTTGACATCACGTCCCAGAAAGATCGAAAATGGTTTGCCAATTGCACTGAGCAGCGGCGCCGTTCCCGTCAACGTGTTTACAATGTCCGCGCCGTTGAACACCAGCCCGCGTTGCGCCATTGGCTCGAGCATCACGGTGGAGTCTCCACCAAGTGGCCACAACTGGCCAACCTGTTCGTACTCGCCGGGGCCTTTTCCATGACGGCCAAGCTGGTGCGCGCTCGTGTTGCCAGCAAAATCCGCGACATACACAAGGTGATCACGATTGTCCGTTACGATGACACGTCCGTCCTTCAACTCTCGCACTGAACTAACGGAGCTGAATTTTTCCTTGATAGTCGCGTTAGCGCGCGGCAATGCGATTGTGCGCGGTTCTGAACGCGCACCGCTTTGTGCGATTGCAGGGACGCTCACGCAGAGCAGAGCGAGCAGTGCGAAACCTGCAGCGAGGAAATCCTTCGCGGCCTTCGACAAACAACTCCGGTCGCGCACCAACCCAACAAGCAGGTGTTCCGGTTCCACGAAATACTTCCGCTGGCTGTTGGCTTCCCAGTGGGCTTCCTCCCACGCTTTGTACAAACCCGAAGTCATCCCAATCACGTCAGTGAGCTTACGGGTTTCGGACTCCAGCACATTTCGCTCTTCAACGGTGCGACGAAGCGCGTCAACGTCTACGCCGCACTGCTTCGCGATGGTGTTGGTACGATGGAAGTCCAGCAGCGCCAACAAAAGACCATCCGCACAGACGTATGATTGACCAAGTCGTTTTGTGTGGTCGTGCGCCAATTGTCCAACAGCGCGTGAGTCTTCGTCGAAACGTTCGGGCACTTCGAGCGCCGATATCAGTTGCCGCTCAAACCGATGCTTCATCCCCGACAAGTTTCGCAAAACATGACCTATCATCGCGGCATGACCGCGAAGTAATGCAATGCGCGCCTTCCATTGGTTTCTGCTGGCGAGCGCTTCGAAATACTCATGCTGCATATCCGCGAGACACGGTTCGATTTCGGCCTCGGTGATACGTGGACCGACAATCCGTTCCGCCAATCTCCCAAACCAAATGCCCGGAGTGCCGTCGAAGCGCTCGGCACTCAAGTAACGCGTCCGTCGCAGTCTCACGAGTTTGACGTGAAAGCTCGCCCCGCTTCGCAAGAAGGCCTGCTGTTCCGCGATCGATCGTTCACGCATGGTCGAGGCCCTCCTGACCCTGCAGGAATTCCGACCATTGTCGGTGCAGTGTCATTGCATACGCGCCCTTGCCGGTCACCTTGTACATCCGGCGCGGAATTCCCGGACGGTCTGGAATTTTCTCTTCGGCCCGAGACTCAATCAGCCCCTTTTGCTGCATGCGATCCAGCACGACATAAATCGATGATCGCGCCAGAATTCCTGCCCCCTCGGCCACCAGCTGCAGTCCGAACTTCTCTTCCTTCTTGTCCAGGAGGAGTTCGAGCACGCAGCGTTCGCTGGCAGTTAGCTGTGGGATGTCGTCGGTCACCTGTGTCTCCGATTCGTGCTCACCGTAATAACGACTGTGTTAGTATGAGTCTAACGTGCGTGTTAGTAAGATGCAATCTTCAATGGGAATGGCGACTTGGGAAAGTGACGCGCCGCGCGCGGTTTCTGCGCGAGTGGTCATGCGCGCGCAGCCGCCCCGCACGCGCACAACCCGTGGCAGCGCAATCGATCACGGAAATACGATCGAACCACCCACCATGTCGAACAGGTTCATCGTTGTTGGTTTGTCCGCACAGACGCTGCCCGTCGGATACCACAACTCTTTCGGGCCACCACCGCCCTTCGGCGCTCCGGACACGAGGCTGATGTGCGTCACGCCTCTGCCACCAACCGGGAAGGCTTGCGGTTCGCTGCTGGTCACGATTTCGGATTCGGCCCAGGCTTCCTTGCCTTGAATGCCAATGCACACAGTCTTGAGCACGAGGCGCACCGTGCCCGCCATGCCGTACACCTTTCCATCAATGATGTCGGTGGTGTCCGAGCCGCTTAACAGTTCGCCCTTGTCGTTCAGCGTCCACGAGCCGGACAACTTGTACACCAGAAAGCCGCCCGGCGCTGGCTGTGAAATCGTGCCGGAATAACGAACCTGCCGAACAACGGGCGCGGTGATGGCGCTGTCGTTGCAACCGGCCACGGTCAACGCGAAAGCGAGGCCGCACAACAAATCGAGACGTAGCATCTGAATCTCCAGAGGAAGGATGGTATCGGGCTAATGTGCCCGCCCCTATCTTCGCCAACGGGTCCCATCGCTCGATCATCGCCGCGTCATCGGCCTTATGTCATTGCAGCTCAAACTGTTAGGCGGACTGTCGCTCGTCGATTCGGCCAGCACGCTCGCGCGTGTCACGCGCCGACACCGCCTGGCGGTCTTGGCCGTGCTCGCAACTTCCGACCGACCGGTCGCACGTGAGCGCCTCCTCGCGTTGCTTTGGCCCGACAGTCCGGACGAAGCTGCTCGCCACGCGTTAGGCCAGGTGTTGTACGGGCTGCGCCAGGACGTCGCGCTGTCCGAACTCGTCAGCGGTGCAACAGACTTGTCGATCGATCGATCGAAGATTGGCTGCGACCTCTGGGAGTTTCGCGACGCACTCAAAGCTGGCGATCACCGTGCAGCTCTCGCCGTGTACAGTGGCCCGTTTCTGGATGGAGTACAGCTTCCAAACGCGGACTCATTTGATCGCTGGTGTGAAGAAGAACGTCGCGCATTAACACAACAGTCGCGTGACGCCATGGAGACATTGGCCTCAATCGCGAACGCTTCCGGCGATTTCCCCGAATCCGCCGGATGGTGGAGACGACTCTCCGTTTCCGATCCGCTGAGCTCCCGCATAGCGCTCGCGTGTATGCGCGCACTGGTCGCAAGCGGCGACCGAGCGGCCGCCATTCAGCACGCACGCGTCCATTCCGCACTGGTTCGTGCAGAGCTTGAAGTCGACGCCGACCCAGCAGTGACGGCCTACGAAATGGAATTGCGCCACACGCCAGCACCGAACCCCATTCACCCATCGAGTGCTGTCGTTCCACCATCAGCGACAACCGTCGGCCACCCCAACTCCCCATCGCCCGTTCAGAATCCATATTCGGCGACGCCAGTTGAATCGAATGCGGCATTGGTACCCGATCGAACGACCCCAACGACGCCCACGGCTCACGCCAATCAAGCGCTTCCGATAAATGGGGCCACCCCGGCCAGTCGATCACCCCGGCGACTCGGCATCGCCCTCACGACAGTTGCAACCGCCATCGCATTGACCTGGGCGGCGATCGCCCGACAACAGAAGTCACCAGTTCATGAACCGACAACTGCGGCCAACACGATCCCCGTCGTCGCGGTGCTTCCCTTCGACATACAAGGCGACACGACACGCACCTTCATCGGCGAAGCACTCGCGACACTTCTCGCCGACCGACTCGATGCACCGGGCGTACTCCGAACGGTCGAATCGAATGCCGTATTGAGCGCCGTTGGCCGCACCCGTTCGGCTCGCGAAACGGACAGCCCTGGCGCACAGGAAAAGCGCATTGCCGCGCTGGGCGCCGGCCTCGTTGTGCACGGCGCGGTAGTGGTGCTGTCCGATTCCCTCGAAATTTCGGCCGAGCTGCGTGACGTGAATGGCGCCGATCGCATCGTGCGCGAGACCGTGAGCGGTTCGGTCGATTCACTGTTCGCACTCGCTGACAGACTCGGTGCGAAATTGCTTGTTGCACGCGAAGGTCGCCCGCTTGGGAATTCTGCACTCGGCGGGACGAACTCTGTGCCAGCGCTCAAATCCCTGCTGGCTGGCGAACGTGCGTTGCGTGCGTGGAAGCTGCCGGCCGCAATGGTGGCATATCAAAGTGCACTGGCCATCGACAGCACCTATGCACTCGCGTGGTATCGGCTCGCGTTTGCCGAAGCGTGGGCCGGTATTGGGGATCACGGTGAGCGGTCGTCAATGCATGCAATGCAGTATGTCGCCAATCTGCCCGATCGTTATGCAATGCTGCTCAAGGCGATGAAAGCGCGCAGCCTCGTCGATCCGGGTGCCGAGAGCATGTTGCTCACTCTCGTGCAACGCTACCCGGACGACGCCGACGCTTGGGAAGAACTCGGCGAATTTCGCATGCATGTTGGTCCGCTGTTCGGTCAACCCACGAGCAACGCGCGCGCGCCGTTCGATCGTGCACTCGCGCTCGATTCAATTGGTCATCCAGAGGTGCGAGTACACCTCGCGCAACTCGCATTTGAACGCGGTGATGTTGCGGCCGGCCGAGCGCTTGTGTCCGGCATGATGTTTGGTGACGACAACGACCGCAGTGTGCGTGGTGGCCGTCTCATTCTCGCGCTCATTGGCAACGCGCCGGAATCGGTCCCGCAACTCGTCCAATCGCTGCGTGACTCACCCGCATCGGGCACCATGTTTCGCACCTCTGCGTCGACGGTTGGAATACTTCCATCGGCGCATGCACTCGCAGAATCACTTTCGGTTTCTTCGGCATCGCGTGACCTGCAGTACGACGGCCTCGTGACACTCATGCAAATGGATGCGGGACTGCGTCGGTGGGATCGCGTACAACGGTCGGGCGCGACACTCGCCGTGCTCGACTCGCTCGGGGCAGCGGAGTCGTGGGGTTGGATTGCTCAGACGCCGTTGTCGCAGATACCTGTCTCGACGTTGCGATGGGCAAGTGCGATGTTGGAGCGCGCCGGCGTTGCCGAGTCAAGTCAGAGAGGCACGCAACGAATGGCGTCCGCGGCAATCATGTCTGTGCTTGGCAACGACACTGCGTCGTACGCGCGTACCATGAAGATGTTGGCCAAACGGCGCGACACGACAGCCAACCGCGACCAAACTCTGCACGCGATACGCGCATTCCGTGCGCATGCTGTAGGAGACAGTGCGGAATTCACGCGCGAAATGCGTGACGTACGCGGTCCCGTTGATTGGCAGTTTGCACGCTGGCTCAAGGGCGAAGCGCTTGAGCAGGAAGGCAAATACGAAGAGGCCGAGCGTTGGTATTTGTCGACGCCGTGGGGGCCGAATGCACTGATGCTTACGCGTGCCGCGTGGGAAAAGGCGGCGTTGATGGAGCGGAAGCGCGGCAATGAAGCTGCCGCGAAAGATTGGGAGCGGCGCGCGTTGTCGTGGTGAGAACCGCAATCACCGGATGTCCATGATCGGCAGATTGATGCCGTCGACGTCTCTGCACGCCCACGCCACTGCCGTTCACCGACACGTTCTACAAACAGCCAACCAATCATGTGATCGAGATGTGGGACAATGCCGTGGGCGGGTCTTCCGCGTACTCGAGCAGATCGCCGGGCTGACACTCGAGCGCCGCGCAGATCGCTTCGAGCGTCGAAAACCGGATGGCGCGTTTTTCCGGTTTTGAGAATCGACAGGTTTGCGAGCGCGTCATCGTGATGGTCGTCCAAGGGGCAGAGCGTCGAGCGATTTTACGGCCGCATTCAGGATGGTCATCTTCGTGTCGGAGTCCTTCAGAGCCCGAACGGCTACATGGCAGGCAGTTGGGTGAACGGTGCCTTGGCCGCAACGCTGGCGGATGACGTCGCTCAGCGGAACGCGCTCATCGCTGCCTTTCGCGTCGCCGCAAACGCCGCCACCTCAGTAAGCA
Source organism: Gemmatimonas sp. (assembly GCA_040004335.1). Taxonomy (GTDB): domain Bacteria; phylum Gemmatimonadota; class Gemmatimonadetes; order Gemmatimonadales; family Gemmatimonadaceae; genus Gemmatimonas. Next base: position 8,227 of record JBDUBA010000327.1, read on the forward strand.
AGTCGCTCGCGAAGAAAGGTGATGCGAACGCAACTCGATATTACGCAAGCAAGCAAAGTTGCTGCACGAGCAAATCGATTAGCGAGTTGGCAGTGGCGACTCATACACAAAATTTCTGACAGTTCCCCGATTGCTTGTCACTACCCCCCCGCAATCGCTCCCACCACCAGAAACGGTTCCTTGCCTCGCACCACTGCCTCCGGCAACAGGCTCTCTGGCTCCTCGTGCGACAAATCCTCCTCGCACG
>JBDUBA010000383.1:0-8468 GCA_040004335.1 Gemmatimonas sp.
TGGTGACCGACAACTGGATCGGCGGCGAGCGCCAGACCTGGATGCCGAGCCACACCAGGTAGGCGCCGCCGAGCCACTTCATCGCGGTCAACCAGGCGACGGACGCCTGCAGCAGCGCACCAATGCCGAACATCGACAGCGCGATCACCGCGACAAAGCCGAGCGTGCCGCCGAGCACGGTGAACTGCGCCTTGATCCCGATTGGCCGTTGCGCGCCCGCGAGGAAGGCTGGGCACCGCAACGACCACCGGTTTCATTTGAGGAACTTCAGCAACGCAATCTCAGTCCAGTCTTCGCCAACTACATGCGCAACTGGAAAGGATTCGTGGCCGATGATGCCGCTACTTCACCACAATAATCGTCACGGTTGCATCGGGACTGATATCCGTTCCGCGTGAAATCTTGTAGCTGAACGAATCGTTCCCCGTGTATCCCGCTTTCGGCGTGTAGGTAAAGCTGCCGTTCGCGTTGAGTGTGACCGAACCATGCGCGGGTTTCGTGCCAATTGCTGCCGTGATCGGAGTTGCATCACCGCGACCGCCACCAGTTGCGAGACCGGGCGCTGGTACAGTCAGCGGCTTGGCTGCGCGCACAACGTACACATGGCTCGTTGCCGTGATTCCGGCTGGTGCACCACCACGACCACCACCAGCTGCAGCACCGCGACCGGCACCGGCGCCCGGAACCGCCGGCATTTTATCGGCCGCGAAACGCGGCAACATCTCGTCGCGATTGGCAAGATGCAGTACTACTGATGCCGAGATGATGGAGTTCTTGATGACGTCCTCGGGAACGATGCGCTCGTAGTTGTCGAGGTTCGTGTGCCACGTCGTGCTGTTGTATTCGATGTTGTCCTGCTGCGTTCCAATGCCGGGGAGGCCAGCAACGGCAAACGCACCGTTGTCGCTGCCGCCTTCAACACGTGCGGTCGACGCAGAGGCGCCGTAAATGCCGAAGTCTTCAAACGGCTTCACGATTTGCGCGAGCACAGTTGCCGCTTCCGGTGGGCCAAACACCGATGCACCGCGTACGCGACCTGTGCCATCATCGATGTTCCAGTACGCGACGAGTTTGTTGAAGTCTTTCGTGGGTTCTTCGGCCGAGCCGAAGTGGTTTTTGACGTACGCGAATGAACCCAGCAACCCTTCTTCTTCGCCGCTCCAGAGCGCAACACGAATGGTGCGACGGGGTTTGGCACCGGTGCTCATCAGAATACGCGCGGCTTCCATCATGATTGCGCAACCAATCGCGTTGTCCGTTGCACCGGTCGCGCTGGTCCACGAATCAAGGTGTCCGCCCAACATCACGACTTCGTCGGCTTTGTCCGTGCCCGGAATTTCGCCGACCGTTACGTAGGACGTTTTTCCTTCCGGGAAGAACTGATTCTGCACGTTGAATTCAACGGCGACTGGCGTGCCGTCCGCAACAATGCGGAAGATGCGACCATAGTCGTCATTGCGCAGAATGACGGCCGGCGGCTGCGGTGTTGTGTCGTCGTACACCTGTCCGGCGCCGTTCTGCGCAACGATGACACCGGGAATACGTCCGCCACCCTGGGCCATCAAACGCAAAGCCGGCATGTTGTCGCGCAAGAGCGTTGTAATGCGCGCGTTCACCTGTTGTGCGGTAAGATGTCCTTCGCCAACAACCGGTGCCGCCGCGTTGCCGCGTCCACCACCAAATCCGGCCCCGGCACCCGCACCGCGCCCGCCCGCACCGCGTCCACCCGCGCCCGCGACCGCATTCGGATCTGGCTGATAGCGCGCCTTCGCCTGATCATCCGGCGTGCGTTTCGCGCGCTCGTTGAAATTCACAGGAGCCAATGGCGGCGGACCAACCATCACGATGCCGTTTTTCACTTTCGGCGCGATCATGGTGAGATACGCGACGAGTTCCGCTTCGGTGGGATTTTCCGGTCCGACGACACTCACAACGTTTCCGCTCACGGTGCCTTTGGTTGACGGCGACCATGGATTCGCTTCGAACTTGAGATTCGCTTTGACTGGCGAGGTGATGTATCCCGTTGCCTTGCCCGGTAACCAACCCACACCGCGCCACGTAAACGGCTCGAGATGTGCGTTCTTCATTCCCCAATCGGTCATCGTTTTGACCGCCCAATTTGCGGCCGCCACGTGATTCGGTGAACCGATGGGGCGTGGCCCATACACGTCCGCGAGATAGTGCTCGATCCACATGACCTTTGAACGATCCATCCCTTCACTGCGGATTTTCGCGTTCATCGCGTCATCGATTTTTTCGACGCCTTGAGCTGCTGCGGTCGCACTGAACGTCGCGACAAGCAACGGCACAATCACCTTTCGAAACATCAGCCAGCTCCTGGAGAAATGAAAAACTCTGGCGGCAGAAGTGGCGGGACACTGCGCCGTAATGTTACCTGCTGAAACGCGAACCGCCTTCACCTGCGATGGCCCTGCACAATTCACCCGCTGGAAGATCGCACCGGATTCCATGCCAACGCCACTAGCGGCACCACAACATCGCCCGTTTTGGCCTTGATGGTAATCTCTTCGAGCTGTTCCGTCTGCGAGTCAAATGACGCGCCCAGCCCGTCAATCTCGGCCTGCAGCTGGGTTTCGACGTCCTGATATTGCGCGTTGAGCGCTTCAACCGTTTCGCCGGCTCGCGCCACATCACCGCTCTGTCGCGCCACGCGGCCCGCTCCGCGAGCTGCAGTCCCCACCTTGCTGATCGTCCCCACGCCCACCTTTCCTCGGCCAAACAGGGCGCCAAGCACTGCGCTGCCAACCGAAATCATCGTATCCATCTTTGCCTGACTCGCCTGGGCCTGCTCACGCGTGACGGCCTGCTCGGCCTTTCGAATGCGTTCCTGCAAACCGGTCAGCTTCGTGGCGTATTTGCCCCGCAACTTTTCCACCTGCACGTCGCGTTTTTCGCGCGAACCCACTTGCAGGCGAATTCGGAAATCGCGCTCGCTCTCGCCCGGATTAGACGCCAGCTTCGTTGATGCACTGCGAAAAATCGTGATGGTTTCGTTGGTCGAAATCCACTTCTGCAATGCTTTACTCCAGACGGCGTAACTCTTTGCGTTCGCGGCAAGCTTCGGTACATCGCCAAACGTCGCGTTGTTGCGCGGACTGCCTTCCAACACCGACGGATCGATATCCAGCCGTTCACCGGTTCCCCAGTCCATCGCAATCGGACCGTCGTCAAGCGTCGTTAACAACACCACCCGACGCTGTTCCGTGATGTTGTATTTCGCATTCGCATACGTAATGTCAGCGACACCAATGATGGCCGGGTTATAACTCACGTTAGCCGGATTGCCCGCCGGCGGAATGAAATATTGCGGCACGTCCGACGGTAATACGGGTGCATGTTTCGCTGCGGTTGCGTCAAGCGAGGACAATCCACCACCACTCGTGCTGCGCGCGGCGGCTGCAACCATTCCCGCAGTGGATGCGGGTGCCGATGCTGCTCGTGGGGGTGCAGGGGACCCACCCGACGCCGCCGTTACCAGCTTGATCTGCTCGCGCGTCATGGGTCCGGCGAGATACGACAAACTCCACCGCGTTTCAAAAGTGATGGGCGCATTTTCGTGCACGCTGTGCATGAGGAACACCCGTTTGCCCAATCCGGCAATCGTCGCTTCCATTTGCGGGCGATCAAACGTCGCGCCGTTTGATGCACCTTCCAGTCCTTCCATCACGCGCGCCTTGTCGCGTTCGGTTTGCATGCGGCCAATGAACCACGTGCCCGTGTTCGACAAACCCTTGTAATCAAGATCAACCGGGTTCTGCGTTGACAACACCACGCCCAAACCGAACGCGCGCGCCTGTTTCAACAGCGTCAGCAACAACACCTTCGACGACGGATTCGCCACCGGGGGCATGTAACCAAAGAGTTCGTCGATGTATAAAATTGCGCGCAGTGAACCCGTGCCCGGTTGCGTACGAATCCAGGCCAAAATATCCGCCAGCAACATGGTCACGAAAAACATGCGCTCTTCGTCGTTGAGATGCGCAATCGATACGACGGAACACCGTGGTTTACCGGTTGGCCCGTACAACAAATTCGCCGTGCTCAGCGGCTCACCTTGCATCCACACCTGAAAGCCTGGCGCGGCGAGCAAGTTGTTCAACTTCATGGCGAGTGCCAACCGATCCTTTGGCGGAAACACACTGTCCAACGGCATCACACCAATCTGCGTGAACGGCGGCGTTTGAATCAGCCCGATAAGTCCGGCCAAGTCGAGATCTCGTCCGTCGCTCCACACATTCGAAAGCAGGTTCGCCAGCAAAATGTGTTCGCGACTCGACATCGGATCACCTTCGACTCCAAGCAACGCCAACACACTCGTTGCCGTAGCGTCCACGCGATCGCGAAACGCTTCGCCGTCTTCGCGTACGGCGGCAGGTGGAGCGGAGAAGGCCTGCAGAATGGAAATCGGTCGTCCGGCCGTACTGCCCGGCGTATAAATTGCAACGTCAGCCGCGTCGCGCAAACGTTGAATACGCGACGCATCTTCGCCCCATTGGCCCAAGCCGTCACGCCACAGATTGGCCTGTTGTTCGGCATAGGCGTCCACCGTGAGACCGGCGTTCGACGCCTGCTGCGCATCCACCCACGGACGAAATTCGGCCGCTGACAATCCGGCAAATTGCAACGCGAGATTACCCAGATCACCCTTCGGATCAATCGCAATCACCGGAATCTTGTCGATCAATGCCTCTTCAATGAGATCGATTCCCAAACCGGTTTTTCCACTTCCGGTCATTCCGATGATGACGGCGTGCGTGGTCAAGTCCTTCGAGTCATACAAGACAAAGTCGTCGCTGCGTTTTCGCGACGCGACATCAAACCGTTTTCCGAGATAGAAAGCGCCAAGTGTTTCGAAGTCGGTCATGGCTTTGCGGGTGATGTGACTGGGACGGATTTGGCGGCGTCAAACAACACCGTTGCATGTTTGCGCGCGTTCTCTATTTCGAACGGCTCGATTGGTTGGGCTGCGCCGTTGACCGTTTTCTCGGAGTGCGAAACTGCGTCGTTTTGAAATTCGAGCTTGAACAGTACGTACTCTTTCGTGGGTGAGCGATCGCTGGAGATGACGGACTGAATACGAAATTCGTAGTAGGCCGCGAGCTGTCCGTCGTCGGTGAAGTAGTGCGTGATGCGACGGCTGCTGGTTTCGCCCACGTGCATCGTTTCGTCGATCATGCGCACCTTGCCGCCACTTGACATCGCGCGCCAGGCAGACGAAGCATCCGCCTCCTGCCAGTTGCCCGTGCGCTGCTCCATCGCCTTCATCGTGTTTGTGTCGAGCGCCGTCACCAACTCGGTTGCCACGCGGCCATCGGGCAACTTTGGACCAGCAGCCACGGAGGGTGCGTCCGATGTTTTGCTGCACGCGAGCAACGCAAATACCAGCACGACGCGACCCACTGAGGTGCGCGCACGTTGCATCGACATTGGGTACATGACGGCGGCGCGAACCGTTGCGGAGCGCGCACGTTGCATCAACGCCTGGGGAACCGCGGTGTGCAGGAAACGCATTATGACTCCAAAGGATGTCCCGGATACACGCTCACCGGCGAACCCTCGGCTACAAATGTAGACAGAGGCGGGGCCGAAAGCGCTTCAACAAAGTGACGTCCAAACAGTGAGGCTATGTCCGCTTCGATATAACACTCAGTCACATGCGTGATGCGCCACCGTGGATGTTCCACGCGATACTCCATCGTTGCACGGTCGGCGCGACGTGTGTATCCCCATTCCTGTTCGGCGATAAATTCCTCGATGGACTCGCCGCGCATCGGACGCGGTGGCGATGTCAGCAGGGCGAGCACACGCTCCCATTCACCATCGCGTTTCCACTCGTACACGAGTGATCGCGTTGCGTCTGACGTCGGGTCGGTGAGCGGCGCTTCGGGAACCGCCACACGATTCATCGGCATTGACTGGTACGGTTCGCCGTACAGAAAGCGCGCCGCCGTTGCAACCAGTGTTTTCGGAACAATTTCTTTTACAAACGAAACCCCGCGTCGCCACGTTCCATCCGGCATTTTGCGCCGCACATAGAAGCGCAGATTGATTTCCGGAAAATGCGTGTGGAACGGAACCGGTACTCCGTGAATGCGCGTCTCGCGAAAGTCGAACGCCACCACGCTGGCAATCGCGTCACCTTCCCACAGATCCAGCTCGGTGCCTTTCGCCAGCAATGGCCGCAGGATGCCTGCCTCCACCTTCCACGTCAGCAGTATGAGATCGCGCCACTCGGCCGTGAGGAACGGGCGTTCAGTTCCGTCATCTGTCCCAGTCATGGGGCTGGCCTCATCAGGATCTACACCGGCGTAGGGGTTGAATGCGCAAGATATGCCCGCAGCTCGGCCGCCGCATCTACTCGGTTGGCCAGATCCCGCACTACGCCAAGATGCGTCGTGAGTCCCGGCTTCGACTCGCTCGACGTTTCCAGCCGAAGGAGATCGAGGCGCATGGTTTCCAGCGCCGCGATAGTTGTCGCCAATCGATTCTGCACCGTGAGCCGTTCGGCGCCCAGTTCGGTGAGGAGGCGGTTTCGGCCTTCATCGGTGGTTTCCTGGCGAGCGAGCCGGATAGCACCCAGTAGTTCCGCGTCGCGCACACGCAGCTGCTCGGCGTCCTGTGCCAGAGCATTGGCCGCGTTTGCGACGTCGTGCATCTCCTTCTGTTGCAGTGGCGAGAGTGCAGCGATGGCCGCGTGCACCGCGCGCTCGAGAAACATTTCAGTGGCGGCATCGGGCGCCATTGATTCTGCTGCTTTCGTTTTCCGTGCGAACAACGCGCGCGCAACACGGGCCACTCCTCGCGCCAATGGCTGTTCAATTTTCTGATTGATGAAACGCCGGAATATCGTTCCGCGCGTCATACCGACCGCACCACGCCCCACCAGGTACGCTGGTGCGAACAGGAGAAAGACTTGAGCGAGTGCTTCAACAATTTCGGGCATTCCGTGGATGCGGTGTAGCTGCCCCTGCGCCAACGCAAGCGCAATGCCGCTTGCGACCTTCAGCACATGGCGGCGTCGTTCTTGTTTGCCCGGTCTTTGTTGCGAATCTCACCCGTGAGTGCGCGTTCTACATCAAGCGCTGCGATGCCCGACCGAAGCGCTTTGCCGGCGTCCGACGCTGCTTCAATAGTCCGTGACACCGCCACGAAGGCGAGAAATCCGGAAATCGCACCACCAATTCCCAGAATGATATCGCGAGAGAACGAATCGTTTTTCTCGCCTGCCATCAACAACAGCGAGGTCACACCAATCACCGCTCCCCAACCCAACGCGGTTTTCGCACCATTCATGTTCTCCTGTGCCGGAAGGAGTGATGGCGGCAGGCCGCGCAGCGCTTCGAGCGGTTTAACCGCATCAACAAATGCCATCGCATTCGCGAATCGGTGATCCGGAAGTTTTGCGAGACATTGGTCAATCGCATCAGCCAGATTCGTGGGCAGCGCTGGTGCATAGCTACCAACCGCGGGCGCAGGCATTGCCGCGTGTTGATACAGTAATGTTGCCGAACTGCCGGCATCAAACGGTGGACGCGCCGACGCCGCAAAAAAGAGGGAAGCACCAAGCGCGTAGAGATCGGCCCGACCGTCAACGGCATCACCGCGCGCCTGTTCCGGCGCCATGTATCGGGGCGTTCCGGCACCGGGCAATCCGACGACATTTGCACGGGCACTCGCGGCTCGCCCGTTTATGTCATCGTTGTGTAATGCGATTCCAAAATCGGCGAGCAGAAATCGTTCGCTCGACACATCAATCAAAATGTTTTCCGGCTTTACATCGCGATGCACCAGGCCGCGTTGGTGCGCATACGACAACGCCCATCCGATATCCTGCGCGAGACGTTGTACGGTGTCGGCCGCCAGTGCACCTGTGCGGCGCACTCGTTCGGCCAGTGACTCACCGCGTACATACGCCATCACAAACCAGGCGAGGTCACCGCTCTCCTCAACCGCGTGAATGGGGACGATGTGCGGATGAAAACACTGTGCGGCCAGATGCGCTTCTCTCAAAAAACGTTCGCGCATGGCCGCGTTGGCGGCAAGCGATGGCGATAGCAGTTTGATGGCGACCGGTCGTTGCAGCTGCACGTCACGTGCGAGATAGACAATGCCCATCCCTCCGCGGCCGAGTTCGCGCTCAATGGAGAAGCGACCGGAAAGCGCCGTTTGTAGCGCAACGAATGCAGGGTCTCGATTAGTCATCCGGGTCCTACGGGAGTATGCGCAGCCTGGTGTCGAATTGGTGTTCGCGGCGTCATTTCGGTACCGGGGCGATTTCGGTACTGGGGTCAGAGCCGTCATTTTGACCGCATGATTTTGGTACTGGGGCGTTTTCGGTACTGGGGCGTTTTTGGTACTGGGGTCAGAGCCGTCATTCTGACCGCACGATTTTGGTACTGGGGCGTTTTTGGTACTGGGGTCAGAGCCGTCATTCTGACCGCACGATT
>JBDUBA010000197.1:0-8466 GCA_040004335.1 Gemmatimonas sp.
TCTCGCCAGAACGGCAGTGGGATCGCACCTTGTCGATGTTCGAAAAGAACTGGCAGTTGTGGAACACAGGCAAAACGTTGGACAATATCGTGGACGCCAAGGCCGGCTATTGAATCGGTCGTCGCGCGTTGTAGCACAGTTGACTCGCACTATCTGGTCTCAGCGAACTCGTGGCGATCGAACGAATCATCAAAGCGGCAGTGGAACGCGGAGCATCCGACGTTCACATCAAGGCGGGGGACGTGGTGCGCGCGCGCATCGACGGCCGTCTGGTCGCGTTGACGAAACAGGCATTAACGGCGGAACAGACGCGCGCGATTGCGCTGCATCTGATGTCCAACGACAACGATCGTCGCACGGTTGACACGCTGCAGGATCACGATTGCTCCTGGTATGCTGAAGGCGTCGGTCGATTTCGCGTGAATATCATGCGCCAGCGCGGAGCACATTCGGTCGTGATGCGCGTCATTCCAGAAAACGTGCCGACGTTTGAATCGCTGCGCCTCCCGAACGTCCTCAATCGGATCGCGCACAATGAGCGCGGCATGGTACTCGTTACCGGTGTCACAGGCTCAGGAAAATCGAGCACGATGGCAGCGTTTGTGCATGCCATCAATGCGCACTATGAGAAACACATCGTGACGCTCGAGAATCCAATTGAGTTTATGCACGCGGATATCAAGAGTTCGGTCACGCAGCGCGAAATTGGCATTGATACGGAAAGTTTTCGTATGGGATTGCGCGCCGCACTGCGTCAGGATCCCGATGTAATTCTGATCGGTGAAATGCGCGACGCCGAAACGATCGACACCGCCATGAAAGCTGCGGAAACGGGGCACTTGCTGCTCTCAACGCTGCACACGCCGGACGCGCAGAGCACGATCATGCGTATTGTTGCGATGTTCCCGCCCGACGAACAAACAGTGGTGCGGATTCGTCTCGCGGAAACACTACACGCGGTCGTCTCACAACGATTGTTGCCGCGCGCCAGCGGCAATGGACGCGTCGTTGCCTGCGAAGTCATGGTGATCACACCAACGATTCGCGATTTGATCATGGAGAATCGCGTGAGTGAAGTACGCGACTACATTGCCGACGGGCATGTACAGTACGGCATGCAGACGTTCGATCAGCACCTCACCGAGTTGGTCAACAACGGCGAAGTAACCTTCGAGACGGCACTCGCCGCGGCTACTCGGCCTTCCGACTTTGAACTCAACTTCAAGACGTTGAACAGCGGACGGCGAGCGCCAACGCCATTGGCTAGCGCCGCCATACGTGCAGGCGGACCGTCAAAACCGTCGGCGGCAGCACTTGGTGGGTTGGGACCGAATCCGTTGGGGACCGGCGCAACATTACCGCCAATTTCAACAAGTCCGAGCGGGCACGCCGCGGTAACGAGTCCGAACCCACTGGGGGATGATACGGTATTCGGATCGGGGTTTGAGAGTCTGTTTGGGAGTTGATGGCAAATATTCAGCGCTTGCTGGACGTATGTCGTCTTCGTGAAGAAGTGTTGGTAGCTCGGTAAACGCTGTGAGAACAACCAGAAAGCAGACTCATTGTAGTATTGAAGAATTGACCACGAACCCTGAGCGCTCAAGGCGCGTTAGCAGTTCCGTACCGGTCCGGACAACGGTGGCGACCTGCGACTCCGCAGCGGCGTGTTCGCCCGGATAATCCTCGGCGCGCAACAGTGCATTCCACAACGCCTTCAAGACGTCTGACAACGCCACCGCATCGTTTACGGCCAACGTCTTCCGTTGTTGAATTGCGTGCAGTAATGCGATCTCACTTTCGACGATGGTGACCAGCGCGCTGTGTTGGACAAGTTGAACCGTTGATGGCGTCGCGTTCCGTAACGCCGATAATCGCGCATTGAGTCTGACCACTTCTGCCGGGGGGGCATCACGCTCGAAATCTGTGATTTCTCTATTGATACCCGTGAGTGCGGGTGGAATTCTGCGTGCGAGAGCGATTGCCGCTTCAAGAAGATGAGAATTTTCGTTGTGACGGACGCGTTGCAGTTCGAGCATCGCGCGCACAAAGTCATTCGGAACCTGAACATCAGGAGGACGCACCCCCGGGGTGGCGAGTTGTAGCTGTCGAACGACGTCCGGACGCCTCCAGAACGTGGACTGTGCGGTGGGGCCAAAGAGAAAATGCAAGTTATCGATGCGGGCGAGTCGCAGCCGTGTTGACCAAAAGAACGTTGCCGTCAACGCCAGCACGGTCGCCACCATGATCAGACCCGCCACCGTGTACCAATTGTCGAGCGTATCGGACGGCACCACCAGGCGAGCAAACCATTCCTGATCGAGCATCAGAATTGGCAGGGAAACGGTGAACACACTCATCACAACGCGAATGATTCGCGCTGGGAACGGCAGGCGCTTCCAGACATCGTCGGGACGCCGCAGACGAGTTGGCCACCACATGCCCCACCACAACGGCGGCCAGAATGCCACTTGCCACAGTTGTGAGGACCGCTGAGCCGGAGACGACGCACGCCGGATGTGCAACATGAGGCCAAGAGGAACGAGAAGCGCCAGCAGAACTACGATCGCCTGTTTCGCTGTCGCATCAACGCGCAGCAGCGTCCCCATCCAAAAGAAAAACCACACCACCGCAAATGCACCGAACCCGCTCAACTCGCGAACGGCAATGGGCAACGTGGTCTCGATTGTCTGATCAATGCGATCGAGAGCATCCCGCATCGCTCCCATACCGGGCCATCGATCATCTGGTCGAGTGGCGAGGCAGCGCATCACAAGCGCCGCGAAATCCGGCGCAATGTCTGGACACAGACGATCGAGCGGCACAATTGCGGGAACGGTACGCCGAGCGAGCAATTCTGCGCCCGGCACCTCGGCTCGTGGAACGCGTCCCGACAACATGGCGTACGCCACAGCACCCAGCGCGTACACGTCACTCTGCACAGTACACTCGTGCGCGCTGGTTAACTGCTCCGGCGACATGAAGTGCGGCGTGCCTAACACGTCACCGGTTTGCGTGAGCGAATCGGATTCGCCCATGACGCGAGAGATTCCAAAGTCTGACAGGAGTGGCCGCTTACTTTCACTGTCGATGAGAATGTTCGCCGGCTTGATGTCTCGATGAATGATCTGGCGGCGATGCGCATGGTCCAGGGCATCAGTGAGCGCACGCAAAATGCGCCACGATTCCTCAGGGGACAGGCGACCTTCGGCCTGAAGACGTTGTGCCAGTGATTGTCCTTGCACGTATCCCATCACGAGATACCACATACCTCCAGTTTCACCGAACGCGTATAGCGGCATGATCCCCGGATGCGACAGTCCGGCCGCAATACGCGCCTCGCGTTTGAAGCGTTCGCGACTGGCGACAGTCATCGCTTGCTCTGCACGCAATGTCTTGATGGCGACGAATCGATCAAGCGCGCGCTCGCGAGCCAGAAAAACGGCGCCCATTCCGCCGACTCCAAGTGTCGAAACAATGTCGTAGGCTTGTCCAAGATTTTGTTGCAGCAGTGTCCGCAGCGTCTCTACATCCGTTGTTGCACGTGTCGCGGACAGTACGCGGGCCTCGGCAATGACAACGGCGCGAAGTGAATCGTCAGTATTGTCATTCTTCGTATCTTCACGGCGCACCTCGGCCAGCAGAGACCGCACTTCGGTCCGTAATGAGAGGTCATCACCGCATAAATTGTCCAGCAGTTGCAGGCGTTCGCCGGATGGTGCGTCGAGCACCTGCGTCATCACCACCTTCACCTGTTGCCACCGCTCTGGTTTCAAGACTCACCCAGTTCACGTCGCAGCCAGGCACGGGCAATTGCCCATTCGGCCTTCACGGTTGTTGGACCAATTCCGATGGCTTCGGCCGTTTCTTCAATGGTGAGGCCGCCAAAGTACCGCAATTCGACAATGCGCGCCTGATCGGGATCAAGCAGCGCCAGACGATTTAGTGCATCATGCAGTGCCATGACGTCTATCGGTGAGTCGGCACCAGAAACGGCGTTCGCGCCGCTGTCGGTGAGGGTCACGGGTGTTTGATCGCCGCCGCGTTTGTCGGCCAGACGTCCGCGAGCGTGATCAACCAGAATGCGCCGCATGAGTTGCGCGGCAATGCCGAAGAAATGTGATCGATTGCGCCAGGTAACGCGTCGCTGATCCACGAGCCGCAGATACGCTTCGTGCACGAGGGCCGTGGCTTGCAGTGTCGCGTGATCAGGTTCGCGATTCATCGCGCGCGACGCCTGTCGGTGCAATTCGCTGTACACGGCATTCATGAGCGACTCAGGTGCATCGCGATCGCCACCACTCCAGGCAACCAGCATCGCGGTCACATCAAGTGAACTGGCGTCTTCGTGTAACGACATTTGCGGGACCGGTGCGGGAACGCCACCAGGAGCGGGCGTAGCGGCGACGATACAGGGCATGGCGGCCCGCGTCAACCGTTGAAGAACTATCTCCGACTGATCTGGCGCGGTTCTTCGCGTTCGTGAATGACGGCACTTGCGCCGCCTCCACTGGTTCGAACTCAGCCGCAACAGATAACCGGGAACCTTCTCCTTCCGGTCCTGGCTCTGAGACGAACGCGACTCCGGAACACCGCCATGCGGAAACAAGTCCTCCATCTCGCGCCAGTCCGCTTCATCACTGGCCTCGTATGCGTTCTACTGTTCGCGGTTCCCGTTTTGAACGTCAACGAGCTGGTTGCGCAAGACGCGCGATTGACCGCAAACGTGCGCGATGTTGGTAAGGGTAGTACAACATGGGTGTTGCTGAGTGGAACAATTGGAGGCGTTTCGGGCATGCGGCGGATGGAAACGCGCTTGCTGGCGACCGGTGCCCGCGTCGTGACCATCGATGTCTTTGGGCTCTCGGTCGATTCGGCCGACGTCTCGCTTGCGGCCCTGGCCGGTCGCGTCGATGCGACCCTGGAGAATCTGGCTGTAGAACACGCGAATGTTGTTGGCCACGCGCACGGCGGCGGTGTCGCACTGCGACTGGCGGCCGGATTTCCCAATCGTGTTGCCGCGCTCGATTTGCTGGATGTCGGCGCGCTGGCAACGAATCGCACAGCCGTCATGAGCGGAGCCATTCGCCTTGCACCAATGGTTTCGCATATGCCGGGCGGCCGCGCGTTTATTCGCGGTCGGCTTCTCGACGGAATTCGTGAGAACAGCGGGACAACACAATGGTTCGACATTGCAACGGAACGCGCCTACACCCAGCCCGTTTTGAACAACGTTGGCAAAGCGGTCGCAATGGCCGAGCGATTGGGGCAGTCGAAGGAACCGGAAACGGTTGACGTTCTGGTGTCGCGCATCCGTGTTCCGGTGACAGTGATCCTCGGGCAATCACCGCATCCCGCATCGCCACCAGCGGAACAAGTCACCGCGCTCGCGCCATTAGGGACTCTGCTCCGCGTGGTCAGGCTCAAGGGCGTTGGTCACTTCCCGCATGAGGAATCGCCCGATCAGGTCATGCGCGCGCTGATTCCGACTGTCGCGTCCACGTCAACCGGAAACGGACAATGAGCGCCGTGGCCAGCATTATCGATCGCACCATGCCTCGCGTCGGTCGTCAAGTCATCACGGTTCGAACGCCCGTTTACACGAGTCACATTTGCAAGCACCGCGAATGTGCGGAAGGATTGACAGAACGTGTTGCAACATGGGCAAACGCGATTACACTCGCGCGCACTGTGGCGGCGTTGGCGTTGGCGTTGAGTGGTGCGCACGCGCATTCGCTCACGCTGTTGTTGAGTGCCCTGGGCGCGTACTGGATTGGTGATATCGCGGACGGATATATTGCGCGCCGGACCGGCAGTGAAACCCGATTTGGTGCGGCAATGGACATCATGTGCGATCGCATTTCAGCGGCCGCGTTTTATATCGGATTTGCGTGGTACGATCCAACAATGATTGTAGGTGTCGGTATTTATCTGGCCGAGTTCATGGTCGTGGACATGTATTTGTCATTGGCGTTTCTTGCCTGGCCGGTGTCGAGTCCAAATTATTTCTACCTGATCAATCGCCGGCTTTGGACGTGGAACTGGTCCAAGCCTGGCAAGGCGATGAACTCGGCGCTATTTGCAGTGTTAATGGTTGCAACGCGCGAACCGTGGCTGGTGGCGGCAATTGCGTGTGGGTTGCTCGCATTCAAGATCACGTCGCTGGTGTGGTTGGTACAGCTTGGGTTGCCGGTCCCGAAGGGTTGTGTTGTGAATGCGGCGCGGCCGTGAGCACCGCTATGCTCTTCATGACACTTGGGGTGGCGCTTGTCTCGGCGCTCTGTCCGTTGGTCAATCTCGAACTCTACATGGCGGGCATTGGTGCATTTGGCAAGTCGTTTAGTACGTGGCCAGTCGCACTGGTGGCGGCAATGGGACAAACGCTGGGAAAGTTGTGCTGGGTTCAGGTAGGTCGCTCTTCGATGAACTGGCCGTTCATTCAGAAGAAGATGCAATCGTTCTCCTGGAAGAAGCAATTTGACAAACTGAAGGCGCAAACGGATGGACGCCCGTGGATGGTCGTTGCGTTGGTGTTTTTGTCGGCGATCGCTGGGTTGCCACCACTCGCCATCATGGCGGTGTTGATTGGACAGCTGCGTTTCAGTCGAGTCTTGTTTCTTGTCACGACCATGCTGGGACGTACGTTGCGTTTTGTTGTGGTGCTGGGTGGGGTGTCGTGGCTGGCGCGGGGCTGAGTGACTTTGGGTGGCCGAGTTGGGCCATCTTCCATCTTCGCCAGTCTGAACTCGCCGGCTATGTTCCACGTATGCCAACCACCCCACTCTCCGGCGTCATGGTCCCCGCTGTCACGCCATTTTTGGCTTCCGGCGAAGTCGACCTGCAGTCCTTCGCGGCCAACCTCCGTGCGCACGTATCGCAGGGTATGTCTGGCGTTTTGGTGTGCGGCTCTTCGGGTGAGGCCGCGTTACTCGACGATGCCGAGCGTGGCTTCCTCATCAGATGCGCGCGCGAAACGCTCCCGCGCGACAAATGGCTGTTGGCCGGCATTGGCGGCGAAAGTACTCGGCAAACCATCAATCGGGCCAAGGTCGCGCACAGCGAGGGCGCTGATGCGGTGCTTGTTGTTGCGCCGCACTATTACCTCAAGCGCACCACTGAAGCCGCGTTGCTGGCGCACTACCGCGCAATTGCGGATGCGAGTCCGTTGCCGATCATGCTGTACAATATTCCGGTGTATGCGCATCTCACTTTGTCTCCGGCGCTTATTCACGAAATGGCGTTACATGAAAACGTGATTGGCATGAAAGACAGCGCAGGCAACTTGCCGGTGCTGGCTGAATATCTCGCGGCGCGAAGCGAAAAGTTTTGCGTGCTGACGGGCAGTGGCGGAACCGCGGTCAGTGCACTCAAGAGTGGCGCCGCAGGTGCGATTCTCGCGATTGCGTTGTTTGCCGGACCAACCGTGTTGACCATGTACGACGCGCTTCGTGCGGGTGATGATGTGACCGCTGCCGCGCTCCAGATCACAGTGCTTCCGCTTGCCTCTGACATTGGCGGTGCGCTTGGCCCGGCTGGAATAAAAGCGGCGATGGATCTGGTCGGACTTCATGGTGGTGCGCCGCGTAGTCCGCTGCAGCCGTTGAATGAGGTGGAAAGGGACGCGGTTCGCGCACGACTCGCCTCGGCGGGATTGCTGGCGAACTAGTCACACGATCCGGAACCACAAACCGGTTGCAGTCGTACAGGAAAAGGCCGAGGAATTTTAGGTCCCCCACCACTTTTCCTTCTCAATCCCAACATCGTGTCATCCGCCGTCGCAATTGCCCTGCTCGGAGTCGTGCTCCTGGCCTCTATCCTCATGGTCCCGCTCGGTCTGCCGGGGCTCTGGATCATGCTGGGTGCCGCCCTCCTGTACTTCGTTCTTCTCCCGGCCGGAGGTATAGGCTGGATCACGCTCGGTGGGTGTGCGGTGCTGGTGGTAGTGGCTGAGATTCTCGAGTTCACCGTCGGGTCGCGTTATACGAGGAAATACGGCGGATCCAAGCGGGCCGGTTGGGGCTCAATTCTGGGCGGCATTGCCGGTGCCGTTGTGGGTGTCCCGGTTCCGGTCATTGGCTCGGTGATTGGCGCATTTGTGGGCGCGTTTATTGGGGCGCTGGTCGGCGAATACACAATGCCCAAGGAAACTCGCGGCAATTTGGCCCGGGTTGCGACCGGAGCGGTGATTGGTCGCGCCGTGGCCGCAGCTCTCAAAACCGGACTCGGTGTCGTGATTATGGTCTGGATATTGGCCGCCGCGATCTTCGGCCACGCGAGCTGAATTCAAGCAAATATTCGAGACACTCGGTTTCTGTCAGCCATCTTTTTCAGGGTTTGACACTCGATCTGGCACGCGTTTCTGGTTGCTTCCCCGCACCCTGTGCATAGATTCCATCAACGGCCCGCGCATCGTGCGCGGGCCGTTTTTTGTGCGCGGCTGTGTCGGCGCTCCCGCTCGGGGGGCCGTTC
>JBDUBA010000499.1:0-8454 GCA_040004335.1 Gemmatimonas sp.
TGAGGAGCCCCCGCTTGAACCGCTGCCGCCAGACGCTCCCCCGGTTGAGGAGCCGCCCGTTGAACCGGTAGAGCTGGATGTGCTGCCGGGGGATGCCGGCTTCGCACTATCGCCCTTTGATTCGCCCTTGCTTTCGCTCTTGGCCGACGACAGCGACGCAGCGCTTTCGTTCGCTCCCGAGCGCTGGTCCTTTTTCCCGTCCTTGCCGTAGTCGGTGATGTAGAAGCCAGTGCCCTTGAAAAGCAGGCCCGCGCCTCCCGAGATGATGCGCACAGCGTCGCCCTCACCGTTGGGGTTGGGAATGCTGTCCGGCACGTCGGACATCTTGAAGATCTTCTCGATGATGGTGCCATCGGGAAGCCGGAACTCGTAAGTGGGCATGGATGCGCTACTTGGACGTGGTCAGGGACAGCTGTGGAAGCTACCTAGCGGATGGGGGTCATTCAATCGCCTCCAGTGGACCGGGTCAACGGACCGGGTCAACGGACCGGGTCAACGGACCGGGTCAACGGACCGGGTACGCGGATTCACTGAACCGCGGAACATTCACTTCCTCCGCGCCTTCTCTATCCGGACAACAACATCGAGTCCGCAATACCCGCGATCTCCTCAGCTTCTTTCCACCGTCGTTCGAGTTCGTGCAATTCGCCGTTGAGCGCGTGCCGTTCGGATTCCTCGTGGAGAGACATTTCGAGGGCGAGACGAATAGTTGCTGGCAGTCCCGACGGCATTACCACCCCTGGAAATTCACGTGGAATGCGTTTCATCGATTGTCGAATCACATCAGACGGCAGTGACTTGAGCAGCGCATAGGGAGATGCTGCTTTTTCGAGGAGCCCGACCGCATCGGCCACTTCTTTGTCCGATCCCGCAATGCCGACCGTGCTGGCAAGAATCGTTGAAAGCGCTCGATGCGCCATCTCGCCCTTTATTGCCACCGTGCGGTGTTCGAACGTTTGCGGATTTCCGTGCACGTCGGAGAATGTTGTGGACTTGGCGGGCTTTCGGTGATCACTATCGTTGACGGTGAGCGAAATTTGACCAGGATCGTCGGGCGAGAGCTGTTGGAATTGCACGAACACTGTCGAAAGGCTCGCGTGTGACAAACTGATCAACTCGCGATCGTTGCCCATGACCGTGAGCTGTCGCGCACGTTGCCTCCAGCGCATCCATCCGCGCAAGACAAATTGTGGCGCAATTGAGATTGTCAACAGTGCACCGCCCACCGCGTACAATCCCATCGCAGTGCCGGCAACCAGCGCGCCGGCGCCCAGGACTGACGCTGTACCAATCAGCATTCTTTTTCGTCGTCTTCGTCCAAAGGTATCCCCGTACCGCCACGCAGCGAACTCGGGACGCAGCGGTTCGCCGATGCGAATGAGATCTGTACCGTCGCGCAAACGTGCGAGACCAACGTTGTCCGTCGCGACACGCTTTTTCGTATCGCGATAGGCGCGTTCCGCTTCTTCGACTGCTTCCCAGCGTTCGTCGAGCGGCGAGAGATTCCATCGTTCGCATTTTGAGCACACCACCCACAACCGTCCCTTCGTCGAATCAAACGCCAGTCGTTTCCCCACGGGGAAATGTTCGATGGATTCGTTGGCGCCAAGTGATGCGTGGCAGAAGAGACAAGTTGCGTACATTCAACCGCCGGATTCCGGCACCCGCACGTTTGTCTCTCGCGTTGCCTTGTGACGCAACGCATCAACAGTTTCAGTCATTCCCTCGGGCAGCGTCAGACCATCGGCGATGTTGGCAATTTCCTCGGCTTCTTTCCATCGCTGTTCGAGTTCGTGCAATTCGCCATCCAGCGCGCGATGTTCGTCGGCTTCATGTAGCGCCATCTCCAACGCCAGGCGCATATCCGGAGTCGTTCTGGCAATCATCGCCGTATTGCCAAACTGCCAACGCGACCGGTGATCGCCCGTTGCAATTTGGCGAAATAATCGATCGGGTGATTTTGCCGAGGCAACCAGCGCAGTCGCTTGCGACACATCCTTCGCTGAACCACCCGCCAAGTTCACAGTTGGCATCAGGTTGCTCAACGCTCGCAATGCATTGTTTCCAGTCAAACGGATAACGTAGCGTTCATCATAGGCACCCGAGGAGAGCGAAAGCACGCGTTGATATGAACGTTCTGCTGCCGAAGAAAATTCAAGGCCATGACGAGAGGTGACATCGACTCGCACGCTGCCACTCTCCCGATCAACGCCATAACGCGCTGTCGACGCTTCACCCCGAGCAAGCGGATGAATGCGCCCCGCGTCGTCCCTGACCGCGACTTTGACGTGTCTGGCCTGCCATAGTCCCGCACTCAATTGTGTGCCGAGTTGCACCGCAAAACCGCCAACACCGGCGGCCGCAGCGGCACTGAGACCGAAATGGCTTGCAAATTGTCCGACGAATCCAAGGGCAACCATCTGTTTGATAAATTTTGTGCGGCGTGTGCCAAATATTTCTCCGTATCGCCACGCTGCAAACTCCGGTCGCAGTGGCGCGCCGACGCGAATCAAGTCTGTGCCATCACTGAGCCGCGCGAGTCCGACGTTATCGGTCGCCACGCGCTTCTTCGAATCACGATACGCGCGCTCCGCCTCCTCTATGGCCTCCCAACGTTCGTCGAGCGGCGAAAGGTTCCATCGTTCACACTTGCCGCACACCACCCAAAGGCGCCCCTTCGCTGCGTCAAACGCGAGACGTCTCCCAACGGGAAAATGTTCGATCGATTCGTTGGCGCCGAGTGAGGCGTGACAGAAGAGGCAGGTGGCGTACACGTGGTGAGGGTTGGTTCAATGAGATACAGCAGTCATCGTACAAGGCGGAACAGCACTCATCCTACAACGAATATCTCCAGCGCGTTCAACTGCCGGGATGGTAACGACCCCACACGCGTTCCAGGGTATCGGCGATTTCCCCAACAGACGCGCGCGCCCGCACCGCATCGATAACCAGGGGCATCAACTCTGCACGACTGCCGTGATGCGACGGCAAATACGTTGGCGCCGCGGCACCAATATCACGCAGTCGCTCCTGCACCGCGCCGTTATCGCGCGCCTCCTTGACATGTTTGAGTGCGGCTACCTGCTCGCGTTCGAGTTCGCCGAAGTTGGGCGCCGGAATGACTGGCGGCGCCGTGCCGTCACCAAACTTGTTCACGCCCACCACCACCGTTTCGCCCGACTCAACACGCAATTGATATTCGTACGCACTTCGCGCGATTTCGTCCTGCGGAAAACCATTCCGAATGGACTCGGCGGCTCCGCCTTGTTCGTCGACGCGTTCGATGAGCGCCCGCGCACCAGCTTCAATCTTGTTCGTCAAATCCTCCACGTACCAGCTGCCGGCGAGCGGATCGACGGTGTTCGCAATTCCACTCTCGTAGGCAACCACCTGTTGCGTGCGGAGCGCGAGCGTTGCCGCATCGGCCGTGGGCAGCGCGAGTGCTTCGTCGTATCCGTTCGTGTGCAGCGATTGTGTGCCACCCAGTGTGGCAGCCAGCGTTTGAAGGGCCACACGCACAATGTTGTTCTGCGGTTGCTGCGCCGTGAGCGTCACGCCGCCGGTTTGTGTGTGAAACCGCAAGCGGCAACTCGCATCGTTAGCACCAAATCGTTCGCGTAATAATCGCGCCCACAAACGTCGGGCTGCGCGAAATTTCGCAATCTCTTCGAACAAATCGCTGTGCGCCGCGAAAAAGAACGACACTCGTGGCGCGATCGCATCGACCGAAAGTCCGGCGTCGATACCACACTTCACATATTCGAGCGCATCCGCAAACGTAAATGCCACTTCCTGAATGGCGGTACTTCCCGCTTCGCGAATGTGATACCCCGAAATGGAAATCGGATTCCACTGCGGCACTTCGGCCGCGCAAAAGCGAAATGTTTCGGCCGTCAGCGCAAGTGATGGCGCCGGCGGATAGATGTACGTGCCGCGCGCAATGTACTCCTTGAGAATGTCGTTCTGCGTTGTACCGGACAACTTGTCGCGCCGGATACCGTTTTCTTCAGCAACGACGATATACATCGCCAGCAACGTCGATGCAGTGGAGTTGATCGTCATGCTGGTGGACACGGAGTCCAGCGGAATGCCGTCGAACAGCATCGCAAGATCGTCGACCGTATCAATTGCCACACCAACGCGTCCCACTTCGCCGCGCGAGCGGGGGGAATCGGAATCGATGCCCATTTGCGTCGGCAAGTCGAACGCGGTGGATAATCCCGTCTGGCCCGCGGCCAGCAACAATTTGAAGCGTTCGTTCGTGGCCTTGGCCGTGCCGAACCCCGCGTATTGCCGCATCGTCCACAACCGCCCGCGATACATACTGGGCTGCACGCCACGCGTGAACGGATACTTGCCGGGATCCGCGAGGTCCGTGTTGTAGTCGATCGACCCATCGCCCGGTTTGGCAGCGACGGGCAACACGATACCAGAGGGGGAAAGACGTTCGGATGATGACATGGACTACAAGTTAAGCCGTGGACACCATCGGGGAAAACCGTAGAAGTGAATCACTCACAGTGAATCAGCTTTCTACGGAACACGGCCCAGCTACGTCGCGCTCGTCCCGTTCGCCTCGCGCGAACTCTTCCGCCGTTCAACCGACGTTGGTGGACTTTCCAGCCCGAACTCCGACACGGTATCCACCTCGTTCTTGCTGCCGATAAACAACGGCGTGCGCTGATGCAATTCCGTAGGTTCGATGTGCATAATGTCGCGCTGTCCATCGGTCGCTCGGCCACCTGCTTGCTCGACAATAAAGGCCAAGGGATTTGCTTCATACAACAAGCGCAATTTACCGCGCGGTGACTTGGTATTCGCGGGATACGCGAAAATGCCGCCGCCCAACAGGTTTCGATGAAAGTCGGCGACCAGAGAACCGACATAGCGCACGTTCAACGGCTGTCGCACGTTATCGAGACCGCGATAACGACGCATCAGCTTTCGCGTCTCGTCCGGCCAGTTCTGTTCGTACGCGTCATTCACCGACAGGTACCGACCATTCTCCGGAATCTTGATGTGTGGGTGCGAAAGCAGGAATTCGCCAATCGATGGATCGAGGGTAAATCCGTGCGCACCCTGGCCGGTGGTGTACACCATCATCGTGCTGCTTCCGTAGATGACGTATCCGGCCGCAACCTGTCGGCGGCCTGGTTGCAGCATGTCTTCCATTTCACCACGCGCGCCACGCGTGATTTTCTTGTACACTGAGAAGATGGTACCAACCGGCACATTGACATCGATGTTCGATGATCCATCCAACGGATCAAACATCAACACATATTTTCCCATCTTGAACTTTTCGGGAATGTGAATGATTCCCTCTTCCTCTTCCGACGCCATGGCACACAACCGTCCGCCGTGGTCCAGTGCTTTTACAATGATCTCATTGGAAATCACATCCAGCTTTTGCTGCACTTCGCCCTGCACGTTAACGTCACCATCCGAGCCCAGAATGTCCGCGAGCCCCGCACTGCGCACTTTGTTGGCGATCAT
Organism: Gemmatimonas sp.; assembly: GCA_040004335.1. Taxonomy (GTDB): domain Bacteria; phylum Gemmatimonadota; class Gemmatimonadetes; order Gemmatimonadales; family Gemmatimonadaceae; genus Gemmatimonas. The sequence continues at coordinate 5,497 of JBDUBA010000499.1, forward strand.
CTTGCCCGCGAGCGCGAGATCGTACAGAATGCCGGACAACTCACCGGTCGCTTCCGGGTGTTGGCGTTCTTCTTCGATGATGAAACGCTCGATGGTAACTACAGAGGTCGCAGTGTGTTTGACCACAGGAATTCCTTGAGGTGAGGCGGGCATGCGGGCGGCCTTCGACAGAACCGGCGGCCGGGAGGACGCGAAATCCCCGGACCGGGAAAACGCCTCTCAAAGTGAAGGACCTCAACAGAACGAGGCAAGAGTCCGCGCCGTCATAGAATCAACGTTCGCGCGTTGGAACGTTCCATTTGCCCGCCTTCGTTTCGATTTCCTGACGCACCCCGTCAGTGCGCACCACAATGGGGCCGTCTCGATCGGTGCGCAGCACCTGAATGCCACGGCGCTCGAACTCCACCAGCGTTGATGGCGATGGATGCCCGTAGGTGTTATCGGCTCCAACAGAAATCAACGCCACACCGGGCTGAACCGCATCGAGAAACACCCGGGATGAGCTCGTTTTGCTGCCGTGATGCCCGGCCTTCAGAATGTCCGCGTGCAACGCATCTCCCCACCGATTCACCAACCACGCTTCTTCTTCGATTTCCGCGTCGCCGGTCAAAAGCCACCGCACGTTCTTGTATTCAATCATGACGACCACACTCGCGAGATTCGGATCGGTTTGTGTCGCCGTCCACGCAGAATCCGGCGCCAGTGCGCGAATGAGCACGTCGTCAATCCGCAACGTGTCGCCTGGATGGGCGCGATGCCACGGAATGTGCTGCGCCCGCACCGCCATCAACGCGGAACGATACGTTGGGGAGGTCCCGACGTACGCCGGCTCCCACCACGTGGCCGGATGTAACGCCTGCACCACGCTGGCCGCGCCACCAACGTGATCGTCATGCGGATGCGATAGAATGAACGCCGCAATGTCACCGCCCAACCGTCGCACATAGGGCACGACCACACGCCGGCCCGCGTCGCCGCCGTTCCAGCTGCGGCCCGCATCAACCAGAATCCAACGCCCTTTCGGAGTGCGAATGGCTATGGCATCACCCTGGCCCACGTCAATCATGTGTAATTCAACTTGTCCGTTGCCGTGTGATACCATCGGCCACCACACCGCCACGCACACGGCACCAACAGCGAGCAGCACGTAACGCGTGGGTCGGCGCGCAGCAGTGCCACGAACAATGGCGGCGGTTGCAATGCCAAGCGCCACTGCGCTCAACATTGTTGGCGCAACATGCAACGCGGCATGCGGAACCCGCGCCGCTGTGCCAGCAATCCAATCCAGCAATGCGAGGGGCACAATACACGCGTCGGCCGCCACCTGCGCGACCGAGTGAAATGGCGCAAGCACGAGTGCAAGAAACAGCGCCGGCTGCAGAAACGCGATGACCGGACTCGCGGCAATGTTTGAGAGCGGCGCAATGATGCTGATGCGACCGAAATACCACGCGACAATGGGTGCGGTCACGAGCGACGCGATCGTACCCGTGATGAGTTCGCGCGTGAGCGTCCACCGCCATCCGTCGAGCGACTTGAGCCACGCAACTATCGCGCGTTTCACGCGTTGCCAACGTTTTCGATGCAACGATGCATGTGGCGGCGCGATCGCCGGGGTGCTGTTGCGCACGCGACTCATGATTGCGCGCGCCGCCACCAACGACGCCATACCGGACACACTGAGTTGCCAACCAAGATCAAGGACAACATCGGGACGCCACGTGGGAATCACGGCGCCAAGTGCGAGCGCTGTCCACGGATGCACGGGACGTTGCAGACGCGCGACCAACGTGCCGGTCGCGAGCATGACGGCACTGCGCACTGCGGGTGGCGGCGCACCCAACGCGAGCACGTACAACAGTACGAGAAAGAGCGACCCGAATGCAGCGGGGCCGCGCGGAAGTCGAAGCGCGCCAGCGATCACCGTGAGCGCGCCCGCAATCAATGCAACGTGTAGGCCCGATATGGAAAGGATGTGAATGAGGCCCGCGTCGGCAAAACGATCGCGCACGGCGGGTTCGATGCCGTCCTGATCGGCGATGAGGAGCGCACGTGCCAGCGCCGTGCGCGGACCAAACAGCGTGTCAAGTGACTCGCCCGCTCGTCCGCGCCATGCGCGAAGCCGCTCGGTATGCGGCCCCGCCTGGATTTCGCCTTCAAGTTGTAGTCCGCGTTCGGTGACGAGGCGAGATCCGGTGAACAGGGCAATGTTGCCGGGAGGTGCAAAACCACTCGTCACTTTCAATGTTGCATTCAGCGCGCACGGCCCAATCGGTGTGCTGGCTCGCGCGTCCCCGCGCACAAATGCGCGTGCCTGCGCGCGTGCGTCGAGTGCGACTTCGAGGGTGACGGCGTTGCTCGCCATCGCTTTGAAACACGCCGCCTTGTGTTGCGCGGTAATTGATCCGATCAGAAATCCGGCGATCGCAATGACCGTGGTCACGGTCAGCGTTTCTGCGCGTTGGAGCAAGCTTCGCGCAACCACAACCATCATGAGGCCGAGCGCGAGGCAGATGATCGTGCCGACGCTGCTGAGATTGTGGCCCCAGATGGTCGCAACAACCAACCCGACGAGCCAGGCGGAGACCGCGTAGACGAGTAGTGGCATGCACGCAGTATCGTGATCGCTGCGCGCGCTGCGACATCATTTCGTGCGCAGGTGTAGCGGAGCAACGCGCTGGAACGAACTGGTACTTTGTACCGGGTTCGTGTACCCGGTCCGTTGACCCGACACCCGGACCCGGTCCGTTGACCCGACACCCGGACCCGGTCCGTTGACCCGGTCCGGTGCCCCCTACACGGCCATCGGCAACGGCGCGCGACTACGCAGCGGCATTGCCGTAAACGTCGCACCGGTGGTGCCGGTAAGCTCCACATTGATCGTCTGCCCAATCACGCCGGCGTCGGCGGGCACCATGACGGTTTTGAAATCTCGCGTGCGCCCCTGCAACATCTCGC
>JBDUBA010000378.1:0-8454 GCA_040004335.1 Gemmatimonas sp.
GACCCGGTCCGTTGACCCGGTCCGCAGTGTCCGCTGTGTGGCAAATTCGCCGCACTTACTGTTGTTCCCAGGCGCCGCCTCCCGCCCACCAATCCCAACTCTGCAATGGAATCATGAGAATTCAGCACGCTGGCGTGGCGCTTCACGCTGGACCGAAATATGCCTCTCGATGGGTCTGCTGACCTGACTCGCCAATTCCGAAAGCGGCGAACCCAGCGTCTTCCCCACTTCGAACTCCCATAATGCCACCAGAAAATACTGCCAACCGGCTCGGCTCGATCACGGTACAGTGCATCGCGGCCTTGGTACTCGGCATCGTCGTCGCGCACTTCGCGCCAGAAGCCACCAGTGCCAATACGCTTGTCGGCAATGCACTCCGGACGCTGTCACGTGGCTGGGGGAACTTCTTCCGATTGCTCGCCGTGCCGCTTACGGCCTGTCTGGTTTTTTCGGCGGTGCTTTCGGGTGAGACGCTGTCAGAACGATTTGGCCGAGTTTCCAGCTGCATCCCCCCGGTGTTCGTTGGGCTCATGATCCCCGGTTTCGTGCTCGTGTACCTCACCGTACCTGCGCTCATCTCAACACTGTTTCCGGGAATCAGTTTCGCAAAGGGCGTTGATGCGCCCGCGGCAATCGGTCAAGCCGCGCAAACGTACCAGTGGATCGATGACGTCGTTCCGCCAAATTTCTTCAGCGCCATTGTTGCCGACAACATTCTCGGTGTCATTGTCGTGACCTTGCTGATTGCGTTTGCACTCCGAAAGACCACAGCACCTACTGCGCGCCTCGCTGCGGCCGCGCAAATTGGTGTTGATGCCATGTTTGTGATCGCGGGCTGGTTGTTGCGCATCAGTCCAATTGTCGTATTCGCTGCGGTCGTTCCACTTGCAGCTGAGGGTGCGGCAAAGTTGGGCGGTGTGCTGTTGGCGTATGTTGCACTTGAGGCGTTGCTGTGCCTGGTGCTGGCCGGATTTCTTCTGTTCCTCGCGATGGCAGCATTTCGCGGTTCACCACGCCGATTGCTCCAATCAATGGCACCGTCAATGATTGCCGCGCTGACAACGCGCTCGTCGTTGGCCACACTTCCGCTTGTCATTGAATCTGCCAAGCGCGAACTCAACGTCGACGCGGATATCGCAGGCTACGTCACGTCACTGGCAGGTGCGCTGCTCAAGGTGTCACGTTCGATCAGCTCCCCCACTCGGCTGATGGTGCTTGGTTCGGTGCTCGCAATTCCAATCGGATTTCAACAGTATGTCGGATTCTGTCTGACGATTCTGGTGTTGAGCATGTCGACATCGGGTGTACCGAAAGCCGTTTCTGGTGAACGAAGCCTTTCCGCGTTTGTTGCCGCTGGAGTGCCGGCGGGACCCGCAACACTGCTCGGATCGTTGACCTGGGCCACCGATCCGATACTCACGCTCGTGAACACCGTGTCATATCTCACGGCCACATTGTGGGTGTCGCGCGTAGTATCCTTGAGTGCAGCGCGGCAAACAGCAGATGGTCGCGTGACAACGTTGTCGGGAGCGCAGTGATCCATGTTTCAGTGGTGGCAAGCGGACAGTGAAGCCTTTCCCATCGAGACCAGGTACGCACAGGTGCGGGGCAAGGAAATTGCGCACCGCTTCCACGTAACCGACTATCACACGTTGTCGTGTGAGATGACGCTCACGGCGCGAGCGCATCTGTTCTCGGGAATAGATCAACTCTCGCGAATAGAACGTGAAGCTGTTGCAGAAATTTGGGATCAGGTCAAGTCGCAACGTCCGCTCGTGAAGCTGTTCAACGATCCGCGTCGTGTACTGACGCGATTTGAGGTGCTGCAACGACTGCACACCGAGGGCCTGAATACTTTTCGCGTCTTCAGAGTGGATCACGCGGACCAAGTCGATCGCTTTCCCGTGTTTGTGCGTTCGGACAAAAACCATGACGGCGCGTTGACTGGTCTCATCAGGTCGGCCGATGCGTTGCGGAAATCAATTCGCGCACTCCGCGCACGCGGTGCTGACATGAACGACTTGATGATCGTCGAATACGTTGATGCGCGGGCAGATGACGGACTGTATCGCAAGTACGCCGCGTTCCGCGTTGGGGATCATGTGCTTCCTTCGCATGTGCTGGGACATCACCACTGGATGGTGAAATCGGAAGGAGGCGAGCGCAACTTGAGACTTGCGCGCGATGAAGAACAATTTAACGCCAACGGCCGCTACAACGATTGGATACTGCGAGCGTTCAAACTTGCAGGGATCGATTATGGACGACTCGATTTCGGCGTCGTCGCCGGTGTGCCGCAAGCCTGGGAAATCAACATGCAGCCGACGGTGGGTCGTGGTCCGAGCAAGACGAAGCCACACCCACAGGACGAGATTACGCACGTCCTCGCAGCAGTGCGAGCAGCCTTTCATGTGCGATTGCGCGAAGCGTTCGTGTCGCTCGATGATAGAAATATTCCAGAGCCCGAACCTCTCGTTGTGCGAATCAGTCATCCGGTGATCGCAGCGTTGACCGCCGAGCGTCGGTCGGTCGATCGCCGCGCACGTTTGAAATCGGTTCTCTCAAACACCTTTCATTCGCCGACGCTTGGCCGCCCGTTGCGTTGGATGTATCGCCAATTGTTGCCGCGCGGGTAGCGAGTAGGGCGCGAGTATTCAACATCCTCTCTTGCTCGCCCATGGTAGCGACCGATCATCAGCAGCAAGCACCTGAGGTACAGCGTCCACTCCTGATCACATTGGGAAACGACGAGGAGTGGGGACGTGTTATTGTGATTCGCTCAGCACACACTCGCTCGGTCTGACACCTTGCGACGTGCGACAACCGCCATGCCGAGCAGTCCTGCGAACATCATTGCGTACGTTGAAGGTTCGGGAACGACGGCTACAGCGCCATTCCCGCGCTCGTACCGTATCTCTTCGATGACCGATCCGGCCGGTTGCCCGGTTTGCACATGGTTGAAGCTCACGGAGGTGAATGATTGTCCGGCACCCACACTGATGGCGAGAAGCGACTTGCCATTATCCAGGTTGAAAGTTGATGTCAGATTGAAACCATCCCACGCCGTCCTGTCGATGTTCGTGTACGCCAACGCCGCGGTTCCGCTGTTCACTGCGAAACTATTGAAAATTTCCGAGAATGGTGCCCCAGTAAAATTTCCCGTGCTCTGCGCAGTGAAGTGGAATTCGAAGAAGCTGATTGGCGCATTGAAACTGAACGTGTATTGCCCGGATTGATCGTCCGACCCAAAATGCAGGCCAGGAAGAGCACCGCTGATTCCCTTGATCGTGCCGCCATTGGAGGCGGTCGCCAGCATCGTTGTCCCTTGATTGTCGAGACCGGTGTACAAGAACGAGGTCGTTAGGCTGGGGATGATTTGCAGTTTCGAGGAGGGAATCGTAACTATTTGCGCCGGCAGCACGTTGGCTGCCAATCCCCACGCTGCGGCGGCGCAGGTGAGTAAGAACCGTTTCATTGTGAACTCCTTGAGCGGATGTGAGGCAGATATGTGACCCTCTCATTCCTGGTCGGAGGGCCCCAACGTTGTGACAAGCGCAATGGGTACCCCATCATTCGCGTCGGAGTGGCGAGAAGGCGGACAGACCGATTGGCAGTCCCCCGCCTGCCCGGGCATAACGCCAGTTCGCCGCTGACCCCCATTCACACTATTCTTCCCACATGACGACCCGACGAGACTTCGTGAAGTGGTCCGCGGCCATTGGTGGCGCGATGGGCCTGCCGGTAGGAGACAACCCGCCGTTCGCGGGTTCGCTGACAACTCCGACGCGGCGATTGCACGACATACCGCGAGCTCCAAAGCCACTCGACATTCTCATTCTGGGCGGCACCGGTTTTACCGGACCCGAGCAAGTTGAGTACGCGATCGCGCGTGGACATCGCGTCACGTTGTTCAATCGCGGAAAAACGCGTCCGGGGTTCTTCAAGGGAAAAGTTGCCGCCGAACTCGTTGGTGATTTGAACAGTGATACGAGTGCACTCGCTGGTAAGAAGTTTGATGTGGTGATCGACAATCCCACCACGCTTCCGTTCTGGGTGCGGAATGCGGCGAAAAATCTCGCCGGCAATACGAAGCACTACATCTTCATCTCGACCACGTCGGTGTACGCCGATCAAAGTCAGATTGGTATCAACGAGAGCAGTCCGACTGTGCCAATGCCCGCAGGACTCGATCCGTATCAACCCGATCAGCGAAACGAACGACAGCTTGCCGCATCATCGAACCCCGCGAATTACGGCGCATTCAAAGCGCGTGCCGAGCAGGAAGTGTTGGCGCAATATCCGGGCATCAGCACAATTATTCGACCGTGTCTGATTGTCGGGCCACTCGATCGCACTGATCGATATACATATTGGGTTGCACGCATTGATAAAGGCGGAGAAGTGCTCGCTCCCGATTCACCGAATGATCCGTGTCAGTACATCGATTCGCGTGATCTCGCCGAGTGGACCATCCGCATGGCGGAAGCACGCGAGTTTGGCACCTTCAATGCGATTGGTCCGGACAAACCGCTCACCATTAGCGAGATGTTGCACGGCATCAAAGCGGTAACAACGGCAGGTGCGCAATTTACGTGGGTACCGTGGGAATTCCTGAAAGCGCAAGGAATCCGGCCGTGGAGTCAAATGCCGGTGTGGCAACCGCCGGTAGGCGCAACCGCAGGCTATCAGCGACGCAGTGCAACCAAGGCGATTGCAAAGGGCCTCACATTCAGACCTGTTGCTGTGACGGCGAAGGACACGCTGGATTGGCACCGCACGCGACCGGATGCCGAGCGGGATGCGGTGCTCGAGGGAAAGGCACAGAACGGATTGGCGATGGCAAAGGAGGCGGAAGTGCTGGCGGCCTGGCGGGCGACGCAGACGAAGTGAGTTGGGACGCGGCGCGGCTATTTGCTGGCGGCCGTAGTTACCTCCGGCTGCAAATTCTTCCGGAAAAACGCATCCACCCGCTGCCACGCATCACGCACAACGAAGCTCCGATCGAAGTAATGAAATTCGCCCGGATACACCATGAACGTGGTGAGATCTCCCTTGCCGGCTTTGAGCAAATGATCAACCAACAACATCGAATGCAGAAACGGAACGTTCACATCGGACGTGCCGTGCAGAATGAGCAGCGGATGCTGAATCTGATCAACATGTGACATTGGTGCGGCCTTCGCGTACACCTCAGGATGTTCCTGCGGCGTACCAATGCGACTCGTTGTCCAACCGCCGTGATACGGATCTTCGTAATACAGCGCGTAATCGGCAACGCCGGCAACATCAACGGCCGCACGGAACCACGTGGGCTCCTGCGTAACCGCCAACAGCGTAAAGAATCCGCCGTAACTCAATCCCCACACACCCACTCGTTCGCTGTCTACATAGCCGAGTGTTTTGAGATACGTCGCGGCCATGCGCGCATCTTTTGCATCGTTACCACCTACATCCATGTACACATCATTTCGCCAATCGCGTCCGTAACCAATGCTGCCACGATAATCAGGAGCGATCACTACATAACCCTGTTGCAGCAGATACTGATGCATTTCGTAGTACACGGCTTCGTTCCGATCAGTATGCCAGCCGTCGTAGTTCTGATTCACGCCATCCGGATGAATCCACACAATCGCCGCGTGTTTCTTAGTCTTGTCGAGATTTTTCGGCGTGAACAACCACGCAGGCACCATCTTGCCATCAGGTCCCGGATACCGAATGAGTTCCGGTGCCGTAAGCGCCGATTTGTCGATACTTGCGGGCATCGACGACGTGAGGCGCGTGACTTTCGCGTTCGCCACTGCATCAGCAACATAGAGATCAGCGGAATTCTGATAGTCGGTGTGCTGAAACAGAATCCGTTTGTCGTCGGGTGACCACTGCGCAGATGTGTTGGTGCCGCTGCCGGATGTCACGGTCGCAATGGTTGCTGTCGCCGGATTATCACCAATGGTTGCAACTTCGATATGACGCGTGCCTGGTTTCGCCGCGGTGTTGGCATCCCACGCAATGTGCCGGCTGTCGTGCGACCACACCGCGCGCCAATGTTCGGCCGGCGCTTTCGTGAGCTGTGTTGGTGTGCCGCCAGCGGTAGATACCACGTACACCTGATCCCATCCGGAATTGTCGCTGGTGTACATGAGCCATTTGCGATCGGGCGAAATTGAATTGCCCGTTGTATTCACCTGACTGAAAAATTTCGCGGCCGAGTCGACGTGTAACACGCTTGATGGTCCGCCGGTGTTGTCGGTGACTTCGGTGCTGCGCGTAAGGCCGCCGTTTGACGTGCGTGTCACGAGCGTGTGTGATGCATCGATCCAGTTTCCGCCGCCACCGCCGCGTCCGCCGCCACCACCACCAGCGAGTTGCTTCGGTGTGCCGCCGCCCGCCGGAATCGTGAACGTCATCGCTCCGCCGCCCGCTCCTCGGCCACCACCACCACCACCACCGCCGCCTTCGGTCGAAACGAAGATCAGTTTATTGCCGATTTCGGGAGGTGAGACCAGATGCTGAATTGGTCCACCGCCACCACCAGCGCCCGCTCCACCACCAACACCAGCACCGGCAGCACCCACTCCGCCAACGGCTGCGGGATTACTCACGCTATACGTCAGACTCGCTCCGTCGGGTGTCCACGACGGCGCGCCAAGATTGCCGTCAACATGTTGAAGAGTCGCTTGTGTATTTGCGCCGACATTCGCGACGATGAGATCCGAACCGCCGCTTGCTGCGGGTAACGTGAAGGCGAGTTTCGATCCATCAGGCGACCAGCTCGGACCGCCAATCGCGACGTCCGCGTGCGCGAGTTTTTGATCGGCGTTGGTGGCGAAGATGTGCACCATCAAGTCGACGCCATCGTTCGACGCTGCTACCGGAGCTGCATTGGCTGCGGCACCACCGGCACCCGCGCCGCGTCCGCCACCGTTGCCGCGCCCAGCTCCGCCGCCGCCACGACCGCCACCTCCGCCACCACCAGCACCGCCAATCATAAACGCGACGCGCGTGCCGTCAGGTGAAAGTGAGAAGGCGCGACCGCGATCAGACGACGCCCACGCCGAATGCGGAGCACCACCTTTCACGGAAACCGCGAGCAGTTTGCCGTCGCGCTGATAGTAGAAGTTCTGGCTGTCCTTGCTCCAGAAACCGCCACCGCCATTCTGTCCGTCGGCGTACGTGGTGAGCGGGACGGCGGAACTCGCACCATCCGTCGCAACGGCCCACACGTTGTTGACGCCGCCGTCATCGTAAGTGAACCAGACGTGACTGCCGTCGGGCGTCCACTGGTGTCCGGTCGGATGTTTGATCGCGACAAGCTGATCGATCGTCAGCTTCGACTTGGGCGCCGTTTTGGGCGTTTGTGCAGCGGCCGTCCCGGCGAGCAGCGCCATCGCGGGGACTGAGAGCGAACGCGGAATGTGCATGCGGCAACGCTACTGCGCGCGCGGAGATGGTTCAACTACTGCGTGACGCCTGAAAGCCGCCTGAACGTCCTATATCCGAGTGAGCACGACAGGGAAATGCTGCAACCGCGACTCACACCCGCGTCAGGCACTGGCGTTTGTCGCGAGCACCGCGTGATGCGCACGCTGATGCAATACTGGGCGCTGTTCTCGATCTCAACGCGCCCCGCTCACAAAATCGCCCACCAAGGTGCCGCCAGCACGTCTGGCGCGATCCATTCGATCGTACTCCCCGTGTGCAGCAGTAACGCCGCCCGCGCTTTCGAACCGTACTCCGTTCGGAATTTTCGCAGGTTTACAGCATCAGCTAAGCGTGGTCGCGGTGTCGCCTTTACTTCCACCGGAATGAGTTTGCCTCCCGTCTCGATTACGAAATCAACCTCTTCACCAATCGTTGTCCGCCAGTAACTGAGCTCGACACGTTCATTCACAGTGTCGCGCCACGCCAGAAGATCGTTGAGCACGAGGTTTTCCAGATGCGCCCCCTCCGGCTCCGAAATCTCGGCCAAGTGCAACGCGACACCGATATCTCCCCAGTACATCTTCGGCGATTTGATCAGACGTTTCGTTCGATTCACCGCGTACGCCGGTAATCGCACGAGCAGATATGATGTTTCCAGAAGATTGAGCCACCGATGCACCGTAGGCTGCGCGAGTGCGACGTCGCGTCCGAGTTCGGTTTGATTCACCAGTTGGCCGATGCGCAGACAAGTCGCGCGCATGAGGCGCCGAAAATCCGGAAGCGTGCTGATTGATGCGAGATCTTGTAGATCGCGCTCGAGATAGGTGCGCACGTATCCGTCAAACCAGATGGAGCGATCCGCCTGCGTTTTGAGTTGAATAGCTGGCGTTGGAAATCCCCCACGACGCGCCAGCGCTCGCCAGTCTTCCTTCATCTCAGCCTCGGCGGACAATACGTCCTGCCACTCGCCGTCCTTGGCGGCCAGCAACTCACTCCACAGTCCGCAGCGCCCCAGGCCACGCTGCTCGCGTC
>JBDUBA010000363.1:0-8448 GCA_040004335.1 Gemmatimonas sp.
CGGCACACGGTCGGCATGGCCCGGCACTGGCATTTCCTCACCGTGCTGTTCTGGCTGGGCAATGGCGCGGCGTTCGTGGTGCTGCTGTTCACGAGCGGGCAGTGGAGGCGACTGGTGCCGACGTCGTGGCAGATCGTGCCCGACGCCTGGGCTGTGTTCGTCCACTATAGCACCTTCCATCTGCCACCAGAACCAAACGGTTTCTACCACTACAACGCGCTGCAGCAGCTGGCGTACTTCGGGGTCGTGTTTGTTCTGGCCCCGTTGGCCATCCTGACGGGAATGTCCATGTCGCCGGCCTTCACGGCGCGCTTCGCGTGGTATCCGAAGCTGCCTGGCAACCGGCAAATCGGTCGGTCGCTCCATTTCGCCGTCATGTGCGCCTTTGTCGTGTTCCTGTGCGTGCACGTGGCGTTGGTGGCGCTCACTGGGTTCATGCGGAACATGAATCACATCGTGATGGGAATGGACGACACCCGTTCGGCCGGCTTATATCTGGGCCTGGCGGCAATCGGCGCGGTCCTCCTTGTGAACGCCTTCGCCAACTGGGCCGCCTGGTTCAGGCCCCGGGCGGTGCAGCACGCCGCTGCGGCAATCGTCAGTCCGATCATGCGCCGGCTGCTGGATCACGGCTCTCCCGTGGCGGAGTTCCCCCGCGAGGACATTTCGCCGTACTTCTGGGTGAACGGCAAACTGCCGACCTGTGATCGGTGGAAAGCGCTGGCCGCCGGCAATTTCAAGGACTACAAGCTGGCCGTTAGCGGGCTCGTGGAGAATCCGGTCGAGCTCTCGCTGGACGAACTCCGGGCGCTCGGGTGGAAGACCCAGATCACGTTGCACCACTGCATCCAAGGCTGGTCAGGCATTGCCGAGTGGGGTGGGGTGCCGCTCGAGGCGCTGATCGCGTTGGTCCGGCCGCGTAGCAATGCAAAAATGATCGTCTTCTACTCGTTCAGCGATGGCGTCGTGCTCGGCGATCCCTCGGCGGCCAGTCAGTACTACGACACCCTCTCCATACGCGTCGCGAAACACGCGCAAACGTTGTTGGCCTGTGAAATGAACGGCCAACCGCTTGGAGAGCTGCACGGCGCGCCGCTGCGTTTGCGAGTGGAGAACCAGCTTGGGTTCAAGATGGTCAAGTGGATAGAAGGTATTCAGTTTGTCGAGGACGTCAGATCGATTCAGAAGGGCGAAGGGGGCTATGCGGAAGACAACGAATTCTTTGGCGAGCTGGCCAACATTTGAGGTGCCGGAGGACAGAATGGCGAAGACACCGGGCGGGGCAGGTCCACGCGCGAATCAGCATCATGATGGCTCGATGACCAGTACCGAGGTTGTCTTCCTGCTGGACTGCGACAACACCCTGCTCGACAACGATCGCGTGGAACAGGACCTTCGGGAGCACCTGACCCGTGAATTCGGTGTTGAGCGCCGGGATGAATACTGGGCCATCTTCGAGCAGTTGCGCAGCGAACTCGGCTATGCGGACTATCTGGGCGCCCTGCAGCGCTACCGATCGACTGGCACGAATGACGTCAACCTTCTGTTGATGGCGTCATTTCTGCTCGACTACCCGTTCGCAAGCCGACTCTACCCGAAGGCACTCGAGGTCATCCGCCGCCTCGATGCGGCAGGAAAGACCGTGATTTTGTCAGACGGCGACGTGGTGCTGCAACCGCGCAAGCTGCAGCGATCGGGGCTTTGGGATGCGGTGGATGGACGGGTGCTGATCTACATCCACAAGGAGGAGATGCTCGATGCCGTGGCTGCGAAGTATCCGGCGCGGCATTACGTGATGATCGACGACAAGCTCCGTCTGCTGGCGCGGATCAAGGACATCTGGGGCGCCCGTGTCACGACGGTGTTTCCTCGTCAGGGTCACTACGCCTTCGATCCGGCCAATCTGGCGGCGTATCCTGCCGCCGATGTCACCATTGAGGCAATCGGCGAATTGGCCGAGCCGGTCCTTCCGGCGGCGTTCGATCCGGCACCGGTGAGGGCATCGACCGGCGACTCGTGATGCACGATGCGCGGTCGCTCCTGACGGCCGGTCAACGGCACGTTCGTGACACCGGCGACCGCACACTGTCTCACATTTGCTTCTGCGCGAAGATGAACTTCGCTGTGTTGCGCGATACGCACCAGCACGGTCGCGTTCCTGCTCCCAAGCAGTTGTGCCAGCTCCGTTACTTCCCCAGTTTCGGTGCTTGAACATTTGTATATTCGGCGCGCATCGACGTATGGCTTTTGCCGTTTTTCACCCCGACATCAATGTCGGTCTCTGAGCGCAATATCAGTCCGCCGGCATGCGCAATCCAGTACTGCGCGTCAACGATGCCGTATTCGGTTTGGTTGTGTACTGTGTACACCGTGGCGGCCGCGCCATTCACCGATTCGGAACGGACTTCACGGCATACTACTTTCGATTGTGGATTTTCCTTTAACATTTCCTCCATTGGCGACGAAGGGACCGGTCCCTTCACCCATCGGCCGCTCGCCATCACGTAATACGTCCCGCCCGTTGTAATGCTCTCCATCTTTCGCGCGGTTCCACCGGAGAGCGCATCAACCTTCGACATGAATTGATGATTGGGCGTGGTGTACATCTTGTTTGCTGCATGCAGCACGGCGAGACATGCCGGAGAATTCGGTTGCGCCGAGAGCAGGAACGGAGTGCCGGCAACGGTGAGTGCAACGGCGAGTGAGGTAACGCGAAACGACATGTTCATGGGAAATCCTGTTATGTGAGAGTGTGCCAGACGATGAGAGCGGTCCGCCACGTCATCGCGCCACCACGATAGCAACCGAGGCGTCTCTTCACTGTCACTTCGCCGTTTGTTGCTGGGCGACGGCGCGCAAGATAGGTTGATTTTGCATGATAGAGCTCCGTCTCCTCGGACCGCACGCCGTTCGCGACTCGAACGGGCAGGAGGTCGGCTCACTCTCGGCGTCGCCGAAGCGCTTCGCGTTGCTTGCGTACCTGGCCGTACGCGGCACCAATGGATTTCACAGGCGCGATACGCTGGCCGCAATGTTCTGGCCAGAGATGGATCAGTTCTCAGCTCGACGCGCCCTTCGGAACACTTTGTATCATTTGCGCGAGGCATTGGGCGATGGAGTAATTGTCACACAGGGCGATGATGGTGTCGCTCTTGATGCCGAACGCATCACCACCGACGTCGCAAAACTCAATGCTGCTGTCGCAGGGGGAAGGTTTGAGGAAGCGGCAGATCGCTATCAGGGCGAACTCCTGGCCGGCATTCACATTGCGAACGCCGACGCCGCGTTTGAGGACTGGCTGTCACGCGAACGAAAACATGTAGTCGAGATCACACTGCGGGCGGTACGCGCGTTGGTCGATCGCGAAACAGCCGTACAGAATTTCACTGGAGCCGCCTATTGGGCGCAGCGCGCGATTACGCTTGCCCCTGACGATGCGACTTGGGTGCGCCGAGGGATGGCGCTGCTTGCGGACGGTAATGATCGGGGCGGCGCGTTGCGTCTGTATGAGAGTTACGCTCGTCGATTGGCGGCAGAATTTGAAATCGCACCCGACGCGCAAACTGAAAAACTCGCGCAACAAATTCGTTCAGGGCAACGCGATGCAATACCTGTTGTGCCAGAGTCGACTGAGAAACAGCCCATTGATGTTGTGTCGGCTTCGATTACCAAACACACCACGAACGTTGTGCCGGAGTCGACGGCGAAAGAATCTCTGAATGTTGTTCCGTCGGTAGCATCAGCCTCGGCCAAGCTGGAAACAGAACGACTTGAACTGCCGGTCGAAGACTCTCCGGCGCTGGAGATGCCTGCACTCCCACCGCATGCGATAGTCAACGCGTCGCGAAGCAGGTTTGTCAATCGCGGCGTACTCTGGACCGCAGCACTGGCACTCAGTTTCGCTGCTTTCGCGATGTTCGGTTGGATGCGAATTCGCAACACCGCACATGAAGGCCCGCGTCCGCGTGTGTTGATCGCCGTCTTTGAGAACCGAACCGGGGAGGAACATTTTCAGTCGCTTGGCCGCATGGCGGAAGATTGGTTGACGCGGGGAACCTTACGCACACAGGTGGTCGATGTCGTTGATCCGCGCGTGATGTTCGTGCAGAGTAAAGCTGACGATGCGATTGCTATCGCGCGAAGAACGGGTGCGACGTTGGTGATCTCGGGTAGCTACTATCGCGCGCGCGACAGCCTGCTGTTTGAGGCGGCGGTGATTGAAGTGAGTACCGGCCGAGTGTTGAATGCAATTGGACCCGTCGCCACGCCGGTCGGAACGCCGATGGCGGCGCTCGATGCACTTCAGTCGCGGGTGATGACCGCGCTCCAACTTGCGACGCACGTAGGCTTACCGCGCGTTGCCGAAACGAGGACCGGCGAGATACCGCCATTCGAAGCCTACCAGTCGTATCTGGATGGGTGGGACGCATTCTGGCATGGCGACGGCAAGCGATCGATGCAGGCGTTCCTCGATGCTGCGCATCGTGATACGCTGTTCGGCGGTGCCGCAGTCGCCGCGGCCACGGCTGCATCCAACTACAACGATTGCGCGCTCATCGATTCCATCGACCACGTGTTCGCGTCGAAGTCGCGCACGCTTGACAGGATTGATCGCTTGTCATTGCAGATTGATGTGATGCACTGCCGCGGTCAGAACGAGGAAATGTTGCGGCTTACGCTCGAACGCGCGGATCTCGAGCCGCAAACGTCGAGCCTGCGCCTGTCGGCCGCCGCGGCCGCGCTCTGGGCCAACCGGCCTGGGAAAACAGTTGAAATTCTCACGCGAATAAATCCTGACGTCGATCTTGGTTGGAGCACGGACAGCACTCACTTCTCGTATTTCAGCAGTCTGACCGAAGCGCTCCACCTGCTCGGCCGATACGACGACGAACTCGCTACAGCCACTGACATGTCAACATCGGCACCACTTGCCCGCGCGTGGTTGCGAGGTCGTGCGCTGGCGGCGCTGCCGCGTTCCAGCGACTTGTTGGCACTCGTGGACAGCACGCTCACACTTCCTGCCGAGACAGCGATGAATATCGGTCTCGCGCCGTACAGCGACGGTCGCCCTCAGTATGCGTCAACTGCCGGATGGGTTGCGGCGTGGATTGCGCGCGAACTCGCGGTGCATGGCGATTCAGTAACGTCGCGGTTGGTTGCCGCGCGCGCCGTGGCGTGGTATCGCGGGCGTTCGCCCGAAGAACGCGCAACTGCTGAAGAACGCCTGGTCGCTGCGTGGTCGTATGATTTGTCCGGTGACGATATCACGGCCTCGCGATTGTTGCAGGAACTGGTGAGCGCCGATACTGCGAATGCAGACTATCGGGGGTTTCTCGCTGAAGTCACGGCAAGGCTAAGAGTGACGACGCGTGCGGATTCACTTGATGCCTGGCTGGGTGCGCAGACTGCGGCTCAAGCTGGGTGGGCGGCAAGTTCGTATCGCGCGGCGACTGCGGCAATTGCCGGCCGGACAGGGGACGCGTTCGCGTATGTACGCGAAACGATTGATCGCGGCGCGTGGCCCATGTGGTTGCACAACGATCCGGCGCTGGCAAGGTTGCGCGCGCGACCGGATTTTGCAGCGCTGCTCGCGCCGAAGGGGTAACTGCAGGCACGATTTATCAGACTCGCCCTGATCGGCGCAAATTCTTGTCACGGCGGAAATGCAACCCGCTGCGGAGTCGATGAGTTCTGCGTGCCAACGCCAGTCTGTCCATCAGACGATGCGCCCCAACAGTACGTTGCTGGCCGACCCTCGATAGTGGCGATTCCACAGGTGTGGTTCGCTCCCGCTGCAATACGCGAGAACTTGAGATCGCCGCTGACCAGGCTCGGACTTGATTTATTCGACGTGCTGCCGTTTCCGAGCTGTCCCTGTTCGCCTGCCCCCCAACAAAACGCAGCGCCAGTATTTACCAGGCCGCATGTGTGACTGTCGCCGGCCGTGATCTGGAAGAACTGCAATCCGCCCTCAACCAACGCCGGAATGCTGCGATCGGCGGTGGAGCTGTTGCCTAGCTGTCCATGCGATCCTGCGCCCCAGCAGTACGCAGGTCCATCCGACGCTCGCGCACACGTGTGATTGGTGCCTGCAACAACTTCCAGAAAACTTTGTCCACTCGGAACTCGTGTTGGTAAAGTGCGATCGACGTTCGCTCCATCGCCCAGCTGTCCAAAAGTGCCACTGCCCCAACAATAGATTCCGGTAACGGCCGTGCCGCAGGTGTGGCTTCCTCCTGCAGAAATTCCGATGAGTGCAATGCCGCTCATCGTCACCAATTCCGGCACGGTCCGATCAACTATCGCTCCATTGCCCAGTTTACCGTTCGCGCCCGAGCCCCAGCAGTAAGCAGCACCTTGCGTGGTCAGCGCGCAGCTATGACTGCCACCCGCCGTCACAGCGGAAAACGACTGCGTGCCCGTTACTGGTGTCGGCGTAGTGCGATCAGTCGTGGTGCCATTGCCCAACTGTCCCTGCACGCCGTAGCCCCAGCAGTACACGACGGTTGTAATAGCGAGCGCACATGTGTGTTTGGCACCAGGCGCGATGGCAGTGAATGGTACGCTGCCATTCGTCGGTGTTGGTACGCTTTGGCTTGTAACATTGCCTGTGCCGAGTTGGCCGGTGGAATTCAATCCCCAACAGTAGGCAAATCCGGCGTCGGTCAATGCGCAGGTGTGTGACAACCCGGCCGCAATTTGTATGGGCTGGTTACTCAGTACACTAACGGTAACTGTTTGCTTGGCGGTCAGAACGTTTTGCGTGTACCCGGCTCCGGACCCCGTTGCGGTCACAGTAAGTGTGGTTGTGCCTGGCGCAACCGCTACCACGACCCCTCCCTCTCCAACCCGAGTTATCGTAGCAACATTCGGTGCGCTCGAAGCGAAAGAGTAGGAAACCTCGACCGAAGGATTTTCGCGGACTATTCTTGGTGTGACGGTGAACGACTGCCCGACAAAATATTTTGCAGTGTCCGGTGAAAGCTGTACAGCCACGAGCGCTGGTGGAGGTGCGATTACAACGACGTTGACCGCTTTACTCTTGATCGATGCATCGGAAGTCAGCACCGCGTAGACGACCGCTGTACCAATACCGACCGCGGTGACAATTGCGGAGTCACCAGCGCCTTGGATTGTTGCAATGGATGGTGCGCTTGTTATCCAACGCACGGTCTCGTGCGGCTTCGCCCCGGATAACGTTACGGCGAGACCTCGCGTATCTCCCACGACCAGCCCGATTGACTCGCGCGAGAGAACGATGTCGATTGGCGGATCGCTGCTTTCAGTGCAGCTTGCCAGCAACATCAGTGTCGAAAGCGCCAGCGACATTAACCAAAAAAAATGTCCGACGCTGAGACGACCAGGAACGCAGTTCATTCTGGCCGAAAGTGATTGCATTGGAGAAGTCCCGTCGGATTGTTGCTGACTTGACCCCGGATATGCTGGGCCACGTGACCGGAAGGTTCTTCGCTGAATGCGAAGGTTCTTCGCTGAATGTCCTGCTCGTTCGTACCGAACCAGCAGCTCAATGATCCCCGAAAAGCGAAGGCGAAGTCGGAGAGCATTACGTGGGGAGAAAGAACATCCGGCGACAAAACGCTGGAATCGCGCCCCTCGCTTCCTACGCACGCCCCGCCGCCTTCCTCGCCCGATCCTCCTCCCACTCAATAAACGGCCCGTCAAAATCAACCAGCCGCGTACCATCAAACCACCACACACGCGTCGCGACCTCGCGCAGGAACGCGCGGTCATGACTCACTAACAACACGGTGCCGTCGTAGTCGGAGAGTGCATCTTCGAGCACCTCGATATTTTCAACGTCGAGATGGTTCGTTGGTTCGTCGAGGATGAGCAGATTGGCGCGCGCAATGGCGATGAGCGCGAGCGCGACCCGTGCGCGTTCGCCACCGCTCAGGCTCTGAATCTCGCGAAGCACTTCGTCACCGGTGAAACCGAACGCGCCAAGATGATTTTGCACATTGCCGCGGTTCCAGAGTGGGCGCTGTTCCTGAATGGCATCGAACAACGACTTGCGGAGTGGCAAATCAGCGAGGTCCTGACGGAACCACGCCGAAGTGATCGAGCCACCAATGCGCGCCGTGCCATGCGCCGCGGCGCGATCGCCAATGATGGTAGAAATAAACGACGACTTGCCCGCGCCATTCGGACCAACCAGCGCGACAAAATCATTGCGCCTGAGCACCGCAGTGAAATCGTCAACGAGTACACGCCCCGGAACTTCCACACGCAACGCCTCAATCGCGATCACCTGATCACCGCCACGTTCGGCAGGATCGAACTGCAGCGTCATCGCCGAGGGATCACCCGGTGGTGGCGCGAGACGTGGCAGACGCTCGAGTCGTTTGCGCTTGCCTTTCGCCTGGAAGGAGTTCACGCCCGCGAGATTGCGCATGATGTACTCCGATTCCTTCTTCACATACGCGCGCT
>JBDUBA010000421.1:0-27480 GCA_040004335.1 Gemmatimonas sp.
GTAGAGCGCCAGCTTCCCAAGCTGGATGTCGCGGGTTCGAACCCCGTCTCCCGCTTCGAATTCGAACTACTGCAATACCAATGCGTTACGTGTGTGAGCGGGCAGGGAATGCCGAGCAAAATTCGGCAATGGACCGCACCGAACGGACGAAAAATGGACGAACTACCTCTTCCGCGATGCCGAGCTTGCCAATCTTCGCCAACAGTGCTTCCTCGAGCGTGTCCAACGCGCCGCGTTGCGAGTCCGTGTCGCTATGGGTGTAGCTGTTGAGTGTGGTGCTCGCGTTTGCATGCCCGAGCAAATCTTGAATGTCTTTGGTCGAGACGCCCAGCTTGTCGAGTCGCGTCGCGAAACTGTGCCGCAGGCTGTAGAGGCCAATGCCCATCGGGAACGTCGTTGCTGCGATGCAACGCTCTTCTTGTGCTGTGCGGGCCGCCAGGGAGTTTCGGTAGATCGGTGAACGCGTCTCCGGCGGTAGGGCGAGCCCCTTCGCCGGCCCGGGGTACTTTGGAGCGAGGGCAACAACGGTTTCAGGTAGCGACTGGTGACCGTGTCGAGATGCAGCGGCGTTCCAAAGTCGCCGCCCATACTTTTGTTTCCGCAATGGTGTTCATCGAAGACATGCTTGACGAGAGGGAAGTCTTCATGGCTTTTGCAGGCGAAGATGGCTGCAAATATTCACCCAAATATCTGGCTGAAATTCAGGTACGGACTGCAAGTACAGCCGTCGGCATCGGGAACGCCGACAGCGGCTCTGCACAACGCGGATCATCATTGCGTACACTGTTTACCAATTCTGACACGGGCACCATCTCGAGAATACTGTCCGCCGCGGGCTGAATAAGTATGCGCGCGTCGTCCGGATCGGACTCAATCCATCGATCAATTTCTTCAGGCTCCAGGATGACCGGCATGCGATTGTGAATTGGAGCCATGAACTCATTCGGTACAATCGTCAGAATAGTGGCCGTCGGTGTTGTTGAATCACCAACACCGCCTTCCCAAAGCGCCGCAAAAAGCAACGGTGCGCCATCGGCACGTCGAATCAAATACGGTTGTTTGCCGCCACCTGCGAGCTTCTGCCATTCGTAGAACCAATCCACCAACACAACGCCCCGGCGCTTCTTGAATGCCGAGCGAAACGCGGGCTTCTCATGCGCGGTTTCGCCCTGTGCATTGAAAAATCCTTTACCACTTTTCGACCAGAACGGCACCAAACCCCAGTTCGCCATTATCGCATCCGGCTCGCCTGCCGGTTGATACAGAAGGGGAATTGGCCTTGTTGGAGGCAAATTGTAGCGCGCCTCAAACACCAGGCGCTTGATCGCAAGATCATAACGCGTGTCGATTGCATACCGCATTTCCTTGCCGAGTCCAACGCGTCCGCACATGTGGTGAAATAATGGTGCGTCGACGTATTCTGTCCAGTCGTTGAATTGGCCGTCGGTCACTGTCGCGAGAGCCACGTTTGCCGGGATCACGTACCATCTTTGCCGATTCCAAAAGCGCTGTTCGATTCCACGCTGCCACTGCGGCGAAGATCTTCGCGCACTCTCCGCCCGTTCCGGCAACGAGCGGTGCGAACGCGACTTCGGCTGGATTTGTTGCGCCTGCTCACCCCTCGCCGCAATATTCGGAACGCAGCAAACACGCTGCGGTTAAAAGCGCAGCATTCGTTGATCATGAGTTTTCTTCCGCGCAGCAAGTAATGCGACTATCAAAATTGTTTTGCGCACTCGCAGCATCACTCGTGCTGTTCGCGTGCACGGACGCAAAAACGAAAGCTCCAGCTGTGAATGCTCCGGTGGTAAGCGCAGCCGGGGCGAACGCAACCGCGGCGAAGTGCGAATATCCCACCTCCCCAATCGACACATCATCGTTCGTGGCAATCCATGGAAATGACGAATCACTTCCATGTCGCTTCGGACGACGCACACTGTTCACGCTCGACAGCGCGTCCTTCGATATCGATCACAAGCTGGCAAACATCACGCGGAATTCCCGAGGAGAATACATCGTATTCGGGCGGGGCAACGTGTTGGGACTCCTGGACGCATCGGGAAAACTGATTCGAACATTCGGTCGAGATGGCAGCGGGCCGGGGGAGTTTCGGAGCGCCACCGGGTTGCTGGTTGCGGCGAACGACACGGTGTACGTCATCGACGGAGGGCAACGGCGACTGACCGTGATCGATCCAACATTCACCAAATTGATTCGCACGGTGTCCGTACCATCGCTGGCGGGTGGTGAAAACGTACTCCCGCTTCCGCAGTCGCAGCTGTTGGTTGGTGGCCAGGTGTTCGCCGGTGTACAACCCGACACGTCGTTCAATACGTTGCGTATCATGAGTGCAGATGGGCGCATTGTGCGTGCGTGGGGCATCGACACAATGTCGGCGAACGAGTCGGCGCGCAATCGAAGAAAGGGCATTCGAGAACTCGTTGGAAAACGAGGAGCCGTTATGGCGCGGCGATTGTCTGCAGGTGTTGACGGCAGCGTGATGGTTGCGCGGGCCAACAGCTATCTCGTTGAACAATGGTCCTCCGACTTTCACTTGACCCGAACATTTGCGCGCCACGTCGACTGGTTCCCCACACTTTCTGTGGCGGGAATGCGCCTCAATTTCGTGAACGACAGCACGCCCGCGCAAATTTTTGGCGTCGCCGTGGACTCTGCGAGCGGAAATATTGTCGTGCAGCTTATCGTCGCGTCGAGCAGATGGAAATCACCCGCTGATGTGCGGACAGCCGGTGAAGGGAAGACTTCGTCGGTGAAACTGGACGGAGATCTCACGAAGTATCTCGACACCATTTTCGAATCCTTCGATCCGCGGACCGGACAATTGACGGCTTCAATTCGACTACCTGGCTTCTTTGCCTCGTTGAGCAGTGGACAACAGTTTTGGACCCGTCGCGAGCTTCCGGACGGCGACGTGGCAATTGATGTTGTGCAACTGGAGTTGAGCGGACACGCGAAGACATCCAGGTAGCTTCCGGCGGCGAGCAACCAATCGGTGGGCTCTTGTGTCACATTACATAGATTATCTATGTTAACCGGTCAGGCAAGTACGCACAGATTGGCCAGAGCACTATGACCCCGTTTCAGATCGACGAACCGTCCTTTTCCAAACCTCAATGTTGACCCGCTCAATATCCATTTCACTGGCGCCAACTGCACTGTTGTTTGGATGCGCTCTCGCCGCACAATCGCCTCGCGCGTTGACCCTGGGCAAACCGGCCGCCGAACTCACCGGTACGTTCACCGCCATCAGCAGCGTGCGTGAACTAAGCGATGGGCGCGTGATCGTATCGGATGGCCGCGACAACATCCTGCAACTTGTCGATTTCGGAACGCAGACGCTCAGCAAAATTGGACGAGATGGTTCCGGACCTGGCGAGTTTAAATCGGCAGGCAAGTTACGGGCGATGTTGAACGACACCACATTGATGGAAGATTTCGTGAACAGTCGGTTTCTGGTCATCAATCCCAACGGCAAAGCTGGAGCAACTCGCGTTGAGAACCAAGGCCCATTTCCAACCGCCTCCAGCATCGGCCTTGATGAACGCGGCGCTGCATACGTGATTGTTCGGGCGTCGGAATTAAAAGACTCAGACGGACCGCAACGCGTGCTTCGGTATGACCCGCGCTCCAAACGAACCGACACGATCACGGTTGTCATGCGCCCAAGCGGTTTGCATTCGGGGGCCAGTACGCTGGGCGGCGGCCTGCTAAAGTTTTTTACCAATCTTCCGTTTGCGCCCGAAGATGCTGTAGCGGTTTCGCCCGATGGACGCGTTGCAGTTGCGCGCGCTGACAACTACCACGTCGAATGGTTTTCACGTGACGGGCAAAAAATCGTCGGACCAGCGGTGAAGTACACCCCAGTTGAAATCAATACCGCCGAGCGCCGAGCGTTTTTGGAGAAGCAGGTTCGTCCGGGAGCGATCACTGTACAAAACAACGGCAGCGGCGTTGTTCCGCCCGCACCATCATCGACCAAGGCGTTGCATACCGCAGAAATGTACGACGACAACGGTATGACCTGGCCGGCGCGAAAGCCGCCGTTTGCGGCCAACGCACTGTCGATTGACGGCGCAGGTCGCGCGTGGGTGCTGCGAACGACGGCATACACCGCGCCAGCGCTTACGTACGACGTGTTTGATGCGTCCGCGAAACTTGTGTTGTCGGTAACGCTGCCACCAAAAACAAAAGTGGTGGGGTTCGGTGTGAAAACGCTGTACCTGGCGTTCACCGACGAAGACGATTTGTTGCACCTGCATCGGTACGACGCACCACAGTGAGCGCTTTGTCAACAAACTTGTAAATACGAGCTGCGTTGCCCGTCATCATGGCGCTGTAATTCTGGCCAGTGCATTTCCGCGCGATTCGTTCCAATCGCGCCGGCCAGGTGTTAGAGGAAGTCGCTAGACATTTTCAGACGAGACAGATGCAGCCGGCGCGTTGTCGGTCGTCGATCTCGCATTGGACGTCAGCGCCAATTCGCGTGGGGAAAGAGGGCGCAAATATGCGAACGCTAACATTCGTTACGCGTCCGGAAGTTTGTGCGTCGACGACATGACGGCACAGGGTGACGGAGCCCGTACCATTCTGTGCGAGCAAACGAATGCGTCACGCAATCAGTCCAAACGACGCACTCTCCTCTTCCCAAAGCATCAATGTTGACCCGCTCTGCATCCATTTTGCTGTTGTCCGCCTCATTGTTGTTCGGGACCACGGTCGCATCGCAAATTCCGCGCGCGCTGACCCTGGGCAAACCAGCCGCGGAACTCACTGGCACATTCACGGTGATCAGTGCCCTGCGCGAGCTCACCGACGGGCGTGTGATTGTGACGGACAGCCGAGACCAACTTGTGCAGCTGGCCGACTTCAAAACGCAGACGCTGACGAAAATCGGGCGGGATGGATCGGGCCCGGGCGAGTTCAAATCGGCGGGCAGGTTGCGTGCGCTAATCAACGACACCACGCTCATGGAAGATTTCGCGAACGCCCGGTTTCTGGTCATCAATCCCGATGGCAAGGCCGGCGCAACTCGTATTCAGAATCAGGGCCCGTTTCCGAACGGTGCGAGCATTGGCCTCGATGAAGGTGGCGTGAATTACCTGACTGCCCGCTCGTCGGCGGCAAAGGATCCCGATGACCCGCGGCGTTTGATTCGTTTTGACCCACGCACGAAACACGCCGACACAATCACGATCATGTTGCGACCAAGCGGGGTGGTTTCGGGCGCCAGTTCATTGGGGGGCGGTCTTCTCAAATATTCGACCAATCTTCCGTACGCACCCGAAGACGTTGCGGCAGTGGCGCGTGATGGACGCGTCGCAGTTGCGCGCGCCGAAAATTATCACGTTGAATGGTTTACGCGGGATGGACAAAAAATTGTTGGACCGGTGGTGAAATACGCGTCAATCGAAATCACGTCCGCCGAGCGGCGCGCTTTCCTGGAGAATCAAGTTCGTCCGGGAAGTATCACGGTGCAAAGCAATTCAGCTGCCGCATCAGCGCGCGTCATCCCGCCTACGACCGCCGCAGACAGAGCGCTGTTCTCGGCCGAGATGTACGACGACCGAGGGATGACCTGGCCAGCGCGAAAGCCGCCGTTTGTGGCGAATGCAGTCTCGATAGACGGCGGAGGTCGTGCCTGGGTTCTGCGCACGACGGCATTCACGGTGCCTACCCTCACATACGACGTGTTTGATGCGGCCGCGAAAGTTGTCTTGTCCGTAACGCTGCCACCCAAAACAAAAGTGGTGGGCTTCGGTTCGAAAACGCTGTATCTCGCATTTACTGACGAAGACGATTTGATGCACTTGCATCGGTACGCAACACCACAATGAGTTCCGCGCAAACCGTCGCAGGAACGCGGGCCGTGTCAGAATAAGCCTTTCCGCAACGGACCGTTAAACTCTCGTCGCATTTGGTAACTCGGCTACTGCGCCGTCACTCCGGGAGCGTTATGTTTGGGCCATTCCTTCCCATCCCGCGAGAGGCATTCTGTGATCCTGTCGAAGACCTTGGCCATGTTGCTCGCCGGAGGTGGCTTGGGCGCCGCCGTCGTGGCGTCACCATCGGCCGACTCCACACCACGTTCGGCCAATGAACGAGCGAATTCAGAGGCGTATACTGCGTTCGGCCGCTCGGTGGCGATTGCCGGTGAGTTCGCCTTTGTTGGGGAACCCAATGTTGGTGGAGGCGGCCGTGGCGGCGGTGGCGGGGGACGTGGCGGTGCTGCGCCACCGGCTGGTGTGGTGCACGTCTTTCGATACGGTCCCACCGGCTGGAAACCTGCTGGCGAAGTGACGTCGGGCAACAGCTCGGCCGGTGATGGATTTGGTGTTACGGTCGCGGCCGAAGGCACGACGCTACTCGTTGGCGCAGTGCGGCCCGCGCCGGTTGCGGCACCTGCGGGCGGACGCGGGGCGAATGCCGTAGCCGCGAACGGCGGCGGAGCAGGTCGCATTGGTGGCGGCGGAGCAGTAAGCCCACCACCGCCCGATACAGCTGTCGGTTCAGTGCAGCTGTTCAGGCGCGGCGCTGATGGCAGATACACATCGGGCGGAAACCTGTCCGGATCGACGGACGGCGGTTCACAGTTCGGCACCGCCATTGCCGTTATGGGGGACATTGCACTCGCAGGCGCTCCAGGCGAAGCGAGCGGTGGGACGGTGTACGTGTACACGCGTGCTGCCTCCGGAAGTTGGAGCGCTGCTGGAACGTTGCCCGCGCAAGGTGTTGTGGCCGGCGATCGTTTTGGTGCATCAATTGCAATCGACGGAAATCGCGTTGCGGTTGGTGCGCCAGCGCGGAAAGGCAAAGGCGCGGCGTACATCTTTCGTCGTGATGCGGGAAAATGGATTCAGGAATCTGAACAGGTTGCACCCGCGAACATTCCAGCCAACGCGCAGTTTGGTGCTTCGGTTGCGGTGAAAGGTGATCGCGTGGTTGTTGGTGCACCGGCCGCAAACTTCTCGGTGCCGGCCGCAAACGTTACGCGCGATTCATTGTTCGCGGCGCTGGCCACAGCGACTGAGCCAGCACAACGCACGGCAATTTTTGAACGCATGACAGCGGCAGCGCAGCCAGTTGGCGGACGCGGTGCCGGCGGCGGCGGTGGACGTGGCGGCGGGGCCGGCGTTACGACAGGCGTTGTGATTGGATTTGAACGCGCCTCCTTTGGTTCGTGGCGTCAATCAAGTTCACTTGCGCCGTTTGAATTTGGCAGCGTGAACTTTGGTACAGCGCTCAACATCGTTGGCGATGAACTCTGGATTGGCGCGCCGGGCAGTGATGGCTCGGGACGGATCTATCGCGCTGTTGCCGACAAAGACGGCGGCTGGACCGGCATGAAGAAGTTGGGTGTGGATACGATTGAAAGCGGTGCGCAGTGGTCGGCCGCGTTTGCGGTGAGTGGCGACAAAGCCATCATCGGTATGCCAGGCGACGGTGGTGGTGGTGGGACTGTTGCATTCATGGGCAAGGGTGCGGGCGGCGATTGGTCACTCAAAAGCCTCAACCTGCCGCCAATTCCGCCGCGTTATCAGACAGTCACGGGCAAAGAAGTGAAGTGCGCCGACGGCAAAGCCGGTGAATGGGAATGCGGTAACACCGGACTACTGTCATACTTGCCAATTTCCGCCGTCGGTGGAAAACGTGGCGTGAGTTTGAGTGGCAGCTGGGGATGGACTGATCCGGTGACGGGGCACGATATCGCAATTCTCGGACGCACGGATGCAGCGGCGTTTGTGGACGTCACCGATCCAGTGCATCCGAAGTATCTGGGTGACTTGCCACGCACGAAGGGTGCGAACATGTCGAGCTGGCGCGAAATCAAGACGTACAAGAATTACGCGCTGATTGTCTCCGACGGCTCGGGCGATCATCACGGCATTCAGATTTTTGATCTGACAAAGTTGCGCAATGTCACCACGCCCAAGCGCTGGACGGAAGACGCGCACTTTGATGCCGGCAGCATTCACGACATCGCGGTGAACGAAGCGAGCGGTTACGCGTATGCCGTGGGAACTGCGTCAGGCGGCGAACGTTGCAGCGGTGGGTTGCTCATGATCAACATGAAGAACCCGCTCAAGCCGGAATTTGCGGGATGTTTTGCCGATGTCGGCACAGGCCGGTCGAAAGGTGGCTATACGCACGACGTGTTGTGCGTGATGTACAAAGGTCCGGATGCACGCTACAAAGGCCACGAAATCTGCATGGCGTCGAACGAAACTACGGTGTCCATTCAGGACGTTACCGACAAGAAGAACGTGAAGGTGTTGTCACACGCCGATTATCCAACGCCGGGGTACACCCACCAGGGATGGTTTACGGAAGATCAGCGCTACTTCTACATGAACGACGAATTGGATGAAACGGGCAACATCGGAAAATCGGCCGAAGGCACGCGCACGATGATCTTTGACGTCGCCGATCTCGAACAGCCGGTGATGAAACGCGAATACATTGGCCCAACACATGCCAGCGATCACAACCTGTATGTGAAGGGTGATCGTATGTATCAGTCGAACTACAAAGCGGGCCTTCGTATTCTCGACGTGTCCGATCCGCTCAACCCGAAGGAGATTGGGTTCATGGATACGAACTCCGGTGAAAACACTGCGGGTTTCCAGGGATCGTGGAACAATTATCCGTTCTTCAAGAACGGCGCCATTGGGGTCGTGAGCATTGGCGAAGGGTTCTTCATGGTGCGCGATGCACCACGCAAGATTGTTCCGTAAGGCGGATCGTACAGCGCACATCGTTGCACTGGTGGCAGGGTTCGCCACCAGTGTGATGGGCCCCGCGACGTGGGCGCAAAAAGCGTCCACGTCCAGTGCGAAATTGTACATCACGAATCAAGGTGGATCGTCCATCACTGTCATCGACCAAAACACGTTGCGTGTCGATACCGTTATTGATCTCACGAAGCTTGGTTTCACGCCCAATTCAAAACCACATCACGCGGTCGTTGAAAAAGATGGTGCGTTCTGGTACGCAACACTGATTGGTGACGGTCAAGTCTTAAAGTTCGATCGCAACAACAAACTGCTTGGCAAAGTGCCCATGGAAACGCCCGGACTGTTGGCGCTCGATCCGGTGCACGATTCGTTGTACGTGGGCCGATCGATGACCGCGGTGAATCCACCAAAGTCGTTGGGCGTGATTAAACGTTCGTCGTTCACGATGGTCGAAGAGCAGGAACTACAGATTCCGCGTCCACACGCCCTGGTCACCACAAAAGATGGCAACTGGGTGCACGTGGCATCATTGGCGGAGAATCGTTTTGCGTCGCTGAATCTGGTGTCGGGGCAGGTCACGTTAACCACGCTGCCTGGCGTCATCCGTTCGATGGTGCAATTCACGGTCAGCCCCGACGGCACTCGGCTCATCGTAGGCGGTGAACTGTCAAACACCGTGATGGTTTTTGATATTACGAAAGCCCCGCCGTATGTCCCGATCGCGGAGTTCGCGCTACACGGCAAGCCGTGGGATCCGGTTTTTTCGAAGGATGGGAAACGCGTTTACTTCTCGCAGTTTGCCGATAGCGCGGTGGCCGAGGTTGATCTCAAGTCGGGAAAAATTCTGCGGAGTTTTTCGGGACATATGGCCCAGCCGTATGACATGATCATGCGCGCCGACGGCAAATATTTATTTGTCGTCAATCAGAACCTTGGTATGGTGGTCAAGCCCGGGGCGAGCGCGCACGACAACATGCCGGGAATGTCGGGGATGCCCGCGACCAAAGCGCCCACCACTGGATGGTTGTCCGTCATCAACGTCTCGACTGGGAAGGTGGAAAAAGAACTTCCGCTCGGTATCTCACCTTCGGGAATGGGCGCTGCAGGAGCACGGTGAATAGCGTGAGGAAACGTGCGAAATATCTGGCCGCCGCGCTCGGAATTAGTGCGGCGGCCGTTTTCTTGTCGGCCAGCATGTCTCCGCAGCATGTCGTTACCTGGAATTACGTGGCGCGCGTTGCAGGCATTCCCGTCAGCGATAGCGCGGGACGTTTGCTGAACGCGCCTTTTCTTGGCGGGTTTGACGTGCCGCGTCCGCAGTTGATCGATATCAACGGTGACGGACAATCCGAATTGTTTGTGCAGGAGCGTTCGGGCGAGATCATGATGTTTGAACGCGTCAACAACGCATGGGTATGGCGCACGGACAAGTTTCAGGATCTCAATGTTGGCGAGTGGTATCGTTTTGTTGATATCGACGCGGACAAGTTGCCTGACTTGTTTGGCGAGATGCAAGCCGGATACATCCGTGTGTGGCACAACGAAGGCACGCGCACGCAGCCAAAATTTGTGCCGCTGGGCGACACCATTCGCAATTCGGATGGTCAACCCATTGTTGCTGATCGTCAAAACATCTTGAACGCGGTTGACATTGACTGCAACGGCAAGCTCGATCTGTTTGTCGGGCAAGTGCAGGGTGTGGTGGATCGCTACGAGCAGGACGGCAAGAGTCCCGACGGCGCACCGAGGTTTCGGTTGCTCGAGCAAGCGTGGCAGGGCATCGAAGTGCTGGGACCCGAAGCTACCGGGGGCAACTTGATGCGTGCCGATACGTCAGAAACGAATGATCGCGCTCACGGTCCAATGGCGGCGACGGCAACAACGCGACGCCACGGTGCGAACACACTGACGTTTGCCGATATCGGCGGCCGTGGCGTTCTTGATTTATTCTGGGGCGATTTCTTCGAGCAGGGACTGCTGCGTTTCGAGAACACCGGTACGTGTGCACAGCCGAATCTCACCGGTACTCCAACACGCTTCCCGGCTGGAAAGCCAGTACTGTCGTCGGGGTACAATGCGCCAACGTTTGGTGATGCGGACGGTGACGGCATTGTAGATCTCGTTGTAGGCGTGATTGGTGGCGCGTACGAACCCAATCGAACATCCATTGATAATTTGTATTTCGTACAGCAGAAACCGAAGGACGCGTGGAGCATCGTATCACGTCGGCTGATTCCAACCATTGACGTCGGCGCAGAATCGGCACCCGCGTTGGCGGACGTAAACGGTGACGGATTGCTCGATCTCATCATCGGAAGCAAAGTCTCCGATACGGATGGAAGAACGGGCACGGTGTCGTGGTTTGCGAACGTCGGAACCAAAACCGCGCCCGCGTTTCGCGAGCGCGGGGGGTTGCCAGTGCATGGTGACTACAACTACGCGCCGGCCATGGCCGACATTGATGGTGACGGACTGGTTGACATGATTGTCGGAACGTGGCGTGATCGGTTGCAGTGGTATCGCAACACGGGCACGCTCACAGCGCCGTCATGGAAAATGGTTGACACGGCGTTGGTCACGATCACGCGCGGCACGAACAGCACGCCTGCGTTTGGTGATCTCAACGGCGACGGCACGCTCGATCTGGTCATTGGTGAGGCGTCGGGCACGATCAATCTTTACAAGAACACCGGCACAAAAACGTCGCCAAAATTTGAACTGATCAGCGACAATTTTCAGAATATCAAAGTTCCTCGGCGAAGCGCTCCCACGCTGGTGGACTTTGACGGCGACGGCAAATTGGACATGCTTATTGGATCGGGCGAAGGTGAACTTCAATTGTGGCGTGGCGTTGGTGCGCCTGGCGAAATTCGCTTTGAGCGTGACACCACGTTCGGTGTGCACAGCTACCCCGACGCAATTCCGGCCGTGGGCGACTTGTTTGGAACCGGAAGGTTGGAGCTGCTGCTTGGAACGCTGGGCGGTGGTTTACGGTGGTTTACGCGCGTGCCGTAATGGGCGTACGCAAACGACAGTGCCTGAATTCACAGTGGCCTGAAAAAACAGTGGCCTGAAATAACAGCGGCCTGAAATAACAGCGGCCTGAAATAACAGCGGCCTGAAATAACGGTGGCCTGAAATAAGGGTTCTCCGCGTCGCCGCGCCTCCGCGAAAGAATGTGCATCAGACCAGTGTACGTAGACATGACATCGCGTCGCGCAAGCGACCGTCCGACATGCACCGCTCCGAACAATCGTTTACTCCGGAAAATCCGTGTCAGGCGGTTTGCGGTTGCGGTTCGCTTTTCGCTGTTGGCAGTGGCGACTCCGCATCGCAACAAGTTTCGCGTGGGGCTGGCGGGAGGTCGCGAGCAAGTTCCGCGGTGGAACCATCTCAGTGGTGACCGCACGCACCAACTGCCACCGCTCCCGGACCAAATACGGATGCATCTCCCACCGACCTCCCTTAGAATTCGGAGATCACTACAAGCCACCCTCAGGGAGTCCAGAGATGCGATTGTCGTACGCCGTCATTGCCGCCAGCATCATTAGCGCCGCTACCGTTTCGTCCGCGAGCGCGCAGAGTATCGCCGGTGACTGGAACGCCAGCTACAACTCGCCTGGTGGACCGATTGCGTTCAAGCTGGCTTTCATTGTTGATGGCGAGAAACTCACGGGGACGGTCAAGCGGAGTTCTGGAGACGTGCCGCTAACTGGAACGGTCAAGGGTGATTCGGTGCGCTTCAGCTACACCATCAAGTACGGCGACAACGACTTGCTGCTTTCCATTGTCGCGAAGGTGACCGGCGGCACGGCGATGAAGGGTTCGGTTGACTTCGCGGGGCAGGCCCAGGAGTCGTTCGAAGCCAAGAAGGCGTCGGCAACTGGCTCTCTCGATTACGTGCAGCACCGCCCGCGTTAGCGGGGCCCGATCATGCGACCGTCGCAAAACTTACCGATTCGCCGGCGGTTGTAGCGCCACCACGTGATGCGCCATGAAAGCAGCGGGCCCCTACGTTGCAATACGTAGGGGCCCGCTATTACAACCGAAACTGACCCGTACTACTGGCGCGCTTTCCGGCGGCGAGCGACCACGCCTGCAACCGCCAAGCCAAACCCAACCATCGCAAGGCTTGCGGGCTCTGGAGCCGTCACTGGCCCGACTTCAACCGGCGCGCCGGCCGTGAAGTCCACGATGTTCTGGCAGAAACGTTTGTTGTCCGCACGAGCGCTGAAGCCGTCGTCGCAGATGTTGATGTCGAGTACGACGACCGAATTGGAATTGAAGAGGCCCGCGATGTGGTTTGAGAACAGGTCCACGCCGCCGTTGAAATTGTCAATGGCTCCGGGGGCCGGAGTGTCGATGCTACCGACGCCCGCTGTCAGGCTATTGGCGACCAGCGGGGTTCCTACGTCTGAAGCCGCCCCGCCCCCCGTCGCGCCGAACAGGCTGAGCAAGTTCGCGTTCCAACTCGCCCATGCGGCGTTCTCGCCAAACGCGTAGAGGCGGCCACCGCCGGCCAGAAACGTCTGTATGGTGGAAATTTCACCAGGCGTGAGATTGTATGCCGAGGTGAACGGTTGGTTGGCGTCGAGTAAGAGAGCAGAATATCCCGCGAGAGAACCGACCGAGTTCCCTTTCGTGATATTGGCAGCTCCAAATTTGGCATCGAATAACCCGGTGAAATAGGTCCAATTCGTATTGCCGTATCCGTAACCGCTGTTTTGCGACGGTGCACGCACAAACATGGATTGTGCGGACAGAGACTGCGTGGCGCCGATAAAGGCCGCGGTGAACAGTGCCAGACGACCGATGCGCATATTCTCTCCGAAAGCGTGAGATGGAATTTTCATTGAATTGCCTAGCATTAAGCATGCCGTGCCGCAGACGGTTCGCACGAAATCACAACGTCAACGATATCAACGACTTGCCAGCATGGGACTGCTGTCATGGGGTGACACTGTGGCGCGCGTTCAACGGAGGTGTTGCGGCCGGCTCTGACAACGTCTTCCAAACACCCGCTGTGCGGTTGCTTGCCTGAGCACCGCTGTCGGGCGACATTCCGGTGACCGCCGGTTCTCGCCCGCGGCGACCCTTGTTCCCTCCTTCAGCTCAGCCAACTTCCCATTGAGCGACGCCTCCGCATCCGGGTCCAAACCCGCGATTGCGCCTGCCATATCTCCCGCGGCCGCGCCAGCCAGCACCACCCGCAGTACCCGCCGCTACGATCGTTCGATCATTGAAGGCCCGCTCAAGAGCGCCGTGTGGAAACTGGCGTTACCCACGATGCTGACCAACATCATCGGCGGGATGCAGGGAATTGTTGACCACGTCATGGTTGGTCGAGTAGTGCACGCCAACGGCAACGCGGCGATTGGTGTCGCCTGGCAGATTTTTCTCGTCGTCGTGGTGTTCATCGCTTCCGTGTTCGGCGGCATGGGCGTGTTGATTGCCCGCTTTGTCGGGGCGGGCGAGGCGGACAAAGTTGATCGCGTTGTGTATCAGGCGTTCCTCACGGCCATTGGCATGTCGCTGTTTATTCTCGCGCCAATTGGTTATTTCGCGGCGCCCGCGCTGCTGGACTTTGTGAACGCAGCGCCCGCAGTCAAGGAGCAGGCGCTTCCGTTTCTGCGCATCATGTTTGTGTTCAGCGCAGGCAATCTTGTGTTCTTCATGCTCGGCGGTGCACTCCGAGCGGCGGGTGATGCGAAGACGCCGATGAAAATCGGAATCACCATGACCGCGTTGAACATTGCGCTCAATGTCGTGTTGATTGGCGGGCTCGGACCAATTCCGGCGTTTGGTACTGCGGGTGCGGCAATGGGAACTTGTACCGCTGCAACGTTGGTGTCGTCGTATGCGCTGTGGCGACTATGGCGCGGCGGCTGGGTAGTTTCGTTTCCGAAAGGTGAAGGGTACGCGCCTGACTGGGACATTATTCGTTCGCTGTTTCGATTTGGATTGCCCACCGGCATTCAAGGCATTGCGATGAACGTCGGCGGCGTGTTGATGCTTTCATTTATTGGATCATTGGCCGCAAGCGCGGCATCACAAGCGGCGTTTGCGGTTTCCTACGGACAGCTCTTTTCGTTCGTGACGTGGACCGCAACAGGCTTGATGGGCGCCGCCGCTGCCGTGGCTGGACAAAACCTGGGCGCAAAACAGCCCGATCGTGCAGCGACGGCTGTGAAAATCGCGGCACGTATCGGCCTCGCGGGCGCGGCGTTTCTCGGGCTGTTTTTCTTCTTCCTGCCGGAACAATTGTTAGGGGTCTTTGGTTTGAACGAACCAGATGTCGTCGCAATCGGAACTCAATTGCTGCGCGTCTTGAGTGTCTCGGGATTGTTCATCACGGTTGCACTCACGTACACGGGCGGCCTGCAGGGAACGGGTGATACCAAGAGTCCACTGTACATCTCGATTGTGTCGCAGGTGGTGGTTCCGCTGGGCATTTGTTCGGTGATCAAGGCCACGGGACAGCTGGATCCGATCGACATCTGGGTGGCGATTCTCATTGGGCACATCACCCGTTGTGCGTTGAGCGTGCTGCGCTTCAATCAGGGCAAGTGGCGCAACATCAAGGTGGATATCGCCAAACATTGACAGTGTGCTGTCGCAAATCGACGATTTCCTGAGCATGTCGATCACCTGAAATCTGTTCGACGTATTTGCAGAGATCCGACAGAGACCAGCACAACGCCGCGACGCGGAACTCACAACGACCCTACAACGGAGAAACAACGATGCGTTTCATGGTTCTGGTACCCGCGAGCAAGGAAAGCGAGGCCGGCACAATGCCGACGGAAGCCGAGCTTCTTGAGATGAACGTGTTCAATCAGGAATTGATCAACGCTGGTGTGATGCTTTCGGGCGAAGGATTACAACCAACATCAAAAGGCGCGCGAATCGACTTCGCGAGCGGTAAGCCAAAAATCATCGATGGTCCGTTTACGGAATCGAAGGAGCTGATCGCCGGCTTCTGGTTGGTGCAAGCGAAGTCGTTGGAAGAAGTCAAGGAGCGTTTCAAGCGTGCTCCATTCAAGGAAGGATATATCGAAATTCGCCAGATCTTCTCCTCAGAAGATTTTGAACCAGTGATCAAGACTGAGGCCGGCCGCGCCATGCTCGAAGCCGAAGACGAGTTCCGGAAGCAACACAACGTCTGAGGAGTTGATGCACGTGACTCGGTGCGCTTGAGGTGACCGTGGCCGACACACACCGCGCCATTGACGCGGTGTGGCGCATCGAGTCGCCGCGGTTGATTGCAACGCTGGTACGAATCGTAGGTGATGTTGAAATTGCGGAAGATCTGGCGCAGGATGCACTCGTCGTTGCGCTGGAAAAGTGGCCGGAGACGGGCGTCCCGGACAATCCGGGCGCCTGGCTCACGGCCACGGCGAAACATCGCGCGATTGATGTGTTGCGGAGACGAACACGTCTCGAACGCAAACACGAAGCGTTGGGCGTCGAGATTGAAATTAGCGCGGAGCTGAATGCGGTCGATGTTGACGCGGCCCTGGATGATGACATTGGCGATGAACTGCTGCGATTGGTGTTCATGTCGTGCCATCCAGTGCTTTCCACCGAAGCGCGTGTTGCGCTCACACTGCGATTGGTGGGCGGACTCACCACTGAAGAAATTGCGCGCGCGTTTCTGGCCCCGGTGGCAACCATTCAGCAACGTATTGTGCGTGCCAAACGCACGTTGACCGAGGCGAAGGTTCCGTTTGACGTGCCTCGCGGCGACGTACTTGCCAGTCGCTTGGCGTCTGTACTGGAGGTTATCTACTTGATCTTCAACGAAGGATATTCTGCGACGGCCGGTGACGACTGGATGCGCCCGGAGTTGTGTGATGACGCGTTGCGTTTGGGGCGCATTGTGGCCACGCTCGTGCCGAATGAGCCGGAAGTGCATGGGCTTGCGGCGTTAATGGAAATCCAGGCCTCACGCATGCACGCGCGCACCGACAAGAATGGTGGGCCAA
The DNA here is from genome assembly GCA_040004335.1 of Gemmatimonas sp. Lineage (GTDB taxonomy): Bacteria > Gemmatimonadota > Gemmatimonadetes > Gemmatimonadales > Gemmatimonadaceae > Gemmatimonas. Next base: position 16,739 of record JBDUBA010000421.1, read on the forward strand.
TACTCCTGCTGGAACAGAATCGCGCGCGGTGGGATCGCGTGTTGATTGATCGCGGGTTTGCGGCGTTAGAGCGCGTCCGACAACTCGGACAACCGCTTGGGAAATACACGTTGCAAGCTTCGATTGCCGCATGTCACGCGCGTGCACGCACGGCGGAGGAAACCGATTGGAAGCGTATCGCGGAGTTGTATGACGAGCTCAGCGCGGTCATACCTTCGGCCGTGGTTGAACTCAACCGGTCGGTGGCGTATACGATGGCGTTTGGTGCAGAGACAGGACTGGCCATTGTCGACCAACTGACCACCGCGCCGTCACTCAAGGGATATCACTTGTTACCAACCGTGCGCGGTGACTTCCTGTTTCGCCTTGGTCGGTTCGACGAGGCAAAAAAGGAGTTTCTGCGCGCGGCGTCGCTCACGCAGAATGCGCGTGAGCAAGCGTTGATGTTGAGGCGTGCGGAGGAATGTCGTGCAAAAACGCGCTAGGAGTGCACCGCGGACCTGAGTCCGGCGTTGCCCGACGCTGCGCGGGAACCGATTCACAACCGAGAAACAACCCTACTGCGCCCGCAACGCAATGCCCGGATCAATACGTGCGGCGCGCAACGCCGGAATCCAACAGGCTGTGATTCCCACCAGCGCCATCACCAATGAAACGGCACCGAGTGTTGTGGGGTCATTCGGCAACACACCGAACAAGATTCCCCGCATGAGTCCCGTGAGGAATAGTGCACCAACCACGCCAATTACGAGCCCGATGCCAACCAGCAAACTGCCCTCGCCCAGGACCATGCGCTGAACGCGCGACGAATCGGCGCCCAGGCTCATCCGAATGCCGATTTCGTTGGTGCGGGCACTGACGGAGAACGCCAATACCGCCGCAATACCAATGGCCGCAACAATCAATGCGAGAATTCCAAATGACGCCACCAACAGCGCGTTCAAGCGACGTGGCGCGACACTTTCGTCGCGAATTTGATTTACCGTCAACACTTTCTCGATGGGTTGTTGTGGTGCGAGCCCACGCACCACACGCGTGGCAGCCGGAGCAAACGCGGCGGCATCGCTGCTGGAGCGAATGACAAATCCGCCCGACGGAAAATCACTTTGCGCAAACGGCAGGAACACCGCCGGCATTGGCGCCGCATCCAGACCACCATCCTTGGTATTGCCAACGACACCAACCACGGTGCGCCAGTCGTCGGTAATTCCGATGAATTTGAGCACCTCACCCGTCCATGCGATGCGACGGCCAATCGGATCAATACCCGGAAAGAGTTTATCTGCGATGGTTTTATTGAGAATGACAACGTGTGCCGACTTTGCGTCGTCGCCCGCGTTGAAAGTTTTTCCCTTGAGAATCGGAATTCCCGAGGCCTGAAAATACTCCGGGCTTGCCGTGCGATACTCGGACTGCGGCGTCGGTTCGCCCGGGATAATGGGGCGACCCTCGGCCTTCACCTCAAGCATGATGCCCGATGCACGGAGCGGCATGGTTGAACCAACCGCTACAATGCTGACGCCTGGCATTTGTGCGAGATCGTCGCGTATGCGCAGATATTCGGAAATCGCTTTCGAGTTGTCGCCGCCGGTGAAATCGCGCGGGACTTCCATAGTGAGCACGTTGTCAGCTTTCAAACCTGTGTCAACTTCGGACAGCTGTTGCATAGTGCGTGTGAGCAATCCCGCGCCGGTCAACAGCACCACCGAAACTGCGACCTGCGCCACAACCAACGCTTGCTGCAAACGGTGGCGGCGCGACGAACTCGTGGTGCGTTTCGTTCCCGCCGACAATGACGCGCCCAGTGATTTCTCCGAGGCCAAGCGCGGCGCGAATGACAACAGCACTGCGACGACCACCGCTAGTCCAAGCGTGAACGCCAACACTATGCCATCAACGCGAATTTCGTTGGCACGAGGACTATACCGTTCCGCGAAAGCAACCAACATACGCACACCACCAAAACCCATCAGCAATCCCAGCGCACCGCCCATGCCCGCCAACACAAGATTCTCGGCCAGCAGCAACTGACGGAGACGCCCTGTTCCCGCTCCCAACGCCGCTCGCACCACCAACTCGTGTTCCCGGCGCACCGATCGCATCAACGTGAGGTTTGTGACATTGGCGCACGCGATGATCAATACGAATGCGGCAGCCCCCATCAACAGCCACAACGTTGTCTTCGCCTTCTGGCCAAGCACTTCCTGAAATGGTGTGAGTGTCACTTTGTACCCGGCTGCGGCGTCGTACGCTTCCGGATGATCGCTATGCACCTTGTTCGTAATGGATTTCACTTCGGCGCGCGCTTGTTCGACGGTTGCGCCTGGTGCGAGTCGCGCAATCATTTCCGTCATGCGGTGTGTGCGACCAGTGACCATGGTGGCGCTCACGTGATGTTCGCTGATCGACATGTTCATCACGGCGTCAATGCGGGCGGGAAAATACGGCGCCGCTTGCAGCACGCCAACTACTGTTACTGCACGCCCACCAATGCGCAGCGATTTGCCGATAATTGCGCTGTCGCCACCGAATCGTTTTTGCCAATATTCGTGCGTGAGCATGATGACGGGTGCCGCGCCAGCGCCGTCGTCGATCGACGTAAACGCGCGCCCCAAAATGGGAGCTAGTCCCATCACGCTGAAGTAGTTGCCCGTCACCAGCCCAACATCGATGCGCACCGCATCGCGCTCCCCGACCAGACTCAGCGTGATTGGCGAATATTCCGCAATGCCACCAAGTGTTTTGGATGCGTCGCGAAAATCCCTGATCTCGGGTACTGAAAACGCGATATTCTCGCCGCTGGGTCCATTCATCGATTGTCGCAAATACATCAACCGTTCGCCATCACGATGCGGAAGCGGGCGCAACATGACGCCGCGCACCACGCTGAAAATGGCCGTGTTGGCGCCAATGCCCAGTCCGAGCGTGAGCACCACTGCAACGGCGAAACCGCGGGCGCGGGACAGGCTGCGGAAGACGTAGCGAAAGTCGAACATGGTATTCGGGGTGGGTCGTGGAAACGTGCTGGTTGCGGCGTTGTCGGAGGCGCCGGCCGCGCCCTATGTTTCGGAAACAGGATCTTCGAGGAGAGGCAGACCGTGGGCGGAGCCAACTTGCGCCAGCCAGTCAGATTATACAGTCGGTTACGAACGGCGCTGGTGTCAAGCGTGCTGGGGTGGATTGTGTCCTTCAGCACTGCAAATGGCGTCGCAGCGCAAGCTGTGTTGGCGCCCCCGTTGGCACGCGCGGTCGCCGCCGATGACAGTATTCGCGACTTTGGCTCCCTGATTACCAGGCTGTCCGAACCCGGCGGATATTTTGACACCGACAACCTCATCTCGAACGAAAGCAGTTACTTGCATGTCATGGGTGCCCTTGAGCGGTATGGTGTGCATGGCGGAGCGTACGTGGGTGTTGGTCCGGATCAGAACTTTTCGTACATCGCTCGCATCAAACCGCGCATCGCATTCCTGATCGATATTCGCCGAGATAACCTGTTGCAGCATTTGATGTTCAAGGCGTTGTTTGCGAAATCGCGCAATCGGGTCGAATATCTGGCGTTGTGGTTGGGGAAACGTGCACCATCCAGTGTCGACGCGTGGAGTGCACGGTCAATCGACGATATCGTGGCTTATCTCGATTCGACTCCCGCCACACCGGCAAGCGGCGCTGCGGCGCGCGCACTGGTACTCAACGAAGTGCGAACGATGGGTGTTGCGCTCACTGTGCCAGATTACGCGACCATCGAGCGGTTTCATCAGGAATTCATCAACGCTGGCCTGTCGTTGCGTTTCACCACCGCAGGTCGCGCACCGCAGCCGTATTATCCCACGTTACGCCAATTGGTGCTTGAGAAGGATCGCGAAGGCAAGGAGGCCAGTTACCTCGCGCGCGAGGCAGACTTTCGCGTGCTGAAGGACATGCAGCGAAAAAACCTGCTCGTGCCGGTGGTTGGTGATTTAGGCGGGACGCGCGCGCTAATCGCAATTGGTGCGTACATGGCACAACGCGGCGACAAACTCTCGGCATTTTATGCATCGAACGCGGAAGATTATGTCATGCGCGACGGAAATTTTTCAAACTATGTTCGTTCCGTTTCCCTGATGCCGCGAGATGCGAACAGCGTGTTTATTCGCAGCTATTTTGGTGGTGGCAATCATGCCGAGAATGTTTCGGGCTACTATAGTACGCAGCTGCTGCAGAAAGTGGATGTGTTCCTCAAGGAAGCGTCTACGTATTCATCGTACCGCCAGTTGGTGCAAAGCAACTACCTGACTCTTCGCACACCATGAGCCTGTCGCAACCGCGTTACCGGGTTATTCCGCCGTCCGCGTACACGCCGGAAATTGGTTCGTTTGTCGCGATGCTGGAGCATTGCCGCGAGAGCGTACTGGACAGCGTGAAAGATTTGACAGTTGCACAGTTGGATCATCAACAGGACGACAAGGCGAATCCTATAGGCGCGTTGTTAGCGCACATGGCGGCTATTGAATGGTTTTATGTAGTCGCGAGTTTTGAGGGCGTGCAACCACAACCGCACGATTGGGGTGAGTGGAGTGTGTTCCTGCGACTCACGCCCGCAACGTGGGCCGCGGCAAAGGGCCAGTCCATTGAGAATCATGTAGAACGATTGGCCCGAATTCGCGTGCGCGCGCTGGCGGCTTTGGAAAAGAGAGACGACGCCTGGCTGTCCGGCACCTTCTCATTGCCGTGGACGCAAGAGCTGGCCAACCATCGTTGGGCACTCTATCATTTGCTGGAAGATGAACTGAATCATCGCGGGCAAATCCGCTGGTTGAAGGGACGGCTGCCGTAACGACTATCGTCAAAACAAGAATGGCCGGACTCAAGGAGAGTCCGGCCGTTGCAGTGAGTTTGCGCAATCAGAGTGTGGACGGATCGACAATGGTTCGGGCCCACGGAATGATGTCGAGACGTTCAAACGGGATTTCTTCACCCGTATTCTCGCAGATGCCGTACAGCTCTGGCGTTCGTGTCATCCGATCGAGCGCTTCATCGATCAGCACCAACTCTGCGGTTTGTCGCGTCGCAATTGTGGCGTCGACCTCTTCGGTATTCGCGTCAGTACCAAGGTCGGCGGGATGCGTTGGATATTCAGAAAGATCGCCGCTCCGATCGCGCATCTCTTCGTCCGCCTCGCCTTCCGAAAACTCGGCCAGATCGCGCTCGACGCGGGCACGTTCTTCGTGCAGGCGTTTTTCGAGGTGTTCGAATTGTTGCTGGCTGAGTGGCATGGAATTTTTCCTGGAGATTTCGTGGAGTGACGCGCTGTCCGTGGTACCGCGCGCGCTTCCGCATGTTCCGAGGTATCTTTCTGCATGAGTTCATCGCGACTGCCTGCAGCGCAGCAAATTGCCGAACGCGTTGTATCACACTTGGCTCGGCAGATGGCGAAGGCGCATTTGGGTGGGTTGCGAAGCCTCGCGACTGTACCCGCCGTCGTTGACCTCGAGCAGGTGATTGACAGCGCATTCTGGGCCAGCCTTCGGCATGAAGAGGGGTACCTGCCGCGAATCTCACTGGCCTTGGCACCGCCGTCCGACTGCGAAAAGCCATTGCTGTTTAGTCGCTACATCGATTTGTCGTCGGCCGCATTGGCGCGTATTGCACCGGCCGTTGAACGACCCGGCATTCACCTGGGTGTCTGGCCGGTCAATGGCACGCTCTATGTGTGGGGAACAACCCGCATCATTCCGCCGTTTTGCGCGGTTGTTGAAGTGACGGCGCCCGGCGTGCTTGTGTTCAAACATCGTCATCTTGATGACACCGTGAAATATGTGAACATGGCGGTCCTCGACGGCGACGAGGTGAAGGTCGTGGATGAAAGCGTCGCGGCTCCGGGAAATTGTCCGCAGCTGGTGTCGTTTCTCATGGGATACGAATCGCGCACGTCGCAGCGAAACTCCGGGAACGTCCTGGTGCAACTCGCGGTGTCAATGCGTGCGCACCGTCGCGGTGGCATTCTGCTCATTGTGCCCGAGGATTCGGATTGGATGTCATCCATGGCGCAACCGCTTGCGTACGAAGTGCGTCCGGCGTACACAACACTGGCCGATGCGCTTCGTCAAAACGTGAAGGAACGATCCGGTCGGCTGTGGGATGAGTCCGTGCGTCTGGCGGTTGAACACGTTGGTGGACTGACGGCCGTTGACGGCGCGACGGTCGTGACTTCGGGTTACGAGGTGCTCGCATTTGGTGCAAAAATTGTGCGGCACGATCAGGCCGAACAGGTCACGCGCGTGTTGATGACCGAGCCAATTGAAGGGCGTGAACCTCGCATTTTGAACGCCGCGCAGATGGGCGGCACGCGGCATTTGTCTGCCGCACAATTTGTACATGATCAACGCGATGCCGTGGCGCTGGTCGCGTCGGTGGACGGGCGCTTCACGGTATTCGAATGGTCCGTTGATCAGGACGTTGTGCACGGCCATCGCGTTGAAACCCTGTTGCTCTAACCGATCACAAACATGACTGAACGTTTCGACGTGCGCGCGGCCGCACACGCAGCGATGCTCACTTTTGGCTTCGAACCCGAGTTTCCGGAAGCGGCAGTTCGCGAAGTGGCAGGATCCAGAGTCGCAACACCAGCCGACGTTCCCTCTGCGCTCGATCAACGCAAACTCCCGTGGTCGTCCATCGACAACGAGTCAACGCTCGATCTCGATCAGCTCGAAGTGGTCGAACAATTATCGAATGGCGACATTCGGGTGCGCGTCGCCATTGCCGATGTCGCAGAAACGGTCGAACAGAACTCGGCCACCGACAAACACGCAGCGGCGAATGCGTCATCGGTGTACACGGGCGTGGAAACGTTTGCGATGTTGCCCGAACGCTTGTCAACCGACCTGACATCGCTCAAGCAGGGCGCCGACCGCTTGGCGATCGTGATTGAGTTCGTTGTGGCCAAGGATGGCGAATTGCAAGCGCATAACATTTACCTGGCGTTTGCGCGCAATCAGGCCAAACTTGCCTACGGGAACGTTGGTGCATGGCTGGAGGGGAACGGGGAACTACCTCCAGTTGCAACTGAACTCATTCAACAACAGGTGCGGCTGCAATACGAAGCGGCAAAGCGGTTGCGGGAAGATCGCACGCGGCGCGGATCGCTGAGTTTCGAAACCATCGAAGCGCAGCCGGTCTTTCGCGCGGATGGGTCCATCGATATCGAACTTGTTCGGAAAACGCGCGCCAGCAGATTGATTGAAGATTTCATGGTGTCGGCCAACGTTGTCATGGCGCAGTTTCTGGACGAGCATAATTCGTCGTCCATTCGGCGCATCGTGCGGAAGCCGGAACGTTGGAATCGCATCGTGGCGCTCGCCGCTGAAGCTGGTACGAAGTTGCCCGATGAACCTGATGCTCCCGCGCTGGCCGCGTTTCTGTCCGCACAGCGAGTGGCCAATCCCGACGGATTTGCCGAACTCTCGCTGTCTGTCGTGAAACTCCTGGGCCCTGGGCAATACGTATTACACGAGCCATCGCAGCCCGATATTGGGCACTTTGGATTGGCCGCACAATACTACACACATTCTACGGCGCCCAACCGGCGTTACGTCGATCTCGTAACGCAGCGGCTGCTGAAAGCAGTATTGCTCAAGCAGCCGGCGCCTTATTCTCCGGCAGAATTGTCTGCGATTGCCGAACATTGCACCGAACGTGAAAACGCCGCGCGCAAGGTCGAGCGCATGGTTCGAAAACAGGCATCCGCAGCTTCGCTCGTGCATCGCGAAGGTGAGGAGTTCGATGCGACGGTTACCGGCGTAACGTCCAACGGCACGTTCGTGCGCGTTTCACGTCCGCCGGTTGAAGGTCGCGTGATCTCCGGCGAAGAGGGATTGGACGTCGGCGAACATGTTCGCGTGCGGCTCGAAGGCACCAATGTTGAGAAAGGCTTCATCGATTTCTCGGCGATGGCTTCAACGCGCGTACCTTGACTGCGTACGCGTGTACGCGCGCCGAGTGGGCAAGTTGGATCGTATCGCGGCGCGTTAACGCGCCCTGAACGCGCCGATTGCTTTCGACGTAAAGTCGGACAACACCATCGTTCCACTAATGCGCGCGCGCGCCGACAACAGTGAATCCCACTGTTCGGTGCCTTCCCAGAATACGCGCTTCAGTTGGGCCATGGCTTCCGGATTTGACGCGGCAAGCGTGGCGGCCAGCTTGAGTACCGCGGCGCGCATGATCTCCGCGGAATCGCATAAATGGGTGTACAACCCGTGCCGTTCACACCACGCGGCATCGCGCCAGTCTGCATCTACCGCCATACCGCTGAAGGCAGACAGACCGATTTTCTTTTCGATTACGGGTCCAACTACGAACGGTCCGAGACCAACGGCCAGCTCACTGAGTTTTGCCGAAGCTGAGTGCACGGCAAAACTGTAATCGGACGCGGCGATGAGGCCGACAGCGCCACCGGCTGCACGACCGTGCACAGCGGTGATGATAAATTTTGGCGAGCGAATCATCGCGAGAATGACGCGTCCAAATCCGCTGAAGAATGTTTGACCGGCGTCAGCGTCGGTGATACGCGTGAGTTCGTCGAATGACGCACCGGCACAGAATGGCCCGGTGCCATCGCTTTGTAGCGTGATGACGCGAACGTCGGCGTTGGCACTGAACGCGTCAACTTCGGCGGCGAGTTGCGCCAGCAATTTGGCCGGAAGGGAATTGCCCTTGGGATGGCGAAATGTCAAAGCGCCAATGCCATCGGCGACCGATGATGAGATGCTGCCCTGTTCGGTGATGTCGGAAGTGGTCATGGCCCGAATGATAACGGCCGGTTTGGATCTTTCGAATCCTTCGACGCGGCGAGCGGTCCGTAGTCCTTAACCTTTCCAATCCAACGCGTTTTAGGGTGTGGGTACCTTGATATGGGAGTCACCAGTGGTACTGCTTTGGCGAGCAGCCTTAGCGACTACAATCCGCGCTGCCCACAACTTTTACTCGCGGAAGGGGGTCTTGGTGCCCAAGCCGTTTACAGTCTTTGCAGTTGGCCTCGCCTTCCTATTCCCGGCTATCGGGATGGTGCTGCCGTTGTCGGCTCAGCAATCCACAGTGATCCAAGTGGAGGAGCCGATTTTGGCAAAGGTCTCGACGATGGTTGAACTGGGTGTGCTCGGCGGTGGAAGCGAGTCGAAGGAGTACTCCCTAACGAATGCCTTCCTGTATGGCGGCCGCAACGGCACTTTTTTCATCGTCGACGTCGAAGACCCTGGAGACGTCGGAAATTTTCGCAGCACGGTACGACAGTACGACAGTAGCGGAAAGTTTTTGCGACAAATCGGGACTGTCGGAGATGGGCCCGGTGAATTTCGCGGAGGCGTCTGGGACGTGAAACAGTTAGCGGATGGTCGAATTCTCATTTCGACCGCCAGAGGGCTGCAAGAATACTCCGCCGCAGGCAGCGCGGTCAAACTCTGGCCCGCGAAAGCACCGTTTCCGAATCGTGGCGCAAAGATCTTGATCGATCCGAATGGGTTCATCCTCACCTACGGATCGAGGCGCGTACCACCGCGCGAGGCAATTCCGGGCTTCGGAGGAATTCCGTTTTTGTACCGTTTCGATTTGAATGGCCGATTGATCGACAGCACTATCCGGCCGCCGGAAGTCAGTCTGATTCGTCCGAGTGCACCCGGAGCCTTTTTTGTGCCGTTCAAATCCACGTGCGATGTCTCGTGGAATCCCACGGGATTTTTCATGACTGCTTGCACGGGAGAATATCGAGTTGATCTGCTCCTCGTCACACAGCGCGGCGCCAGTCGTTCCGGTGCTCAATGGACTTCCGACGATCGGATTTCGAGCTTTAGTCGGGTGGTGCCCGGTGTCGACGTGCAGGCCGCCGAGCGTGACGACTGGGTGGACAACATAACAGTGTGGAATCAGACGGGAAACGGAAGGCAAAACTGGAAGTGGGTAGGGGAGGGCATACCAAAAACGAAACCACCAATTCGCGAGCTGTTCGCAGATGAGCGCGGAAACATTTTTGTGCGGCAGTCTCAATTCGCCAAGCTTGACCGAAACATTGAAGTTGCAAGGAAGCCGCGAGTGGACGGAACGAAGGAGTACACGGCCGGTGAGCGCTGGTATGAGGTTCCGGTCTACGATGTGTATTCACCCGCAGGAAGGTACCTGAGGCAGATAGTCTTTCCCGCGAGGTCCGGCCAACCGCTGCGTCCGGATGCTGGTTTCCTCGTGCGCGACGATGATGTGTGGCTGATCGTGCGCGACGGCGATGATGTGCCACGGATCAAGCGATACCGCATCCAGTAGTCGCGGGGAGCGTCTCAGACCGCAGTGACTGTCGACCTCGGAGCGGAGACGACATGCCATTGCAGCAGCCGGAAGCTTGCGGACCGACCGTCGGTCCACATGCGCGGTTCAACATTCGCGTGGAGGCATCATGAAGAATTGGGCGCCCTTCAATCGGCTCATTACAGCAGCGCTCTCACTTGGAATTGTGCTGACGATTCCTGAGGCAGCAAGCGCTACCACTCCGTCTCTGTGCAGTCCTTGGACCGAGTGGGTATCTGTTTTCTCATGTAACGGGTCGCCGACTGGTAGGCAGGCGTACTGTAACGCAATCGCTCCGACGGAAGTCAAGGAACTTTGCTACGTCTGCGCGAGCGAATGCGATGGCCAGTCCGAAACCACTCTCGGGTATACGTGCTATGCACAGCACGATGAGTGCATTCTGCAGTAATCTGCGCCGACGCTGCATC
>JBDUBA010000237.1:0-8415 GCA_040004335.1 Gemmatimonas sp.
GAACTCCCGGCGCCGACAACAAGTGCAGGACCATCCGGCAAATCGAACGGACTGTGATATTCGCTCGAGTGCAATTGATGAATTGACGAGCCGAATTTCGCAGCAACGAGCGGAATGTTCGGACGTTGTAACGCACCGGTTGCAACGACGATGTTGTCCGCCTCGAACGTGCCGCCACTCGTGTCAATTTCGAAACGTTCTGCATTACGACGTACTGCGCACACCGTTGTATTTGGTCGCACTGGTAAATCGAAACGTTCGGCGTAGCGTTCGAGGTAGTCCGCCACCTCGTCCTTGTCTGGCAGATGCTTCGGCGGTGCGGGAAACACCATATCGGGGAGTGCACTGAATGCCGCCGGCGTGAACAGCCGCAACGAATCCCATCGACGACGCCACGTGTCACCCACACGCGACTCGGCATCAAGAATCACACAATCGATGTCGCGCGCTGCGAGCTGCTGCCCAACTGCCAATCCGGCCTGACCACCGCCCACCACTACGGTGTTGAATCGTTCAATGCGCGGGGTCACGCGACGCACCCGGTTTCGGGACGTTGATAATCGCACTGACACTGTCCCGATTTGCACGACATGTTCGCACGCCCGGCACGCACACACCGCCAGCACGGCGCGAGATCGTGCGTCGCTTCCGGGATGCCGAGCACCGCGCTTGCCACGCTGGCACCACCCGGCGTCAATTCCTTAAGCGCCGCGCGACCGTCGGCGTCAAACGACAACTCCGCGAGTGCAATAAATCCCGCTTTTCGTATGCCCGCACCCGACGCGTGGTTCTCCGGTGCGTAGGCAATCCAGAATCGTTCGGCGTCGCGCGATTCGGCGCGCACAATTGCATCAAGCAGTCGTGGATAAATGCCAAGTCCGCGATGCGTCGCCAACGTTACAAAGTTCCAGAGATACCGTTCCCCGCGCGGGATGAAGAAAGAGGAACCCAATTCGCCAATTTCAGCGCTCCGAGTTGCCGCCCATCCCCAGGCAGCAGGAATTCCGCGAACGTACGCTACGTAAGCACGATGTCCGGCGTTGAATCGACGCGTAATTTCCGACTCGTTTCGAACTTGCAAGGCGGCCATCATTGCGACGTTCTCGACGCGTTCGACAGTGAGTTCGGGCAAGGCTGTGAGCGGCGGTGTGATGTCATCGCGGTGGCGGGCGGCGAACGGCATTTTTGGTTCCTCAGTTGGAGTGTGGCGCATGTGTTTGCGCACTCCAACGTTACCGGGCACTGACATTGTGAAGCTTGAACAGAGCGGCTGATTGCAATGGCCGAATACCGTATGTCAGATACGAGAAGTGGCGCGACCACTAAGCCGCGCCACTCACACACCAATTGCTGTGCACATCATCCTCATACGCGCGACAGGCGGGACGGGCTTGTCTGCAACGTCTGGATTCTGAATCGCGGCATGACGGCCACCTTCGAAACCGAATGCGCAATCGGGCCAAACGGCAACGCACGCGATTGCATAATTTGCAGTGCCGACGGCGGAAATCCGAACATGCTGCGTGACGTACGAGTGAGATGCGCGGCATCGGCGAAACCCGCAGCGTGCGCTGCAATCGAGAGGGTTGCGCCCGTGGAAAGCAACTCCCAGACGAACACGAATCGACGCCAGAGGATATAGGGCCGCAACGCCATCCCCGTCGTCTCGACGAACACGTGTCGAAAGCGACTAGGCGAGAGACACGCCTCGCTAGCCACACGCTCCAAAGTTAATGGCGCATTCAAATTCGCGTTGATGAACGAAATCGCGCGGGAGATGCGCTCATCAACGACCACCGCACGCTCGACATCAACCGTGAGTGCGCGCAACAAGCGCTGACAAGCGTCCCGGAGCGCCGTCGTCGAATCAACCGCTCCCCACGCTTCGAAGATTGCTGGCGCATGACTGGCGAGTATGTGCTCGGGCATAACGGTCATTCCGTTTTGCAAATACCGCTTCGTAAGCATGCGCCCTTGCAACGTTTCCGGCTCGACCATCAAAACGGCACTCATTCCAACGCGAGTTGCATCCATGGCGTGTGGCTGACGTGATGGGATGATCGCGCCACCATACTGCTTCCACCCCTCGTTTGTCTGAAAACGAATGCCACGTTGCTGGCCAAACGCGATCTGGATTGAGTAATGCGCATGTTCAGGAATGACTGCGACGCTGTCACCCACAAAGAGACATCCACCAGTCCAGGAAACGAAGCGTCCGGATGCCCAGGTTGTGCTCATGGTTGCTCCCAGTTGATGTCAGCGCGCTACGTGCGGTGCGTATTCCATTCCCATCACGATGAGTTCACGAGCGTCCGCGCCGTACCACATGCCAAGTCGAACGAGCGCCGAGTCCAATGCACCACTCGGTGACACGCCCGATCCGGGAAGCGCGAACTGCCGTGTCGATCGCTCCAGCGTCGCGCGAGATCGATCAACCGAAATACGAAGACCCTGACGGCCGACGACGCTGCCGCCGCGGTCAGACCACGCCAGGGCCGTTGCGCGCACGGTGCGCGGGATGGCGTCCATCGTGAGCGCCAACGCAACCTCGTCAACACCATCGGACACTCGCACTGCAACCACATCGTGCCGCCACCACGCGAGATAGTTGGTCGCCGCTTTTACGTACATCCACTTCGTCAGGCGAAATGCATCCGTATCATGTTGACTATCCCACGAATCGACGCCAAGCCGCCGCGCTGCAGAGTCGGCGGCCGGACGTCCCGCAATGCGTTCGATCAGAAAAATCGAAAACGGCAACGACGCACTCACGCCAGTGGTACTGATCCGATGGTCATCCACCACGTATCGAGTGTTCCGCACCCACGTGGTGCGTGGATACTTCTTCGCGAGGTCGTTGAGCGCACTCCAGTGTGTGGTTGCATGCCGACCGTCAAGCAATCCCGCACCCGCGACAACCCGCGCACCTTCGCAGATCGATACAATTGTTGCGCCATGCGCTGCTTGTGCCTGCAGCCACGCGCGCACGACCGGATTCTCTGGATTGAGCATCGCCGGCACGATGACATAATCCGCACCGTGAGCGTAGGCCGCGTCAAACGCCGCGAACGTCATGTCTGCGTCAATTGTCAGCGTGCTTGGTTTGAGCGGGATTTTCCCCGTGCTCGCCGCGACAACGATCACGCGCGCAACTCCCGACTCGGCCAACGTCGCGCGCGGCACAAGAAGGTCCGTGAGCTCCACACCAGCCGAATCGCCGATGATGGCAATCACGGGCTTGGTTGCAGGCGTGTCGATGCGCGGCGTCGAATCTGCCTTCGGCATCGGTGGCAACGCCCGGGGCAAACCCTGTCCAGCGAGATACGGCGGCACTGCGAATACAATCAGCGAGAGCAACCGCGCGAGCGTGCTCGCGGTGCGACGTGAAACTCGGGGCGTAATGCTTCTGGACATGGCGCGTCTTCGGTGAGTGGCGTGGAGGAGGACTTACTCCCCGCAACATCACTGTCCCAGACAGAGCGCTATAGCACGATCAGTACATTTTGGTACAATCGCTAAAACTTATTTGGAGCCGCGAAACACCGCTATTTACGCTTCAGCGAGCGGAGATACTGACCAGGCGTCTCTCCAAAGGCCTGCTTAAACACCTTCGTAAAATGCGATTGGTCGACAAAGCCAGCCTCGAGTGCAATCATCGACAATGGCTGATGTGATGCCGTCATCGCAGCACGCGCGCGTTCGATGCGGCGCTGACGGGCATAATTCGCGATCGTCGTTCCGTGATAGCGACGGAATGTTCGAAGCAAATGGGACGCGTTCACGCCGACAAGCGCAGCCAGTTCTACCAACGCGGGGGTTTCAGCACCGCCTACGTCAATTGCTTCCTCCACTGTGCTCAACCAACGTGGCCGGAGCCGTTCGCCAGTGACGGGCAGTCGCATGAGCTCGGACACAAGGAGCAACAGCGCGCCTTCAATCGCCACTCGAGAAACAGCATCGGACTGCCGGACTTCCATTCCAAGGCGCGTCGCCCAATTGACTGCGGAACCCCCTCGGATCAGTTGCGAGGACTTGTGAAGGAGATCCTGCGAGGCGTTGATTCGAGCAAACCACTCTGGCGTGAACTGGATGTTCAACCAACGCCCAGCCGTGAGAAACCGATGCCCATGGGTGGCAAAGGCCGGCGTATAAAGCAATGTCTGGGCAGTGAGTTCGCGCGAATTGCCTTTCGCCTCCTCAGTAGCCGTGCCCTGAAGTATCAGGCTTACCAATGGGGCGTCATGCACGTGTGCGCCAACCAAAAGTCCGGGCGCATACGTGTTCTCGGCCACTGAAACACCGTCGAACCGATGCACGTGGACGGGCGCGCCGACAAATTTCCCGATTGGAATTGGTGTTGTCACCTGTTCTCGCCCTGCGAGTTGGACTTGTACACGGCCTCGATTATACCTCGCTGCGGCCAGCCACGGGAGCACCTGCGTACCTGGTCGATTGTAAACCTCGCTTGGTGCTGCGACCGAAACAGGTTCACAAAACCTACCAGAACGCGCATTCCTTGCTAGAACGCCGCGGCAACCCGGCTCAGGTTCACTGCATGCCGCAACCCCCGCCACCACAGCCTTCACAAGGCATCTCTGACTCGATACTCACCGTGGGCATTGTCTTGTTCGACGGACTCACGCAACTGGATCTGACGGGCGCCTACGAGGTTCTCGCGCGCATGCCAAACACCCGCGTGCACCTGGTGGCCGAGTGCGCCGAAGCCGTACGGAGTGAGTGGGGGCTGCGCATTGTGCCCGACGTGACGTTCAGCAACGTGCCGCCGCTAGATGTGCTGTGTGTGCCTGGCGGTTGGGGCGTCAACGCACAGCTCGAGAACGACGTGCTGCTCGCGTTTCTGCGAGCGCAGTGCGCGCATGCGCGTTATGTGACGTCTATCTGCAGCGGGTCGTTGCTGCTTGGAGCGGCGGGCTTGTTGCACGGTTATCGCGCGACCACGCACTGGATGTCACTTGATTTGCTCTCGTACTTCGGAGCAAAACCTGTCGCGCGTCGGGTTGTGCGCGACGGGAATCGTATTACAGGTGCGGGCGTCACTGCGGGAATCGACTTCGGAATCGTGCTGGCGGCCGAACTATTCGGCGACGACGTTGCGCAACGTATTCAACTTGCCATCGAATACCGACCGGTTCCGCCGTTTGACAGCGGCGCACCCGACAGCGCCCCGAAAGAAGTGCGTGCGGCGGTGCTTGATGCGAGTCGGCAGTCGCTCATCGAACGGCGCGCGATTGTCGAACGCGCGGCCGCTCGATTGCGGATGTCGCGCGCGCCCGAGTGAACACCATCGTGACCATGTAGCGTTGCGCCTATTGCGGCCGACCGATTGCGCGGTCAAGCTCTGCCCGTGCAACAATTTGGTCGACAGCGGATATGAATGCGGCAAGTTCGGATTGTGCCAGGTCGGCTTGCGCCACGAGTGCGTGAGCCGAAGACACAATGCCCTGGCGTTCCTTATCATGCACGACCGCAAGTACTGCACGCTGCGCTTCGACAGCGGCTTGCGCTGCCGTCTGGCGCTGCTCGGAGAGTGCAACGCGACGATACGCCCGCTCAACCAACACCGTCGTCTCGTCACGAGCGTGCGCCAGTGAGATTGCCGCACGTTGTGCAGTCGCTTGATGTTCCTCCAGCACTGCTCCGCGTTTTCCAAAATCCAAAACGGTCCACGATCCCTTGATTGCCAGGCTCGCGGTACGGCTTGGAAGGAAGGCAACGCCGTGTTGGGACGTGTACGTCACGCCGACTCCGACGTCGGGTATCCAGTCAGCACGCGCAATCTTGACTCCGTGTTGCGCCTGGCTCAATCCCGCTTGTGCCCAGGCGATATCCGGATTCACCAGTTGCCCCTGCGCGATGTATTCACGCATTGAACGCAGCGGCGCGCTGAAGGATACGGGAAGCTCGAGCACCAATCGCATCCCGGGCGGAAGGCCAAGTTCCTCCCCTAGCTTTGCCCGCAAATCTGCCGCCTCGTTCTCGGCGACAGCGAACGCGTATTCAGCGTCCAACTTTGCTGCTCGCGCGGTCAGGGCACGAGCACTCACATCTATGCCGGCGCTCACCGAATTCGTCGCATCAACGCTGGCGGCTGCACGCGATTCGACGATCGTGTTGGCGGCGCGCACCTTTGCTTCAGCAACGAGAATGCCCAGGTAGAGTCGCGTCACAACGAGTGTCACCTCTGCTTCCGTGCGATCGCGTTCGGCTTTTGCAGTCAACACTTCCGCGGCCGCGAGTCCAGCGGCCTCGCGAATGCGATAAACCTGCGTAAGCGGCTGCGTCACACTCAACTGTGCATACGAAATTGCGCCGCCGCCTTGCTCGAACTGTTTGTTGGTCGCCGGAATTGGAGTACCGCTTCCGTCGTTACCCAGAACGCCACCCGGTACTTCGATAGTGGCGTGGCCATCACTCTGCAGAAAGTTCGCAGTTGAACGCACGGTGGGCAGGTACGCCGCACGCGCGCCACGCTCATGCGCACTGGCGGCCTCGACCGAAACACGAGCGAGCCGCGCGATCGCACCATGTGTGATCGAGCGCGCAACGGCTTCGTCAAGCGAAATGTGCAGAGTGTCACGGGTCACCTGTGCGCGCGCAACGGTTGGACGGAACGTCATCACTCCGACTCCCAGCAGCAACATCGCCACTATTGTCGCTGCCGCCGTACGAATTCCGGTCCGGGCGGGCACTAACGTGGTTCGCACCGCGACGGTCGCGTGACTCTGCGCACGACGTTCCGCGCGCCGTTCAACCACGAGCCACAAGACTGGGACAACCATCAACGTAAACGCCATCGACACGATCAAGCCCACCGCGATGACGCTCGCCATTGGAGACCAAAGCGGTGAACGTGACAGAATCATGGGGGTAACCCCAAGCGCTGCGGCCATCGTGGTAAGAAAGATCGGACGCAACCGCCGACGCCCAGCGAGAACCGCCGCCTCATCAAGCGACAGGCCCTGCGCCTTCAACTCAAGCGCGCAGTCAACGAGAATGATCGCGTTTCGCACGACCATACCAACCAACGCATTGAGTCCAAGATTCGCCGTGTACGTGAACGGATTGTGCGTCAGTAAAAGTCCGAGCGCCGCGCCAACGATTGCCAGAGGAATGGAAACCATCACAATCAGTGGATGTCGAACGGTCCGGAACTGAAAGACCAGAATAAGAAACACACTGATAAGCGACGTGAGAAGTGCGAGATTCACCGAGCCTTGAACTTCGGCCGAGCCTTCCAGTTCGCCGCCCACTTCGGCGCGCATGCCGTTCGGCAATTTGAGCGCCGCAATCTGCAGTTGCGCTGCCTTCAATACAGTCGACGGAAGAACATCAGGCTTTGAGAAGCTGAGTACCGTCAACGTGCGCGCGCCATTGCGTCGCACAATACGACTCGAATGCCATTCGGGAGTTACATCTGCCACGCTGCGCAACGGAAGACGGGCGCCATTCGGTGCCGAAATGTAGGCCGCGCCAACATCGTCAAGTGCCGTCCGCTCGGAGCTTGCAAGCCGCAGCGTGATGTCGAGATCGCGCTTGCCCTCCCAATACGTGGAGATGGGCGCGCCTTCAAATCCGATGGCCAGCTGTCCCGCGATGTCGGTGTCGGTCAGTCCTATGCGCGCCGTGACTTCGTGACGTGAGCGAACTGCCAGCGCAAACTCGTTATCGCGCCAATCCGTATGCACGTACGCGCTGCCTGGGACACGCTCGAAAATGGCGACAATTGTGTCACCCCACGCGCGGAGCGCCGCCGCATCATCACTCACGAGTCGCAGTTCGAGCGGAGCCGCGAACACCGGTCCCTGTTGCAGCTGCTTGATGTACGCCCAACCCTCGGGAACGAGTGTGTCGAGCGTTTGCTGAAGGCTGCGCACCAGCCGTTCTGTGGCCGCAGGCGATTGCGTGTTGACGAGAACCTGTCCGTAATTTTGCGTCGGAGGTTCGGGGCTCAGACTGTAGTAGAAACGCGGCGCGCTCGTGCCGATAAACGCGGCCACACTTTGCACGCCGTTCTCGGTTCGGAGTTCTGTTTCCAGCCGCCGCATTGCCGCGTCTGTGCCGGCGAATCGCGTTCCCGCGGGCATCCAGAGATCGATGACGAATTGACTGCGTTCATTCATCGGAAAGAAGCGATACGGAACGGCGCTCATCAGGCCAACGCCCGCAACAAATGCCAACACCGCGCCCCCTATCGTCAGCCGTTTGTGCGAAACCGCCACGCGCATGGCACGTTCGTATGCGAACTGCATGGCGTCGAGCGGGCTGAACTTCCGAATGCGCGCCAGCACAGTCATCGCGGGCGGTGCCAATGGCGCCGCTGCGTGTAATCCGGTGCGGGCAAACATCAACGCGAGGATTGGTGTGAGCAGCATTGCCACGGCGAACGAAACCAGA
>JBDUBA010000251.1:0-8403 GCA_040004335.1 Gemmatimonas sp.
AGTTGAACACGTTCACGGCCGTGGTCTACCTCAAGAAAGTCAATCATCCGGCGCCCGCGGCGTCGGCCAGGGCCTGAGGAGGCAACGGTAATGGCCATCAACCCGGCTTCTTCGCCCGGCATGGGAGTACGCGGTCCGAACATCGCTTCGGCCGACGTACAGCTACCCGCCGTGCGCGATTACGAACAAGTCGATCGCGAGATCATGGGGACCCTTGGATTCACCAAGAAGTGGTTCCTTGGTCTCCTCGTCGCTGTGTTCTTCATGCTCATCGGCGCTTCCGCCTGGACCTACCAGATCTATTGGGGTTTAGGTCAAGCGGGTTACGAGCCGCCGGTCATGTGGGGCGTGTACATCGTCACCTTCGTTTTCTGGGTCGGTATCGGACACGCAGGCACGTTGATTTCCGCCATTCTGTACCTGTTCAGAGCCGGTTTCCGAACGTCGATCTATCGAGCGGCCGAGGCGATGACGGTGTTCGCGGTTATGACGGCCGGTCTCTTCCCGATCATTCACATTGGTCGGCCGTGGAAGTTCTTCTGGCTCATTCCGTATCCGAACTGGCGTTTGTTGTGGCCGAACTTCAAGTCACCACTCGTGTGGGACGTGTTCGCCATTTCGACGTACCTCACCATCTCCGCAACATTCCTGTTCATCGGTCTCATTCCCGACATCGCCGCACTACGCGACAAGGAAACGAACCCGATGCGCAAACGCCTGCTCGGCGTAATGTCGCTGGGGTGGAGAAACAGTGATCGTGAATGGCGTCACTTTGCGAAGGCGTACCTGTTCCTGGCCGCCTTTTCAACACCGCTCGTTTTGTCCGTGCACTCGGTCGTTTCATTCGACTTTGCCATGGCACTCACGCCCGGCTGGCACGCGTCCATCTTCCCGCCGTACTTCGTAGCGGGCGCCATCTTCTCCGGTTTCGCGATGGTCTGGACCATCACGATTCCCATGAGAAAATGGTTTCGTCTCGAGCACTACATCACGCTCAACCACCTCGACGCCACTGCGAAAGTTGTGCTGTTCACGTCGATGGTTGTTGGTTGCGCGTACATGATCGAGTTCTTCGTGGCGTGGTACAGCGGCATCCGCGCGGAGCAGGAATTCTTCTGGAATCGCGTGTTCGGCCAATGGTATTGGGCCGCGTGGATCATGCTCCTCTGCAACATGGTATTGCCCATGTCGCTCTGGTCGCAGAAGCTTCGCCGCAACCCAACCTGGCTTTTCATTCTCTCCATATTCATCAATCTCGGCATGTGGTACGAGCGATTCGTCATCGTCATACCATCGCTCTCCCACGAATTTGAACCTTGGCAGTGGGGCAGCTACACGCCCAGCTGGATCGACATGTCGTTCCTGGTGGGCAGCTTCGGTTGGTTCTTCATGTGGTTCCTGCTGTTCGTGAAGCAGTTGCCGGTGATGGCCATCTCCGAGCTCAAGGAAATCATTGCACCGCGTGTGAAGTTTGCGCACCCGCATTCGCATGGCGCGGTTGATACCGCCGGTCGTCACGAAGAGTATGAACCGCACACGCCGGGGGAGCACGACTGATGCAAGGCGTACTCGGAGCATTTCACGAGCTCGACACCACAGTGGCGGTGATCAAAGAGCTCAAGAAGAAACCGATCGGTGATGTCACGGTGTATTCACCCACCATCCGTCACGAGCTCGACGAAGCCATCGATGCACCGGTCAGCGTAGTTCGTCGTTTCACGCTCGTTGGTGGCCTGCTCGGTGTGAGTTTCGGATATTGGATTGCCATCTGGTCCTCCACCTACTGGCCGCTCGTCACCGGCGGAAAAGCAATCGCATCGTGGATTCCGTACACCATCATCGGGTTCGAAGTGATGGTGCTGGTGGGAGCACTCTCCACGGTTGCGGGCATGTTCATCAACTCGCGCATTCCTCGCCTTCACACCACGACCGGATACGACGCGCGTTTCAGCGGCGGATACTTCGGCGTCTTCATCGCCTGTTCGCCCGATAAGGCGCCCCAGGCGGAAGAGATGTTGCGTCGCCACGGTGCGCAGGAGGTTCGGCGTGAGACCTGATTCCATGTCTTCATTCGTGCGATTCACTCGCTCCGCCGCGGTTGTCGTGTTGCCAATGGCATTCGGCGCCTGCAGCTGGTTCACCGACTTCAAGCGGCAACCGGCCATCGAACCGTGGGAGCCGGTGTCGCAGAACGACAACGACACCACGCATGCACCGCGCAGCGCACCGAAACACAGCGTGCCGGTCAGTGGTGTCCCCGCGCTGGCGTACGGCATTTCGTACGCCAACTTGCCTGCAGTCATCGATTCGTTCTCGCCCATTCCAAATCCGGTCGCGGTTGATGAGCGCTCCGTCGCAAACGGTCGGCTCGAATTTCAGATCAACTGCGCGACGTGTCACGGAATGGGTGGCGCCGGCATGATGACGTCGCCCATGGCAAAGTATGGATTCGCAACCAGCTTGGTTGATACACTCACCAGGAATCGCACGGACGGCTACATCTGGGGAATGATTCGCAACGGAAAATTGTCGATGCCGAGTTATGCGCGTATCGATCAGATGGATCGTTGGGATATCGTGAACTACGTGCGCTCGCTGCAAGGCAAAACCGCCTTCAAGGCCGACACCACGCGAGCCGGCTACGCAGGACAAAACGGAACAACGGTTCCGCGCGCGAGCCACACCGCACCAACAATTCCAGCGCCGTTCCTCAAGCCCGACATTACGCCAACGCCTGGTAGCATGGGCGTCAATTCAGCCACGTATCCGGCCAAGGGTGCGGCTGCTGAACACAAGGAGAAGCAATAGTGAGCGGCGCTCATCATCACTATCCAACGCGCGACGAATTCGCGCGTCGCCTGCAGGGCAAACCAATTCCGGGTTCGCTCAAGATGGCGAGCATCGTTTTGGCGATTGTCGGCATGGGCATCTTCGCGTACGGTGCAGCCACCGGTCAGGCTCGTGCCTGGCACGCGTTGATGTTTAATTGGAGCTTCTTCGCCTCCATCGCCACCGCTGGTGTCGCGTTCGCAGCAGTGCAACGCATTACGACGGCACGTTGGTCACGCGGTGTTATTCGCATTGCCGAGGGGTTCGTTGCCTTTCTGCCCGTCGCATTCATCCTGCTGTTGCTGATTCTGTTCGTCGGTAGGCCCTACATTTTCTCGTGGGCCAAGGAAGTCGTCACCGTTCAGGAAAAGGCGACCTACCTTAATCCAACATTTTTCTGGGTACGCGGCGTCGTGTTGTTTGGTGCGATGATGCTGCTCATGCTGCGGTTCGTTTGGAATTCAGTGCGGATGGACGTGGCGGTGCTTCCGGAATACGGTGCAAAGTGGGCCGCAGGATTCCGCGCCAAAATGCGCGAGGGCTTTGGCGACGAACGTCGTGAGCTGCACTCGCAACACAGCACGCAGGGCAAGTTGGGTGTCGCCGTTTGTATCGCGTTCGTCGTCGGCTGGTGTGTCATGGCGTGGGACTACTCCATGACCATCAGCCTGCATTTCCAGCAGACGATGTACGCCTGGATTGTCTTCATGGGCGCCTGGCAGAGCATGCTGATGTTGCTGGCGTTGCTGTGCATGTGGTGGCAGAAGCACCTTCAGGCCGACGATCTGATTACCACTGACCACTTCTGGGATTTGGGCAAGCTTGGCTTCGCGTTCACCGCGTTCATCGGTTACATCAGCTTTGCGCAGTACCTTGTTATCTGGTACGGCAATATGCCGGAAGAAACGTTCTTCTACCGGCTGCGGCTGATCGGGCCGTGGAAGCAGGTCACGCAGTTGATTCCCATTCTGATGTTTGTCCTGCCGTTTTTCGGTCTGATCTCGAAAGCGGCCAAGGTGTATCTGCCAACATTTGTCTTGTTCGCAACCGCAACGTTGATTGGTCTCTGGTTGCATCGCTACATCGAGGTTTATCCATCCATCTACGGTGAAGTCACGAGCCTTCCCTTGGGCCTTTATGAATTCGGCGTGTTCGCCGGACTGCTTGGTCTCTGGGGCATCTGCTACATCTCGTTCATGGATGCGTTCCCGGTCATGCGCGTGTTCATGATGACCACGCCGGCGAAAGACGAAGTACAGGTTCCGGTTGATCCCCGTACGATGGAGCCGCTACCGGCTCACGAATAGTTTCGCGGGTTTGCATCTTGTGGTGGAGCGGGCAGAGCCAAATTGGTTCTGCCCGCTTTTTTGATTGGTGTGAATGGTGTTTTCGGCGCGGGTGTCGGGGCCGTGGAGTCTCTCCACCGACTAGACCTCACCCCGCGACGCGCTGCGCGCGTAGCGGAGTTCAGAGAGTCGCTGAAGAGACTCCACGGCCCCTCCCGACGATACTCCGAGCAGAATCTCAATCAATCCAAACAATTCGCGCACTCCTATGCGTGCAGTTGGCGCGCGACCCCAAGTGATGTTCTGCGCAAACCTGCACGTGACGCAATTCGCGCCGTCCCTCTCCCGCGTTTCGCTTTTGTTTGGGTCTTACAAGCGAATTCTGTGACGGCAATCGCGCGTAGCGCGTTGCACACACTTTAGTTCGCAGACGGCGATGTGTTGGCTTTCGGTAGTTGGTAACCCAAGGTCGGGCGCGGTGTGCCTCGCAGCGAGCCTCTGAGCCGTGCCCACGCGGCTTGCCGCGCGGGCACGGTGAGGTCCGCTCGTGGAGAGGCATACCGTGTCCGGCCGCTCTCGGCGCCAGGCTAATCCGCATAATCACGAGCATCAAGCAGAGTCTCGTGACCAAACGCGCAAGAACAATTGCCGAACCGAATGTCAATGCAAACCAAGAACAACAGCGCGCGAGGTGACAAAGAGCTCGAATCGTGTGACATCAGTTACCTAGCGGAACGCGCGACACTGACGTGGTTATGGAGAGCTATGAAACTGCACACCGGCCGCCCGTTCTGGCCCATCAAGGACGGTCTGCCGAATGTGTATCCGGCGCTCACTGCATCCACGAGCACAGAGTTTGTCGTCCTCGGTGGTGGAATTACCGGCGCTATTCTCGCACATCGGCTGGCGTCATTGGGTCGCGAAGTGATTGTGATTGACAAACGAGAAGTCGCCAGCGGAAGTACTTCTGCCACGACCGCGCTTGTTCAATCGGAACTCGACCTTCCGGCGGTCCAACTTGCGCGTCGTTTCGGTGAAAGGCTGGCGCTCGAAATCGAGAACGGAACTCGGCGCGCCGTTGCCAGCTTCGTTCAACTTGGCCAACAACTGCTCACGGATGCTCCGCAACGACCGACCCTGAAATTGGCCAGCAGCAAGCGCGATCTGCGCGGGCTGCACGCCGACTTCACGTTTCGGGAGCGCGCCGGTTTTGCTGTCGAATGGTTGTCCGCCGACGATCTTCGTCGGGAGTACGGTATCACGCGTCCAGGTGCCATTCGGTCAGTGGATAGTGCGGAGTGTGATCCCTACTTGTTCACGCACGCATTGCTGCGTGAGGCCGTACGACTGGGGGCACGCGTGTATGATCGCGTGCCAGTGTGTGATGTGTTGTTGGGACACGATTGGGGCGATGACGTGATCATCACTACCGATTCTGGACACGCCGTGCGCGCGCGCAGTGTCATTGCGGCAACGGGATACGAGAGCACGCAGTGGCTGGCGGGTCGACCCGCCAGCTTGCGAAACACCTACGCGATGGTCTCCGAACCGGTCGCTGCCAACGACACACTCTGGCCGCAGAATTGTCTTATCTGGGAAACAGGGCGTCCGTACCTCTATCTGCGTACAACACCGGATGGCCGCGTGCTGGTTGGTGGCGAAGACGATCGATTTCGTACACCCATGGCGCGCGACCGCCGCATTGACAAAAAGGTCGAACGACTCATTGCGAAGGTCGGGGCGCTCATGCCGCACCTCCGGTTGGACGCGGCCTATTCGTGGGCCGGGACGTTCGGCGAAACGGCTGACGCACTTCCGCGAATTGGTCCGGTCAACGGTAAGCCGAATTTGTTTGTGGCAGCCTGTTACGGCGGCAACGGCATCACATTCTCAATGCTGGCGGCGGAACTCTTGGAGGCACGTACCAAGGGCGAAGCGCATCCGTTGGCGGAGTCCGTACGATGTGACCGATAAACGTGGTTCATTGTGTGTCACGCAGTCCGTGAACGCTTGTTGCGTCATCGTGGTCTGAACACCAGAAAATTTCCCGCCGAGTCGGCTTCGACATAATTCGCGTCAACCCATAACACGAAAGCCGGAAATTTCATCGGTACGTTTGCAATCGTGCGCTCGTTGCCACCACGCCAGGCCGCGCGCTCCATCAACAGCAGTGCTGGACGGCGCCGTTCAAGTGCGTGAAAGAACTCAGCCCGATTCGCCTCGTAGCGGGTTGAGGTCATGGCTGCGCCGGCCGAAATCAGTGGAGTCCAGAACGCAAATCTTCCGGGCGTGCGTCGGCCACTCAACACGTTGACGTTGGGATCCTCCCACACAAATACGAAGTCAGAAGGCAGCGTGTTTTTCTTGATGTACTGCGACGCAAGTTTTACGTCGCGCGCGGTAAATTCTCCCGGATAGTCATTGAAGGCCAGCAGGAAATCATCGGTGGTCATTCGATGCGTGACGAGCTGAAACGCGCGCGATATTTGGCGGATGGGCGACAACGACGCACCGGCGGTAATGAGTGCTACGCCAGTAATCGCAATCCAGCGGGCCATTCGAACGCTTTCGCCGTTTCGTTGCCACGCGAGCAGTCGATGAAATCCAATGGCGGCGGCAATCGCGAGCGGTGGAAACATTGGAGCCCAATGATATGTGAACCAGCGATTCTGAAGAATGACCAACGCCAGCAGTGTCACGATCCAGGTGGCCAGCAGGCGAGTTTTCCAGACGGGAATTGACGTCGCACTCGGTTTGAAGTGCGCCAGCAATCCAAAGCAGATGGCTGGAATAGCCGCCATAATCGCGCGATGATTGCCTAGAAATCCGACCATCGGCACGGCGACACCGGACAACGTGTGCGCATTCGAAGCGCCCGACTCGACGTTGAAGCTGATGTACGCATCCCAGAATTCCTGCAACGCGCCACGCGACCAGAACCACGCCGCGCAGCACGCGAGTGGAATGGTGCCTCCAACAATTATCGCCAAAACAAAGCGTGGATACGCTTTCCAGTTTCGGCCCTCGCTGTACACGATGGGGATAACCAGCAACAATCCCATGGCCGCGTACGTGGGTTTGATGAGCACCGCAATTCCCAACAACATCGCGCCAAATGTTACGCGCATGGCGGAGGCAGGAACGGTCATCAAACTCACGGTGAACACCAGGCACCAACCGGCCCACAAATCAGGTTGGCCATTCACGTTGTAACCCTGGCCAAGAACCGAAACAAAAAGCAGCAGCGCCGCAATCCACGCGGCCCGATGACCTACCAAAGGTTGCAGCAAACGATGCACACACGCGGTGCCCACGATCGTGAGTAGCAGATCGAGAATGCGGACGGCGTGCGCTGACGATCCAAGCAGTGTGTTGGCCAACGCGTAGCCGAAATAAGCGATGGGCCCTTTGACATCCCACGCGTCCACGTACGGAGTACCGCCGTGCGCCAGAATTCCCCCAATCCAGGCGAAGATCCCTTCATCCCAACTGAGAGGCCACAGCAGGGACGTCGCCGCCATTCCAATCGAGATGCAGAGCAGAAACACAAGTGAAAGCCAGAAAAGTGCTTCGCTTGTGCTGCGGGGCTTCTGCATCAGGCCTACTCCTTTTAGGTTGTGGTGCATTGTCAGGGTAGTATCGGCAACGCGCAGTTCTGAGAGTAGGGCTGCAATAACGGGATATCGGGGCGTTAGCTCAGTTGGGAGAGCGCTGCCTTTGCAAGGCAGAGGTCAAGGGTTCGAACCCCTTACGCTCCACTGTACATCGCATAAAAACACAAAGCGGGCGCCACTCGGCGTCCGCTTTTGTTTTTCGCAACACGAATCGAGCTGAACGCCGAGCTGCTATCCCGCCCATCCACGGTTTCCGGCCGCTGCCGCTATCGGTGATGCCGCCAACAAGGCATCAAACTGCGGCGCCGACAGGGCATCGCTAAAGTGGCGACCCTGTTGTTCAAAACACTGCAAACGTTGCAAGCGCTGCGATTGCTCGAGGCTTTCGACCCCTTCTGCGACCACACGCAAACCGAGACCTCGACCGAGCCGCACCAGCGCACCAACAATGGCAGCATCACGCGAATCGGCGAGCATATTGGTGACAAAGCGGCGGTCAATCTTGAGTCCATCCACCGGTGCTTCGCGCAGGAAGCTGAGCGACGCGTACCCAACACCGAAATCATCCACCACAATTTGCAGTCCGAGTGATTTCAACGCTTTGAGCGTTTCAATGGCAACGTCGCCGTCAACCATGGCGCTGCTTTCGGTGAGCTCAAGCACCAGCGCCTCGG
>JBDUBA010000274.1:0-27204 GCA_040004335.1 Gemmatimonas sp.
GCGCGGCGCGGCCCCTTCTTGGTGCGCGCGTTCGTGTGCGTGCGCTGACCGCGGACCGGAAGGCCCCGACGGTGGCGCGTGCCACGGTACGATCCAATGTCCATCAGGCGCTTGATGTTCATCGCCGTCTCAGTGCGCAACGCACCTTCGACGCGATAGTTGCGCTCGATTTCCTGACGGATCTTGTTGACATCCGCGTCGTTGAGATCCTTGATGCGCAACGCCAGCGAAACGCCGGCGGCCTCGAGGATCTTGAGCGCCGTCTGGCGACCAATTCCAAAAATGTACGTCAATCCGATCTCAACCTTCTTTTCGCGAGGGAGATCGACACCAGCGATACGGGCCATGAGTTATATGCTCCTTTAGCCCTGACGCTGCTTGTGCTTCGGGTTGCGCTTGCAGATGATGCGAGTCACGCCCTGTCGTTTCACGACTTTGCAGTACTCACAGATCGGCTTCACGCTGCTTCTTACTTTCACGTGTCACCTTCGGCGTTTGGCGCCGATGAAATCTCCCGCACCAACAAGTTGGCCGGCAGGATTTCTGATGGTTTCATCACACCTGATGCATCACTCGGACAAAGTCCGAGGATCCCGCGCAGGTATGCGAGAAGGGCCGACGGGTCGGCAAATCGGGTCAAGCCTTTGAGCTTAGCGGAGTTAGTCCTTCCCCGCAAGCTGCGTGACGAGTGAATTCTGTACTCCGAATTCTCAATTCTGCAATCCTGAATTCGTGGGGCGTGCCCAATGGCGAACGCTTTACCTGTTGGTCAAGCTGGTAGCAACCGACTATCGCGCTCCCAACGCATCCCAAACGGCAGCCATCGCCTCCGCCGGATCCGGCGCCGCCGTCACGGCCCGTCCGAGAACCAGATAATCGGCCCCAGCGCCAGCCGCCTCGCTGGGCGTCATTGTCCGCTGCTGATCGTGCACGGCGCCACCGGCCAATCTGATACCGGGAACCAACGCCGCCAGCTCGGCTCCGTAAGCCGACTTCAGCGGCCGGAGCTCATGCCCGCTGCAGACCACGCCCAGACCACCGGCTTTCTTCACAAATCCGGCCAGTCGGGTCACCTCGAAGGCCACATCCAACCCGTCGCGGCCCCAGGCCTCCCCGAGCGACGTGGCATTCATGCTCGTGAGTACGGTGACACCCAGAATTCCGCAGCCGTGCGCCGTGATGCTGCTTGAACCCTTGTTGCGATGCGCCGAGTCAATCGATCCTTCGAACGCGCCCTGTACCGCGGCCGCAATCATTGCCGCGCCCCCACTCGCGTGCACTGTCAACAAGGATGCTCCAAGCCGCGCGACACTCCGCGCCGCACTTTGCACCGTGTTCGGGATGTCGTGCAATTTGAGGTCGACAAACACCTGTTTTCCTTCACCACGCAACCACTGTACAATCGCTGGCCCCTCCGCTGAATAGAGCTCGAGTCCCACTTTGTAAAAATCGCATTCATCGTCGAGCTGCGCGACAATCTTGTGCGCTTGAGCCAGCGTTGGCACATCAAGTGCGACGATCGGAATGGTGTTGGTCATTTCGGAAAGTTCAGGGTTCCCGTGACCGACGCTATGTCGGAAACGTTGTGACGCTCACACCAGCGTTGCATCTCGCGCACAATACGTGCAGGCGCACGCGGATCGCGCAGGGACGCGGTACCAACACCAACCAATGACGCGCCCGCCAGCATGTATTGCAGCGCATCTTCGCCCGTCGAGATACCGCCCAATCCTACAAGCGGCACCTGCACCGCCTGGTGCACGCGCCATGTGGCCAGCACGCCAATCGGTAACAGCGCAGGACCGCTCACGCCGCCCGATCCAAAACTCAATTTCGGTTTGCGCTGCTCAACATCCACCAGCATTCCCGGCAGGGTGTTCACGAGCGTGATCGCGTCGGCGCCAGCATCCACGGCCGCCCGCGCGGTATCACCAATGGCCGCGCCCAGCGTCGGCGAAAGTTTGACGAACAGCGGTCGCTTTGTGGCCCGCCGTGCTCCGTCAATGAGTGCCGTTAACGCAACAGGATCGGCACCAAATTCCAGGCCACCCTTTTTGACGTTTGGGCAACTCACATTGAGTTCAAACGCATCAATTCCCGCGACGTCCTCAAGGCCCGCAACTACTTCGGCAAACTCTTCAAGCACGCTGCCAACGACGTTCACGAGAACGCGCGTTCCCGGATGCGCGCTCGACATGAACGGCACATCGGTTCGACGCGCCTCTTCCAAACCGGGATTTGCCAGTCCGACTGCGTTGATCATGCCGCCGGCAAATTCGCTCACGCGGAGCGCTGGATTGCCTTTGCGCGGGGTAACACTGACCGCCTTTGTACACAGCCCGCCAACAGCGGACAGATCCATCACATCATCGAGTTCAGCGCCGAAGCCAGCCGTACCCGAAGCAAGCAATACCGGATTTCGAAATTGCAATCCGGCGCATGCAACACCCAACGGACCTCGCACGTGTGGCGCCGCAATTGTATGGGTGTTCGTCGTGGGCAGCGCCGTTGTCACGGCGTGCCCCCTCCCACTTTCTTTTCGTACTGCATCAGATACGCCACGGCGGCGTCGGCAATGGCCACGCCAAGTTCTTTTTGACGCACTGGATTGGTCATATACGCCGACTCGGCGGGATTCGAACCAAATCCAACTTCGACCAGGACCGCGGGCATGAAGGCACGCACTAACACGCTGAATCCCGCTTGCCGAATACCTCGATTGGGACCCGGATGAATTGCCTTGAGTTGTGTTTGTACAAGGTTGGCCAGCAACGACGACTCTCGCAAATGTTCGTTCTGCGCCATGTCGCGGATGATGAAACCCAGTGGATCATCTTTATCCGTTGGGACATTCGTCTCGAAACGAATGGACTCGTTTTCCATTGCCTCGACGCGTTTTTCATCTTCCGTCTTGGCCTCGGCTAGAAAATACGTTTCGAATCCGCGCGCAGTTGCAGGTTGATTCCACCTCGGATTCGCCGCATTCACATGCACCGAGATAAACAGATCGCCCTTTGCCGTGTTCGCCATCGTTCCGCGATCGTGCAGCGCAATCAACGTGTCACGTGTCCGCGTCATGACCACAGAAACGTTGCGCTCTTCCAGCGCTTTCTGCAATTGCAGCGCCACCGCCAACGTAATGTCTTTCTCGCGCACTTTTTTGGCCACGCCCAACGGTCCACTCATGCCGTTGTCCGGACCACCGTGCCCGGCATCGACGACCACTACGCGATGGCGTAAATCCTTGGCGCCTTTCTGCACCGGCGGTTGTATCGAGGTTTTAGGCGGTGTTTGCGGCTGGGCCTGCATGGTACGTGGCGACGTTGCAGGCACACGCGTCGATTGGGCCGTTACGCCACCAACCTGGAGGAGCAGACACAATGCGATCAACATCGTTGCTAGCGACTCCGCAATGCGCGCTGCATTTCGCGCTCATGATCCTTCTTTTTCAAGTCTTCGCGTTGATCGTGCAGCTTCTTGCCACGCACCAACGCAAGTCGGGCCTTTACACGACCCTTCTTGAAATACAGGTCGAGCGGGACCAATGTGAGACCCTGGCGCTCGACTGCACCAATCAACCGACGAATTTCGCGCCGATGCAGCAGCAACTTGCGCGTGCGCGTTGGTTCATGATTGAAGTTGTTGCCGTGCGCGTAGCCGCCAATGTACAAATTGAGCAAAAAGACTTCGCCGTCCTTGATTACTCCAAACGCGTCGGTCAGGTTGGCTTTCCCTTCGCGGAGCGATTTGACCTCCGTACCGGCCAGCACTACACCGGTTTCCCAGGTATCGAGAATCTCATAGTCATGGCGCGCACGTTTGTTACGCGCGATCAGCTCGATGACGTCTTCGTCTTGTTCGATTGGCTTTTTCATTCCATTGCGAAACCTAGACTAGCGGCGCACAGGCGAGAAGCGGCTAGCCTAAGTCTCAACGAACACTGATTCATGCTCACGAGGTACACTTTCATCCATCTTCAATGTCGGCAGGTGCACGCCCCTCGCTACGCCATGGAATCAAGGGAATTGGCTTGAGGTCAGTTGGTCCCCTTGGTGTCCGCGCGCTGCACCAAGCAGCCCGTACCGACGTAGTCGACCGTATTGGCCTGGTTGAAGATGTGACAGCCCGAGGGAACGGAGTACTGGCCGGCACCCTCCTCTCTCATCACGACACTGACACGGTAATCGTCGTTTTGCGCCAATCGCCAGGAGATGGTCCACTCGGCATCACCGGGGATCGTCTCGTTGAGGTCGGAATTCAGATAAAACGAATTGCTCCCGAGTATGGCCGACACCAATCTGAACGAAACCTTGAATGTGGATGGCTCAACGACCTGGAAGGTAAAGTCGTGATGCCCAACGACAACGGATGGAACTCCTGTCCCAGCGGCGACGTCGAATTGCACACGATACTGCCCCTGCCGTAACCCTTCAGCATCGGGCGGACCAGCCAGGTGGCACCCACTCGCAAACACTACCAGAAGTCCAGCAAAAGCTTTCCAGCGCATGGGTACTCCGTTGTGGGTGGAATTGGCCGCCAGCAGGGTCAGCGCGGGTGCGCCACAAGCCTCGTGCGCCGACAGCGGTCTGTCAACCACGTCACACATGCTGCGGTCACATTTGTGCTCCGCCCGGGACCCCTTCAGCCAATACATGGCGGTGCGGTGTCAACGCGTTGACTTCACAGGGGTAACCTGCCTAACTTCGCCTCCCTGCTGTAAACAGCCCATCGTTTGCAGAGAGTTGCCGGAGTGGTGGAATTGGTAGACGCGCTGCGTTCAGGTCGCAGTATCCGCAAGGGTGTGCGAGTTCGAGTCTCGCCTCTGGCATAAGAAAAAGGCTGCCCTCTTTCCGGGGCAGCCTTTTTTCGATCGGTCGTGTGAACTAACGCCCCATCGCGCCTAGTGCCGACGGCCGGACATCTTCCGGCAAACTCACCGAGCCGTAGGCAGTGCGCAGCGCTTCATTCGCTGCAGCTCGGACCGCAAGCACGTACTGCGTTGCGCGAATCAACTGGTCATGTGTCGGCTGCTCGACGTTACCTCCAGAAAGCAACACCTTGGCCAGTCGCGCGGCTGGCGATTCGGTGCTGCCGCGCGCGGCCAACGCACTGGTGTACGCGCGCCACCGTTCGCTCCATGCCCGTCCAGCCGCCGCGTCCTGGCGCGCCTCGGCGCTGATTACACCCGCCAGCTGATGCGCCACGTCTGACGCCGTTCGGTCATCCAGCGCATCGCGCTCCGCGACTATCAATCCTATGGCGCGGCGCGCGAACTGCAGTTCTCGGGCGGCCAACCGCTCGTTGCAGTCAGACGTCAGCCTGGTCAGCCATTCGATGTCCGCGGATGCCACATGCTGAGTAATAGCTTCCAGATACACGCCGGCCCGTTTGCGCCGTTCGCGCGCCATCCGCCACTCGTTCAGAATTGACATTGGCGACAGCTTATCCCTGCAACACGGGCAACGCTCCCGGGCGGCGTGCGCCAGAGGCAAGGGTCAAATTCACGAGGCCAACGCGGTCTCGTACCATCGCTTCGGGCGCAAGCAAGTCACTCAGCAGCACCCCGGCCAGAACTTCGTCAATCCGCTGCTGCAGCAAAATCCAGACGGGACGTATGCTGCAATCGCCACTGTCGGCGCATCGTTCTTCATTCACGGGGTGGCTGATACAGTGCAGATCAAACGTGGCCAATTCGGAGGCTTGCAGCACGTCCTTGACGGAGATCTGCTGCGGCGGTCGCGCCAACATGTAACCGCCCCTGGCACCTCGCGTGCTGCGCACAATTTCGGCACGACGCAAACGAAGCATGATCTGTTCGACGTAGTCGGCGGGCAATTTTTCAGCTTCCGCGATGTCCCGGCCCGTTACCGGGCCTTCGCTTTTTTTGCGCGCCAAATGGAGGGCGCAGATCAGACCGTACTCGGCCCACGTGGTAATCCGCATGCTTACGAGTCTAGGGTAGTCGTAAGCGAGCCACAAGCCACGAGCTTGGCCGGACTGATTCTAGTCGGCACGAAGCGAGATGATGGGATCGACGTTGGTGGCACGTCGAGCTGGCACAGCGCTCGCGATCAGCGCTACACCGGCGAGAAACCCCGACACCGCCAGAAAACTCAGCGGGTCTTGTGGTGAAACACCGATCAGCAAGCTCGAGACCACCCGGGTCACGCCAAATGCACCAATCAGGCCCAGTCCGATTCCCATTCCAGCCAACACCATTCCCTGCTGCACCACTAACCGCATCACATCGGTTCGCTGCGCGCCAAGCGCAACCCGCACACCGATCTCGCGCGTGCGTTGCGAGACGCCGTACGAAATGACGCCGTACACTCCGATTGCGGCCAGGAACAAGGCAATTGCGCCAAACGTACCGAACATCGCTCCGAACAATTTGTACTGCCAGTAACTCAGCTCGCGGACCTTCTCCATTGACGCAACGCTGAAGACAGGAATTGCAGCGTCTGACGCTCGAATGGCTGCGCGCACGGAGCTGGTCACTCCGGTTGCGGCGCCGCTCCGAACGCGGACCATCAAGCCGTGATTCCGCGCGAGCAGAAACGGGTAGGGCAGGAAGATGTTTGGCGCCACCGCGCCAGTGCCGCCGAGTTGGTCGATTTGCATGGTGGGTGCAATACCGATCACCGTGAACCACGCGCGCGTGGTGTCGTTGGTGAGCCGGAACCGTTGTCCGAGTGCGTTTCCCTTTTTCCAGAAGCGATTGGCCATGATTTCATCGATGACGGCAACGCGCGAACTGTCGCGGGCTTCCGTCTCGGTGAACGTTCGTCCGCTCTTGATCTTGAGACCAAACGTTTCCGTCCAGTGTCCCGCAACTCCCGTCCACCTCGCGAACGGTTCCTTGCCTTCCTCCACGGGCGATCCGTCGATGATCACGCCACTGCCCGCACCACCGTCTTCCATTGGAATGAGATTGGAAATGGTGGCCGATTCAACATTCGGGATGGCTTCGACGCGCCGAATGAGATCTTCAACCGCTGCCCGCTTCGCGCTGGCTGCATCGTACCGCGTGCCCGGCAGATAAAAGCGCATCGCCATGATCTTGTTGGTGTCAAAACCAACACCCGTTCCTTGCAGCGACGCAAACGAACGCATGAACAACGACGCGCCAACCAACAACACCAGCGATAGGGCAATCTCCGCGATCACCAGTGCGCTGCGCACGCGATTGTGTCGTGCACTTCCACCTGCGCCGCGCGCACCATCCTTGAGCGTTTCGTGCAACCGGCCCGTTGACGATTGCAACGCGGGCGCCAATCCGAACGCGATTCCCGCCAACAGCGACACGGCAATCGTGTAAATCAGCGTCACCTTGTCGATCGAGAACTCCATGTAGTAGGGCATCGGATTCTCGGCGGGAATCGCCATTTGAATGAGGCGAATTCCTTCCCACGACAACGGAATCGCCAGTGCTCCCGCAATGCCCGCCAGGATAATCGATTCCGTCAACATCTGTCGCACAATTCGCATGCGGCTCGCGCCGATGGCCGTGCGCACTGCAATTTCACGCTGGCGTCCGGCGGCGCGCGCGAGCATCAGATTGGCAACGTTTGCACACGCAATCAGCAAAACGAATGTCACCGCGCCCATCATCGTTGACGTGATCAGCGTGACATCATTTTCCGCAAATTCGTCCTTGATCGAACGTGTCTTGCCAATGAATTCGGTTTTCGTCACACCGTATTGCTGATTCAGGTGCAGAGAGACGTTGGCAAGATCACGGTTGGCCTGCTCGGCCGTGACATTGTTCTTGAGCCGGCCAAGCATGATCACTTCGCGCTGCGTGCGCAGGCTGGTGGCCGTGAGCGGAGCCATCGGCACCCACACTTCGCTGTTCTGCGGAAACTTGAACAGCGGCTGCATGACACCAACAACAGTGTACGGCAGCGAATTTATCGAGATCACGCGATTCAATACTTTCGGATCGGCATTGTACTGACGGCGCCACACGGCGTCGCTCAGAATAGCTACACCGGCCGCGCCCGCCTTGTCTTCGTCGGCGCGAAACAACCGGCCAATTTGTGGTTGCACACCCAACATCGGAAACAGATTTGCCGTGATGAGTTGTCCATTCAACCGAACCGGTTCATCACCTTCCGTGATTGCAAAACTGCGTTGCTCGTACCCCGCGAGATCACTGAACGACGTCGTTTGATCCCGCCAATCGACGTAGTTCAAATACGAAATGGTCGCGCGCTCGTTGCTGTTCTTGGGATTCTGATCCCACACCGCCACCAGATGATCGGGATCGGCAAACGGAAGAGGACGCAGGACGATTGCATTGAAGCAGGAGAACAATGTCGTGTTGGTCGCGATACCCAGCGCGAGACACAACACGGCAATTGCGGTGAAGGCCGGGCTTTTGCGCAGTGTGCGCACCGCGTACTTCACGTCCTGCAGCAGCGTTTCCATGGAGGGCATCCGGTAAAGGCAGAACAGGCGGACGACACGAGGTCAGTCCGCCTGTACGGCTTCCACGCGGCGGGGGTTTCCCTGCTCACCCCCGCTCAGTCGCGCTTCATCCCCCCGCGACCGATCCGTGCTTACCGCTGGGCACACCGATCTCGGTCATCTTGCGAAGATCGAGCACCAGGTCGATCTCGTCCTCAGGAATGATCTGCTCCTTTCGGACGAGGTCACGAATTAGATCGCCGCTCTTTACGGAACGTTTGGAAATGTCTGCGGCCGCCGCGTAACCAATTTGCGGAGCCAACGCCGTGGCCAATGCCGCCGAGCGCTCGACCCAGTACGAACACATCTTCTCGTTCGCGGTAATGCCCGCAACACACTTGGTCGCGAGCACGTTAATGGCGTTCGTCATGATCTTCATGGATAACAGAACGTTGTGCGCGATGACCGGCATCATCACGTTCAGTTCCAACTGTCCATGTTCGGCCGAGATGGCCACGGTTGTGTCGCATCCGATCACCTGGAAACAGACCTGGTTGACCATTTCCGGGATGGACGGATTGATTTTTCCCGGCATGATGGAGGAACCCGGCTGTACGGCGGGCAACTGAATTTCATCGAGTCCGGTGCGCGGTCCGGACACCATCAGGCGAAGATCGCTCGTCATTTTGGAGAGATCAATTGCCAGTCCACGCAATGAAGCGGAAAATCCCGCGGCATCACCCATGCTCTGCATGAGTTGGATGCGATCCTGACCAACGCGCAACGCAATGCCGGTGAGAGCCACGAGATTTTTGACCATCAGCGCCGGATACTGCGGTTCAACGGTCACACCCGTTCCAACGGCCGATCCACCAATGCCCAGGTCGCGCAAATAGTCCGCGGCCTCAATAAGGCGACGACGCGCGCGATCCAAGGTGCCTGCGTACGCCGTGAATTCCTGCCCAAGACGAATTGGCATCGCGTCCTGCAAATGTGTGCGCCCCGCTTTGACAATGCCGTCAAACTCCGTGCCCTTCGCTGCCATATTGTCGCGCAGCAGTTCGACCGCTTGGACGAGATCCGGCAACTGGCGCAAAATGGCCAGACGAATATTGGTGGGAATGGTGTCGTTGGTGCTCTGCGCCATGTTCACATGGTCGTTGGGATGCACGGGTTTGTACGAACCACGCGTCGATCCCAACAGTTCGTTGGCACGATTGGCCAGCACTTCGTTCACGTTCATGTTGTGCGACGTTCCAGCGCCCGCCTGATACGGGTCGACGACAAACTGATCGCGATGTTGACCGCCAAGAACTTCGTCAGCTGCCGCAATGATCGCGTCCGCGAGTTTCGCGTCCAGCCGACCGGTTTCCTTGTGCGTAGTTGCCGCCGCGCGTTTGATCCACACCTGCGCGATGACGAACGGCTCGAGCGGCATCAACCCACTGATCGGGAAGTTCTGCACGGCGCGCAGCGTTTGCACGCCGTAGAGCGCATCAGTCGGAACTTGCAGTTCGCCGAGGGGGTCTTTTTCGGTGCGAGTATTCTGGGCGGTCACAGGAAAACGAGTGGGAGGTGAACGAATGTTTTGAGCGCCTACTTCAGCTTTGCAGCCGAGTCGGTGCTTGAAACAATGTGCAAGACAGAACGCGCGGTGGGTTGCACGACACTGGTGCGCCAACGCGTGAGTCTCACTGCCCGTTTGTCAGCGGGTGAATTTATAAATAGCGCCAGCGAAGAAAATGGAACCGTTTCGTTGCCGTCATCTTTGAGCGAGCACACCAGCTGCTCGTTCGCGGACGCCGAGCTCGCGGGATTCGCGTATTGAATTGACAGAATGATTGCCGACGTCGAATCGCCAACGTTCCACCGCACGGGCATATCAGCGCTCGCATTCGGCACGGTAATATCTTCGGGAATAATCGGCTCGGCCAAGCGGACGGTTACGGATGAAGCCGGAAACCCGCCCGTTTCACCAGGCACGAGCACAGTTGCACTATCGCCGGACTTGTACGTAAAACCCGCCGTACCCAGGTAGCTCACATTCAGGCTGTTGAACGCCAGCGTCGTGGTGACTTTACCGCTTCCCGCACCTGACAGCATCGAAAGCGCGGCGCCAGCTTTCAGCTCACCCTGCGCTGGAGAAGCGGTGCTCTCGACAGCCCCAGTGACACAGGTATTCTGCACAGTTCGGCTGTCCGGAATATTCGCAGCGAGCGCTTCGAAAAAAATACCGTTGGCCGTGGCCGAAACCTGTGTTCCACCTCCCAAGCCGGTAACGGCGAGTGCGCCGTATTGAAAAAGATTGTTGCTATTGTCAGAGGCGTTGAGACAACTCGCCAACGGCACCAGCAGCGATGCCACAACAATCGCTCGCGCCGTGGATACGCGTGGTGTGTGCAGACGTGTCATTGGATGTCGGGATGTGAGAAATGGACGCAATTAGCGCGCGGCATACTGACGAAGATACGGGTTCGATGCAAGCTCTCGGGCAATCGTGGTAGCGGGACCATGACCGGGCAGCACCCGCGTGGCGGAGGGCAACGCAGCGATGCGCTGCAACGTGTCCTGAAAGATGTCCGGATCGCAGAATGGGAGGTCGGTCCGCCCAACCGATCCCGCGAATAGGCAGTCACCGCCAAGTAACACATTGTGGCCCAGAAACCCTACATGTCCGGGTGAATGGCCCGGGAGGTGGATCACGTGGAAATCGTGCGACCCCAACCTGACGGTATCCCCTTCCGCCAACTCGTGCGTTGGAGGTGGCGGCGGCTCGACGGACAGTCCAAACTGCGCGGCCGATTGCTCTGCGAAATCGAACAGCGCACGATCGAGCGGGTGCAGCCACACGGGCACGTGCCGTTCGCGCACAATGTGCGCCACTGCACCGAGATGATCGAAGTGCGCGTGCGTCAACCAGATCGCTTTGAGCGTCGCGCCTTCCGCATCCACCGCCGCAAGTAGACGTTCACCCTCCTCACCCGGGTCGATCAGAACGGCGTCGCGTGTTTCCTCATCAATCACCATCCAGCAATTTTCTTCAAGCATGCCGACGGTGAGGACGCGAATAATCACGCAAATTCTCCGCGCAAAACAGTATCCGTGGGCAACACCTGCGGCGGAATCGTGATGTCAAGCACGGGCGATTCACCGATCCCTTCGTGCGCCAGCCAACGTTCGGCTTCCAGAGCCGCCATACATCCGGTGCCAGCAGATGTAATTGCTTGCCGATAATAATCGTCAAGCACGTCTCCGGCGGCGAACACACCCGGAACACTGGTCACCGTACGCCATGATTGCACTTTCACGTATTTGTAATCGGTCAATTCCAGCTGTCCGTTCAGGAACGCTGTGTTCGGCACATGACCGATCGCCACAAACAATCCACCAACGCTGATTTCGCTTTTCGCACCGGTCACCGTGTCTTCCAGCTGCAATCCGGTGATCATGTCATCGCCGAGTACGTCGGTTACATGGGTATTCCACAGCACGCGCACGTTCTTGTGCGCCAAGACGCGCGTGACCATCGTTTTGGACGCACGGAAAGCGTCGCGGCGATGCACGATGATGACTTCACTGGCGAATTTCGTGAGGTACATGGCTTCTTCCATCGCCGTATCTCCACCACCGACTACGGCTAGCACCTTGTTGCGGAATACCGGCAACGCACCGTCGCACACCGCGCAGGCGGATACACCGCCCCCCACCTTTGCGAGACGCAGCTCGTTGTCGAGCCCAATCCACTTGGCCATCGCGCCCGTGGCGACAATGGCTGACAAGGCTTTGACCGGTTCGCTGTAATTCGGCGTGAGCACAAATGGATGTGCACTAAAATCCACACTCTTGATCCGTTCGGAAACCACCCGCGTTCCGTAACGCACGGCCTGTGCCTTCATACGATCCATCAACTCATACCCGGCAATCTGCTCCGGAAACCCCGGGAAATTTTCGATTTCAGTGGTAAGCATCAACTGACCACCGGGCAGTTCCGTTCCCACCGGTTCGCCTTCAAACACAATCGGATTCAATTGCGCGCGCGCTGCGTAAATGGCCGCCGTCCACGCCGCCGGCCCCGAACCAATAATGGCAACCGTTTCCGGCGTCGATGCAGTGGCGACGTCCGATCCTGATCCAGCAGCCGTCATGGATTCAGGGTGCGAAGTGTTCATGAGAACTGCAGTCCTGTGATGGATTTCATGGCCGAAACCGCGACACGTTCCACTTGGCCACGCTTCCGCAATCTCACCACTTGCAAGGCTGGCTCAAAGGGGCGACAGAAGCGGAGCTCGGCCACGCGAACAGTTAGCGTACGGAGAGCACGCCCAAAGCGCCGTGACAGTGCGAAACTGTGCCCACCAACACATTCACCGAGCGGTCATTTCCCAAAATCGCAATGGCTGCGTCGGCCCGGGCAATGGGTGCAGCGTCGATCATGCCCACGCCGTGCGTGCGGTGAATGCAGTGAAACAACATCGGACCGTCCAGCCGAGCGTCCGCGGGCCGCGCCGAAACGTAGGCTTGAATTGCGGGCGGCATGCTCCAGTTGCGTGGCCCGCCTGTGGCCGGGCACAGCGCGGGTTCGACGCAATTGGTGGGACACAACCACTCCGCAAAACTGACATAGTGACGACCATCCGGCGCCGCTCGTTCCCAGGGAATGCGCGGTGCGTGTTGCAATGGTTCAACCAGAATGCGGCGTTCGGGCCATCGATCCTTGGCGCGTGCAACCAACCAATCGAGCAACAGGTGCGGCATGAGAGGGGACGGCACTAACGCGTGTCGCGCAAGCACCTGTTCGTCCAACGACAGCCATTCCGTGAGATAGTCAGCCCACGTTCGCGTCACAACCCGCAGTGGCATGTTGGTAAACTCGCCAGCATCGCGCGCTTGAATGATCTGACATACAGGGTTGCGGTCCACCACCACGATTTCATTTACCACCAATGCACCGGCGCCCCGCGCACGAAGCAGTTGTTGCGTGTACCACGAGCCGTAACATCCCCCGCCGATCACTACAATGCGGTCCAACGCCAGCGGCTCGCGCCTTCTGATCGTGAGTGTAGGTTCGCGCGATTGGCTGTCGATCACGTCAACTAGCGCCAGAGGTGACGCCCGCCATCCACTGGAATCACAGTACCCGTGATGTAACTCGCTTCAATCAGAAACAGAATTGCGTGGATCACGTCGGCCGGTGTTCCGGAGCGCGCCATAGGTACGTCGCGCATAAACGCGGTTTCTTGTTCGGGCGAAAAATCGACAGGTTTGAGCACAAGGCCCGGGGCAACAGCGTTTACGCGAATCCGCGGCGCCAATGCACCGGCCAGCGTTGCAACAAGATTCGCAACCCCGGCTTTCGTAGCCTGATGCGGAATGAGATGCGGGAAACGGGCCTCGTTGGCGAGATGATCACACATGTGAATGATGTTGCTGCCGGGCAACATCACCCTCGCGGCCGCCTGCGACAAAAAGAATGGCGCGCGCAAATTGATTTCGCTGACCGCGTTCCATTGGTCGGGAGTTACTGCATCAAATGCGTGATTCAACATCAACGACGCTGAACTGACGACGACGTCCAGTTTCCCAAACGCCTGCATGGTTTCGTCGACAATTCTCCCCGCGGCCGTTGCGTCGCGCAAATCGGCGGCGACCACATGCACCGGCGTTCCACTCGCTCGCAACTCGGCGGCCAAATGCGCCGCATCTTCGGGCGATGATCCATGATGCAGCACAAGCGCATCGCCACGTGCCGCAAAGGCACGCACAATTTCTGCGCCAAGGCGTCGCGCTCCACCCGTGACCAATGTGACGCGACGATTGATCATGGCTGCGATACCTCTGGCCGACTCGCGACCGCCTGTCGCGATGCAACCAGCGCATCCTGACGCGTGAGCCACTCGAGCGGCACCTGTTGCCCGCCAAGCCGACGATAACCGTCTGTCGTGCCGTGCCAATCGGAGCCACCGCTTGGCAGCAGGCGCAATTCGTTCACCGCGTTCAGAATCTTGTTTTGCACGTACGGCGGATGACTGGGATGCAACACTTCAACCGCATCGAGCCCAAGTACGGCCAGGCGCGACGTGCGCGCCAGCGTTGCAAGTTCACCCGGGTGCGCCCACACAGCGATTCCGCCCGCACGATGGACAAGATGAATCGCATCAGTCACGGCAAAATGTTCTTTGGCAACGTATGCGGGTTTCCCCGCGCCAATCCATTTGTCAAACGCCTCGCGAAACTCCGACACCCATCCACCTTCGACCATCGCGCGTGCAATATGCGGACGCCCAACGGCACCACCCGCCGCCTGTTTCAATACCGCGTCCATCGTTACTGGAATCCCCGCGCGATTCAAAATCGCGACAATTTCTTCGCTACGATCAACCCGCCCTACACGAAACGATCGGAGTGCAGTCGTCAGCGCGCCGAGATCGGTCATGTGCAGCCCCAACATGTGCATTTCTTCGCCTTCGAAATACGTGCTGAGCTCAACACCCGGCACCACGCGCACGCCAAGCCGTCTGCCAGTCTCGATCGCCTCGTCCAGACCATCAACGGTGTCATGATCCGTAATGGCAATCGCGGCCAATTCTGCTTCACTGGCGGCCTGTAGTACCGCTGCAGGCGACAGCGCGCCATCGCTGGCCGTGGTGTGCGTCTGCAAATCAACAAATGGCCCAACGCGTTCGCCGCTCAATTCGGGGTTCGCACTAAAGGGCACGCCAGCATTCGGAGTGCTCACGCTGACGTGCCGGTCTGATATCCGGCTTCAGGCGAGCGCGCGCTCGGTTGCGACATGTCAAACAGGTTCACCAATGCCGCATCATCCAATTCGGCCAGCGACTGTTCACGCGACCGCGTGGAAACCGGGGAGTACCGCGTGACTCGAACATCGCGCTGATCGCCCTGCCCCGAAACGAAAATCAAGCCGAACTCGTCGGCGACAGATTGCGTGAGAAATCCTGACGGATACACCTGCCAGGCCCGGCCCTCAATGTGAACCAAACGAGCGGGCATACTACACCTCCTGAACCGTAAATTAGGAGCGTCGTGATGTGCTCCGAAGCGCAGAATGCGCGTTGCGCGTAACGCACGTAGTCGCATCCGGAAAGGTAGCATTGGTGCCCCTCCTGTGCGCCCTTGGCGGACGCGCGCAAGTCAATGGAGGCCAGTGGCCTCGCGCCACACGACGGACATCGGCATTTGAACGTTACGGTCCTCCGCAACCGCGGAGATCGCCTCCTGCAGTGCCACCGGCGATCCCGCCTCGACAAACTCCAGGAACCGGCCGCGGCCATTGCTTTG
Organism: Gemmatimonas sp.; assembly: GCA_040004335.1. Classification (GTDB taxonomy): domain Bacteria; phylum Gemmatimonadota; class Gemmatimonadetes; order Gemmatimonadales; family Gemmatimonadaceae; genus Gemmatimonas. The sequence continues at coordinate 15,709 of JBDUBA010000274.1, forward strand.
TTCAAAAACCCAGAAATTCGCACTGGCTGCCGCCGCACGTTCGCGACGGACAGCCAGCGTTTGCAAATACGCAGCGCGTTCGGCTTCGGTGACCGCCCGTTCGGACATCACCAGCAAGCGCGACATCAGAACCCGGTTTCGGGAATCGTTTCGAGCGTTTTCTTGAGGTCCACCATGAATTTGTCCGCGTCCGCGCCATCAACCACGCGATGGTCGAACGACAGCGAGAAGTAGGCACAAGTGCGAATGGCGATCGTATCTTCGCCGTCGGGGCCCGTCATCACCTTCGGCCGTTTTTCGATGGCACCCAGTCCCAGGATGGCCGTGGTGCCGAGCGGGATAATGGGTGTTCCCATCACCGATCCGAACACGCCCGGATTCGTCACCGTAAACGTTGCATCCTGCACTTCGTTAGGTGACAACTTCTTGCCACGTGCGCGTGTGGCGAGATCGTTCACGCTCCGGCTCAAACCCGTCAGCGAAAGTTCGTCCGCATGTTTGATGACGGGCACAATCAATCCGACAGGATCGAGGGCGACTGCAATTCCAATGTTGATTGCGCCACGATAAATCACGTCGTTGCCCGCGACCGCAGCGTTAAGCACCGGATGCCGCTTCAACTGTTTCGCCACCGCCTGAAGAATGAACGGAAGTGTTGTGAGCTTCTGGCCGGTTTGCGCTTCGAAGTCTTTGCGCACATGCGCACGCACGCGTGAAACACGCGTCAAATCAATTTCGAAGAAGGTCGTAACGTGCGCCGCGCTGCGGCGCGCATTCGTCATGTGTTCCGATGTCAACCGACGAATTTTTGACATGGGCACGACTTTATCGCCGGCCCACGCAGTTGGCAGCGGACCGTGCTGCTCGGCTCCAGACGGCGCGTGCATTGATGCGCCCACTGCACCGGCTGCCGGACGATCAGCAAGAAACGCTTCGATGTCTTTGCGTGTTACGCGTCCAGCAATTCCGCTGCCGGACATCGCGCCAATTTCAACGCCATGTTCCGCCGCAATCTTGCGCACGAGTGGTGACGATTTGCTGCGCACGCGGTCTTCGAACGAGCCTGCGGGTGCAGAAAGCTGCGGTGGTTTTTCCGCTGCCGGAATTGCCGTGGGTGGAACCACCTTTGCGCTCGATGCGGGAGCCGTGGCCGCGGGTTCTACGGGAGCAGGAGCGGCCGGAGCACTCAGCGAAACCGACGCATCCGTTTCGAGGCGTGCCACAACCGTGTTGATCCCAACGGTTTTTCCTTCTTCCACCAGAATCTCAGCGAGAATACCCGCCGACGGCGATGGGATTTCCGCGTCCACTTTGTCAGTGGAAATTTCGAACAAGGCTTCGTCGCGTTTGACCGCGTCGCCCACCTTCTTCAACCAGCGCGATACTGTGCCTTCTGCGATGGATTCACCCATCTGCGGCATGATGACGTCAACGCGTGCCACTCGCCTATCCTCGATTCGAAGTATCGCTCGACTCGCCTGCAGCGCGATCGGACCGATCGTCCTTTCGCCGCAAACGCATGATCACCAGCACCGGCAGTGTTACACATCCGATAATGCCGCCCCAGAACGCCCACCGGTACCAGTCGCACAGCGGCATGTCCATGCAACTGGGTGCGCGCGAAAAGGCCGAATAGAACTTGCCCAGCAGCACCGCGGTCATTGCACCGCTCACGCCGCCGATGAAGAATGTAAAACATCCGACGCCAATGTCGCGGGCGGTACGGTCTGGTTGGGGCGAGGCCGCCGGTCCCTTGGACGTAGTCACGAGCGGCTCAGTAACTCGCCAGGCGTTTGACCGCCCGGACAATGTCCGCTGTCTGTGGCAGCACGTAGTCCTCAAGCGGAGGGCTGTACGGAAGTGGAATATCGGCCGCTGTGACGCGCAGAATGGGCGCATCAAGCCACTCGAAGCAACTTTCGCTTACCCGCGCCGTAATCTCGCCCGCAATCCCGCCCGTGCGCGTGTCTTCGTGCACAATCAGTAAACGATTGGTTTTCTTGACGGTGGCTACAATTGCTTCGTCGTCGAGCGGTGCAAGCGTGCGCAAATCCAGCACCTCAACCGAAATCCCCTGCTCCGCCAACTGCTCGGCGGCCTCCAACGCTTTGTAGACGGTTGCCGCATACGTGATGATCGAGACATCGGTGCCTTCGCGTGCGATACGCGCCTTGCCAATTGGCACCACATGATCGCCCGCAGGCATCACACCCTTGATGCGGCGATACAAATATTTGTGCTCGAAAAACAGCACACAGTCGTCGTCGCGAATGGCGGCTTTCATCAAACCTTTCGCATCTTCGGCCGTTGACGGATACACAACTTTGAGACCAGGGGTGTGAATAAATCCCGCTTCCGGATTTTGTGAGTGGAAAGGACCACCACGCACATATCCGCCGCTTGGACCACGCACCACCATTGGGCACGGCAGAAACGCGCGATACCGCGCCGTGGCGACATAGTTGGTGAGCATGTCGTACGCGTTCGCGATAAAATCGATGAACTGCATTTCAACGACGGGACGCATGCCCATGTGCCCCGCACCGGCGGCGGCACCAACAATGGCGATTTCACTGATGGGCGAGTCGATGACGCGCGATTCACCAAACTTCGCCATCAGCCCTTCGGTCACTTTGAATGCACCACCAAAAGCGCCAATGTCTTCACCCAGACAGAACACGTTTTCGTCGCGCTCCATTTCTTCAAACAGTGCTTCGCGAATCGCTTCGAGGTACGTGATTTCAGCGGACATCAGCTGGCACTCCCCTTCGTCGCATTCCACGTGCCCCAGCTTTCCGGACGCTCAGTGCCGTATGACGCATCATCGGCATCGCGACGAAACCACAACGGTTGCTCGCGCGGTGGATCGGCGTACACCCCTTCCAGTGCTTCGAGCGGATGCGGCGTGCCCGATTTTTCAGCTTCGTCGGTCGCGGTGTCAATCTCCGACTGAATGCGATCGTAGATTGCCTGAATTTCCGCGTCGGTTGCCGCGTATTCAGTCTTGAGCACTTTCAAATAACGATCGAGCGGATCGTTGGTTTTCTCCCACTCCTCAATTTGTCCGGCGGGAACATAACTCTGATTGTCATGCTCGGCGTGACCGCGACGACGAAACGTGATGAGTTCAACCAGCGTCACGCCACCACCAGCGCGCGCGCGATCAACGGCAGTTTTTACCGCGTCATAAACTGCGAGCACGTCGTTGCCATCCGCTTGGTCGCCAGCAACACCATAACCAATGGCTTTGTCGACAAAAAACTTGACCGCCGATTGTTTTGCAGTGGGCGTTGAATACGCGTAGCCGTTGTTTTCGACAACCACGACCAACGGCAATCGCTGCACACCCGCGAAGTTGATGCCTTCATGAAAGGCGCCGGTGCTCGTGGCGCCTTCGCCAACGAAGACAAGACCAACGCGGTCCTCTTTCCGCATCTTGAACGTCAACGTCACGCCCGACATCACCGGCACCATATCGCCCAGCGGCGAAATCTGTCCAATAAATCCGCGATCGGTGTCGCCAAAATGAATGTTCAATTCGCGTCCGCGCGTTGGTGAATCGGCCTTCGCCATGTACTGCTTAAGCACCTCAAGTGGCGTTGCACCTTTCACCAGCATCGCGCCCAGATTCCGAATAAGCGGCGACATGATGTCGCGGCGTTCGAGTGCAAACGCGCTACCAACCGCGTCCGCTTCCTGGCCCAGTGAGCGAAACAGTCCACCAACAACTTTGGTCTGGCGATACAAATTGACGAGTTTCTCTTCGAGTGAACGCGTCAATCGCATCCAGTAGAAGAGCTCGAGCTTTTGTTCGCGAGTTAGAGTATCCGACGGACGGTTCACGCGTATGGCAGAGGCGACTGGAGATAGAGCAACGCAGGGAGTTGGCCCGCAGCCTTCAAGTATAAATGGCCGCCGCCTGAATTGCTGCGTTCCCTGTCTACGCTCCGGCTATGGGATGTTGCTGACTACCTCGGCCTGGCCCTTGCAGTCGTGACAGCTGTCAGACCGTGACGATTTACCGACGTAGGTTATTCGCGGAAAAATCGTGGTGCGCACACCGGCACTTGTTGCGATGCGCGCGGAGACACCATCGTGCGGCACGATGTTACGCCTCAGTATCCCGCCTCAACGCGATGTGCCGGCTCGGCCGCACGGTGCACCGCCACAAAAAATTTCTTCACGTTCTTGTCGAGACGGCTCTCACCAATCTGATCGGTCACCACGTCAATCAACGTGTAATGCCCGCCTTCCATGCGAACGCTGATGGTCATTGCACCCAACGCTCCCTGAAACGTGCGGCTTCGCTTATCGGTTGCCGACTTGCTGAGGCTCAACGCCGAAAAAAAACTGTCGGCCGTTGAAAGAACGGCATCGGGATTGAGCGAAGTGCGATGAAACAGGCGCATGATTTCAGTTGGAGAAACTTGGGGCGTGCCGTTGTGACGTCTGACCAGTATTACGGCTTGCCGGACGCCGGCGGTTTTCCGGACGGCGGCTTGCCGCTGGCCGCTTTCTTCAACGAATCGGCGCGCACTGAATCCGCCTTCTTGACCGAGTCCGCATTAATGCGATCGGACTGCGGTGTTTCTATGCCCGAACCAATGGGCGCGCCGGCCAACACATCCTGCGTCCACTGCTCGGTTTTCTGCAATGCGAGTGTCGAATCGCGTCGGAATTGAATCGCGACCGCCCACAACCCGGCGGTCACGAAGTTCATCGTTGTTTTGTACGTACCCAATTCGCTGGCCGGTTCGAGTCCGTTGTAGGTCGTGTGTCGCGAATCGTTCGTCGCAAACACTCGGCCCTGTCCGTTCTCGATAGGCTTGCCGCTTTTTTTGTCGCTGACGACCACACGGTACCGAATGGTTTCCTGTGCACGCACCGGCAACGAATCCACCGAAACCCGAATAACAAAGTCGTCGGTGACGAGACGCATCTCTCCAAGCGGCCGAGCACTGCCGTCACAGGCAGAGAGCGTGACGCCCGCTACGAGTGAAGTCAGCCACGCCGCCGATCGAAACCGGCTGTGCGGTAAAATCATTGGTAATATTCGAGTCCGAGGTGAGTAATCTGATCTTCCCCCATCAGATGACGAAGCGTGTTCTTGAGCTTCGTTTGCTGAATGAAGAGATCATGCTCGGGTTGTAATCCCGCAGCGGCCTGCGGCGACTTGTAATAGAAGCTTAACCATTCCTGAATGCCCTTCATGCCCGCGCGATGCGCGAAGTCACTGAAGAGTGCGAGATCGAGCACCATTGGCGCAGCGAGGATGGAATCGCGGCACAGGAAGTTGACCTTGATCTGCATCGGATAACCCAACCAGCCCACGATGTCGATGTTGTCCCAGCCTTCCTTGTTGTCGCCGCGCGGCGGGTAGTAGTTGATGCGCACGACGTGCGAGAAGCCCTTGTACAACTCGGGGTACAAATCCGGCTGCAGAATGGTGTGCAACACAGACAGCTTCGACTCTTCCTTCGTCTTGAATGACGCGGGATCGTCGAGCACTTCGCCGTCGCGATTGCCCAGAATGTTCGTGGAATACCAACCAGCAAGACCAAGCATGCGCGCCTTGAGTCCCGGTGCGAGCACCGTCTTGAGCCACGTCTGTCCGGTCTTGAAATCTTTGCCCGAAATTGGGATGCCGCGTTCGTTCGCGAGATGCACGAGCGCCGGAAAATCGGCCGAGAGATTGGGTGCGCCGTTGCAATACGGTACGCCTTCCATGATGGCGGCATACGCGTACAACATGCTGGGCGCGATAGAGTCATCGTTCGCTTCCATTGCAGCTTCGAATGATTCCATCGTTTCGTGAACCGCACTCGCTTTGATATACGTTTCCGTACTGCCCGTCCACACCATCACCGCCCGCGTGCAACCGTTCTTTTCCTTGAAGTCGCGAATGTCCTTGCGTAGCTGCTCGGCCAGGTCGCGCTTGTTCTTTCCCGTCTTGACGTTCGTGGCGCCCGTGATGCGCGTGACGTACCGCGATTCAAACACGGCGGGCATTGGCTTGATGGCCTTCATGAAATCACCAACGGCTTCGAGATCGGCCGACTCGAGCACACCTGCTTTTTTCGCAGCGGTGTACGCATCGTCGGGAATGGGATCCCAGCCGCCAAACACGATATCGTTCAGCTGGGCGAGCGGCACGAAATCTTTGATGAGCGGGCTGCGATTCTCAGTGCGCTTGCCGAGGCGAACCGTCGCCATTTGCGTCAGCGAACCAATGGGAGTAGACAGGCCGCGACGTACGCGCTCCACACCGGCAATGAACGTGGTCGCCACCGCGCCCATGCCGGGCGTCAGGATGGCAAGTTTCCCAGTGGCTGGGGCGATGGAGGGAGCAGTACCGCGATTCGAATCAGACACGTGAGAGATATTCTCCGTTATGAGCGGGCAGGAAACGCAAATAGTGGTGCGAGAAAATGCGACAGCATCGCCGGATCTACGTTGCCGTGTTACGTCACCGTTGATGGAGTCGTGGGTGCGTTCGGCGAACTGTTCGGATCATCCAGCTTCGTGGTCGTGCGATACACGTAGGCCATTCGCTGAACTACCGTAATACAGGCTGTCACTGACAAGAGAATGACAATTCCGGCGAGCACCCAACCGTTCAGCGCCAATCCGAAAAGTGCCTGTGGTGCGGACAACAGCGTCACGCGCTCCGGACGCTGCAGCAAACCAACTTTCGCGTCGAGGCCAAGTGCTTCGGCACGCGAGCGCGCATACGACGTGACAAACGTTGCGATCAAACCAAGCAGTGTCACCACCAACAGCCAGACGCTTTGGTGCACCGGGCTCGTCGCATAAAAAATCACGAGTCCGCCCAACAACATGCCGTCCGACACGCGGTCGAGAGTCGAGTCATAAAATGCACCGAACAACGTGCTGGTGCCGGTGCGACGGGCCACGGTTCCGTCCAACACATCAAACAACGCGGTCACCGACAGAAACCAACCACCGCTTCGAATGTGGCCAGTGGCAAAGAACGCGCCCGCACCGATGGTACACAACGTGCCAATCGTCGTGATCGTGTTGGGTCGCACCTTGTTCCGCACCAGGAAATCGGCGACGGGTTCTATAACTCTGAGATACCCTTTTTGAATCGCGCTCCAGAGAGCATGCATATCGTCGCGCGCGCCAAGGGTTAGTAACGGGAAGGGACGAGACGTATCGTCTCGTCCCCCACGGCGGCCCGACACCTGCCACTGCAACTCGGCATGAGCGGTTACGCCAGCGAACACCGTGCAATCACATCGTGATCGCAGACTCGCAAATTAGAACCCGGCGAGGTTCAACGGTAGCTTCCGCCCTCCCGCAAGCGCTTCGCCTTAGTTGTAGAGATGGTATTTGCGCGCTTCTTTCTCGAAATCGACGACCCGGCCCAACTGTCGGTCCATCACGGCGTCCGGGTCGGTACCGATCAAAATGGCCTCACGCACGCTCGTTGAGCCCAGTCGTTCGTCGAAGGACTTGTTGGTGATTTTGAGCGAATCACGGTTGAGCTTGCCAAGTGCCCACAGAATAGCCGCCCCCACGCGACTTGGCTGCACCAAGTCACGGTCCACGATTTCGATTCGGATTCCCGGAATGCTCTGGCCCGCATATTTGCCGTCGCCGGGTTTGTCCGGTGTGAACCGCTCGGAGTGGAACTTCACTCCCGTCAACCCCAGATCCTCCAGGAGCTTTGCGACTGTATCCGCGCGCATCCACGGCGCACCAAATTGGATGAACGGTGCCGCGGTGCCGCGCCCGACCGATACGTTCGTGCCTTCAAACGGGACCAGCGCCGGATAAAGCAAAATACTCGCCAGGTTTGGCAGATTGGGCGAGGGCTTCACAAAGGGCAGCCCCGTTTGATCGTACCACATCGAGCGGCGCCAATTCCGCATGGGAATCGTGTGTAGCTCCACTTTCAACTTGAGCGTTGCCTTGTAGTACAGTGCCAACTCCGCCATGGTGAGGCCGTGCCGCAATGGCATTGGCCAGAGCGAAAACCCGTTGGATCGCTTTTCCGGCGTATTTTCTTCGGGATTGGCAAATGCTGAATCGAGCATCGCACCTTCCGTGTGCGTCCCGGTAATCGGATTGGGCCGATCTAGCACAATCACGGGTACGTTGGCCCGCCCGGCCGCTCGCATTGCGTACAACATCGCACCCACGTACGTCCACGTGCGTGTACCAACGTCCTGCAGATCGATGATCAACACATCGATCTTCTTGAGCGCGCTGTCTGGTGGCGCTATGGTCGTATTCGTGTACAACGAGACAATGGGCAGCTTGGTCTTCTCGTCGCGCGAGTCGCTCAGATTGGTTCGTTCTTCGGTGCCCCGAATTCCATGCTCGGGCGAAAACAGTTCCACCAACCTGACGCCAGCCTTCGTGACCCGCTGGTCGGAAAACAAGAGATCAATGCCGCTTCGACCACGTTCGTCGACGCCGGTTTGATTCGTGAGCAGTCCCACGCGTTTGCCCGCAATGATACGCAAGCTGTCTTCGATGAGTACCGACAACCCCGTGCGCACCTGACGGCGGATATCGCGCATGAGCTCTCCGTCCGGACCAATGCGCGGACGGTCATCTTCGTTCGGCCCCGGATTCTGCGAACATGCCTGCACGCTCATCAGGACGGCGCTGATAGCCAAGGCGCTTAGCCATGTCGTCCACTGCTTGCGTCCTTCAAACCCCGGATGCTTCACTAAAATCTCCCGTAAATGTGGCATAACGCGCCGTCGCGGTATTCGCATCCTTTTGCTTGAAACACCTGGATCATCCAAATCCCCATGTGGCGCTCGGTCCGCGGTCACCTGGGGACGCGGTTCACCGCAAAAGACACCTATGCTGTCAGGGTCCGGCATAGTATGGTGTGGGAGTCCGAGTCGGAATAGGCGTGAAAAAGCTGATACAGAAATGTCCGCCCGAGTACGGTATCGCCCATTCTGCACGTATGTTCCGACCGCGACATACTGCGAGACACGCACGCCCCGAGAGGAGCCTGAGATGAGCCGGAGTGATTTTCCTGCAGGACAGCGCGGCGCGATGAACGAAGTCACCACCGCGGGATCACCGAACCAACTATTCGGCCGGCCGGCACACCGACTGTTCGGCGTTGCGCTGGTCGCGGGAATTGGAGTCGCCTGCTCAACGGCCGGCACCATGGCCAGCGCAGGTTCGAAGACCGCCGCCGTGCAGCCGGGTGCACAGGGTGGGCTGCTACCGGCCGCAACACATGCGCCGTCCGCTACGCAAAAAGCGTCCATCCGTGATTCTGTGCAGGCGGTGCTCCTCCGTGCCGTGGCCGATTCGGCGTTTCCCGGAGCCTACGCGGTTGTTGGAACGTCGCACGGCATCATTGCTGAGTTCGGGGCCGGCAAACTTGACGCCGACGACGCGACACGGCCAAGCAACCGCACCGTGTGGGACATGGCCTCGATGTCCAAGTTGATGAGCACCACCTCCGCCATGATTCAACTGGTGGGCAGCAAACGGGTCTCGATTGATTCTCCTGTGGTGTACTATCTGCCCAGCTGGAAAGCGGCGGGCACCGAGCGCATTACCGTCAAACATTTGCTCACGCACTCGTCAGGTTTGCCGGCGGGACGTCCGCTGTATAAGGAAGCCGATACTGACACCGCCGCGCGTACGCTCGTGTATGCAACCGGACCCGTCACGACTCCTGGCACAAAATACGTCTACAGCGATTTGGGTTTCATTCTGCTGGGCCGGCTTGTCCAACAAGTGACCGGACAGCCGCTTGACCAATACGTCGAGCAACACGTGTTCGGTCCGCTCAAAATGACCGACACCCGATACCTCCCTCCCGCGAGTTGGCTTCCACGCATCGCACCAACGGAAATCGATCCGTGGCGTGGCCGGCATATTCGCGGCGAAGTACACGATGAAAATGCGTCGCGGTTAGGAGGGGTAGCGGGTCACGCCGGGCTCTTCTCGAGCGCACGCGACGTTGCACGTTTTGCGCAGATGTATTTGCAAGGTGGCAGCATTGACGGAACGCGCATTTTCGACACCGCAACGCTCAATCAGTTCATCACGATTCAGGACAAGGCACTGTCGCACCGCGCACTCGGCTGGGAAACGGCCAATGGCACCAATTCCGCAGGACATCGCCTCGCACCCGTCGCGTTTGGTCACACCGGATTTACGGGTACGTCGATGTGGATGGACCCAACGCGCGACCTGTACGTGGTGTTGCTCTCCAATCGCGTGAATCCAACGCGGACGAATCTCAAGATCAGTGGTGTACGGACAGCCTTGGCGGATGCAGTTGTTGCGGCACTCGAGGGTCCGGCCCCGGCCCGACCATCCCGATAGGTTCCGCAAAACCAAGTTAGAATTCCTGAATTCTTTCTTGATGCGACTCCGCTGCGTCATTAACTTTTGTATAGCGAGACACGTCTGAAAACCGAGAGCACAACCGCCCTCGGCACGTAAAGACGCGGTCCAAGGTCGGGGCCTAACCCCCAGACCGTTTTCGGAGGCAGCAATGAGCACCATGCAGCAGCCCGACGTCGCGCTGGTTATCACCCCAGAAGCGGCCGTTGAAGTCAAAAAGTTCATGGAAGCCGAAGGCGTCACGGCTGAACAGGGTGGCTTGCGCGTAGCGGTCATGCCCGGCGGATGCAGCGGCTTTAAATACAGCCTCGTGATCGAAGACAAGAGCGCCGAAGATGATCTGCTCCTCGAGCAGGATGGCTTCAAGGTGTTCGTCGATCCTTTTTCGTCACAGTATCTGCAGGGCACCATTATCGACTACGTCACGTCCATGCAGGGTTCTGGTTTCACGTTCAAGAACCCGAATTCAACCGGCGGCTGCGGCTGCGGGAGTTCGTTCTCCGCCTGATTTACGCTGCGGTTTGCGCCGCGACCGAAGTTGCAAAAGCATCGAACGCCCGCGATCATCCTGCATGATCGCGGGCGTTATGTTTTGCGATCCCGAACTGGCATGTCCCGGCGTTGAGGCTCGATCTGCGCGCCGCTGTATGTCTTCCCCGCCCCGTCGCTTCTCACTCTCGCTCAGGCCACTCATGACCCGCAACCAAACGTACTTGTGAGCGGCCGATTCAATCTCGTTGATCTCCTGGTGCTGCTCGCATATCTCGGCGGCACGACTGCACTCGGAATGTGGATTGGGCGTTCGCAAAAATCGGCCAACGATTATTTCGTGGCCGACCGGAATATTCCGTGGTGGGCCGTGATGTTTTCGATTGTAGCCAGTGAAACCTCGGCGCTGACGTTCATCAGCATTCCGGGGCTGGCCTATGCCGGCAATCTCGGATTTCTGCAGGTGGTGATGGGCTACATCATTGGGCGCATTGTTGTGTCGTACACGTTGTTGCCGCGATATTTTCAGGGCAATCTCGTCACCGCATATGCGTTGCTCGAAACGCGATTCGGTCTGCCAACACGACGCTTCACATCGATCGTGTTCATGGTCACGCGGGCAATGGCCGACGCGGTGCGCGTGTTCGCCAC
>JBDUBA010000149.1:0-8342 GCA_040004335.1 Gemmatimonas sp.
AAGTCCGTCAAGTCCGTCAAGTCCGTCAAGTCCGGAAGCAGTGAGTCAGTTAGAAGTTTCACCAAAGCCCCCGTCCGCAAAGTCCGCCCAAGTCCGCCAAGTCCGGAAGCAGTTAGTCAGTTAGCCATGCCGAAATCCGCGCGTATAGTGGCAACCACGCACCGGAGCACCCGTCAGACTAGCCATCCCGCGAACGCGAGTCGAAGACGCGAGTCCTATTTCAAAGCCCGCTCAATCGCCGACGCCATCCCGGCGCTGTCGAGTCGAAAATCGCCAATCGCGCGCCACAACACGCGACCCTGCGCATCGAGCAAATAGGTCGTCGGCAATCCACCAACGCCGTACAACGCGGTAATCCGCGACTCCGCATCGTGCGCCACCGGAAACTGCGCACCCTGTGCTTCCACAAATTTGCGCACCTTCACATCGCTGCCCTGGTCGACGCTCACTGCCAGCACTTTCAGTCCCGTCGCGGAAAAGGTTTTGCGATACCGTTCCAGCTCAGAAAACTCTTCCTTGCACGACGTACACCACGTTGCCCACACATTGAGCAACGTGACCCCGCTGTTTGGTTGTCCAACAATCAACGAATCGCCCGCCAGCGACAGCGCCGCGAACCGCGGAGCGATGTCCCCAACGGCAACCGGCACCTTGCGCATCACTTCGGATTTCGGTTCCACCGGCTTGCACGCCGTCGCCATCGAAAAAAGCAGCATCGCACTCAGCCGAACTGCGCGCGGAACCATTGCCTTCGCATCCAGTCGCACGTCGAAACTCGGTCCGGTAAGTCCAGTTATCACTTCTTGCCGTCGGTGTGTTTGGGAATCAGTTCGCCGGCCGCCAACCGCGCCGAAATTTTGTTGTTAGGCGTTGGCAACGGACACGTCGTGAACGAAGAAAACGCACACTCCGGATTGTACGCGAAATTGAAATCAAGCACGACCGTGTTGTTAATCGTGTCGATTGGCGCGTGCACAAATCGAAATCCGTAGGTCTCTTCTCCACTCGTTGCATCATCGAATGTGAAAAACAGGTCCGTCGGGTTGCTGCCCGCGTACGCCGTGAGTTCGTACGCCTTTCCTTCAATCGTGACCTGCACCATTCCCAGATTGATATACTCCTCTGCCACGCCGGACACCGTCATGACCGCCTGCGTATCCGGTTTCGCCGCCTTCACGAATTTGCCCGCGTACCGGTATTTGCGATCGAGCGGAAAATATTCCAACGGTGCAAGCCCATTGTTGGCGGCGCGATCGGCATCCCAACTGCGCACACCAATTGAATCTCCCACGCGCTTGATCATGCGAAATCCTGCCGACCCTGCGTACACGCGCGAAGCCGGATCTTTTCCACCTTCCAGCACAAGCGCTTTTGCAGTGGCCGGCTGACTGTCAATCATTACCGCAGCTCCGACTGCCGGTTCAAATTTGATCTCGTCGCCGTTCCGCGTGAGCGTCCCAACTTTTGCGGGCACGTTGCTGCCGGCAAGCACCACCTTGTTCGTGGAATCCCCGCCAATCGTACTCGCGCCCTGCGGAATCCAGCGCAACCCCGTGTACGAAATTGCCTTACCGGGCGTTTTCACAAACGCGTCACGCACGCCTTTGTGTTTATCAAACGAGGCTTGATAATCGGCGTCGGAAATTGGTGGCGGCGCGAGATCTTTTGCGCACGCTACAATAACTGGTGCGAACACGACCGCGGCCAGGGTAATCAGGCGGAACGGAGCCTTCGACATGCGTGTGCTTCCGCGCAAATGGTGAGGTTGCCGAAAACGAAAATGCCCGTCAGACAGAGCCGCCGGGCAGTCGCGTTTTAGCGCTTTATTTTACGTGGCGGCAAGAGGCGCAAATGACCACGCGTGACTATGGAGATTAGGTGCCGGCACTCGGCCATGTCAAGGCAAACGCTTAGCACATGTTTGGGATACCGGGGTCAGAGGCATTGACCAAAACACCGCCACGCGCACCGTCGGTCTCGCAACCTTTTGACACTGGGGTCAGAGGCAGTTATCAAAACGCCGCCACGTGCCGCCGTCGCTCGCGCAACCTTTTGACACTGGGGTCAGAGGCGGTTACCAAAACGATGCCACGTGCCGGTGTTTGCCGATTCCTCATCGAACAGAAAGCCGAATTTAATGTTGCGGAGAGATTTCCCCCGTAGGACAACCCATTCGCACTCGTCTCGGTCTGTCCCATCCAAAAGGACTGCGTCCATGAGGTTTGAAAAGTGTTTTACCGGATTCGGGTTGCTGGTTGTAGCTGGGATTTCTGCGTGTAGCAACTCGCGGTCCGACGCACCGGTTCGACCCGCGCCAACCGATACGATCAAAGTAGCGACAGCTCCGCTGACGCTTGAAAGTACCGACTCCGCGTTCATCTCCGAACCGGCCGCGCTCGCCGTATCGCGCACCGCGATTTATGTCGCGGACGTTGGCTCAAATCATGTGTTTGAATTTGATCGATCTGGCAAGTTGGTGCGGCGCATCGGTCAGAAAGGAAGAGGCCCCGGTGAGTTCGTCTCAACATCGTCACTGGCAATGGTTGGTGACACGATGCTGGCAATCAATGATCCCGCGTTGAAACGTGTCTCGCTCTACGAAATTCACCGCCACGAATTCGGCCGCATCATACCCCTTCCCGGACTCTCACTCGGCATCGCCGCCACGGGTGACACGCTTTTGTTTGGCGTACAGGACCTGACTCACAAAACAAGCCTCGCGCGAGTCGTGTTGCGCGACGGGTCGATGAAGCAGTTGGGGCCTATTCCGGCTTCGATCAGCAATAATCCCGGAGTCGCCGCATCTTTTCCATTTGGAGTCGCGGCCGCCGCCACCTCGGGTTATCGCGTTGGATTTCTTGGTTCGAATGTCATCTACCACGTCGATGAAAACGGCGCGCTGATCGATTCCGTGGTGCCTGCAATTCGCCATCGTCGCGGAGTTCCGACCGATCTGGCGGAGCGGCTCGCGATGAAAGGAGCGTCAGCCGAAGTAGAGGCCGCGTCAACTTCGTCGTTGATCACAATGGCCCGACTTCCTGACGGTCGTACCGCTGTCGTTCACATGGATTTCACGGTCGAGCGCACGTCGGTTACAGGAAAAGCGTATCTGTCGACAATCAGCGCAAACGGGAAGTCGGCCTGCATTGATTTGCTGATCCCGACCACCGAAGAAACGCGACCAATGTTTGCAATTCACCTGGACACACTTTTTGCAGTTCAAAACATCGTGCAACAAAAAAGCAGCGCTGTTTCAACAACAGTCGCCGCTTTCAAGATTCCGAATTGTTTGTAGATCGCGACGCGGTTACCGCTGAATCAACTTCACCCGCTGCCCATTGCGAAAAATCTCCACGCGTTCGGCCAACCCATCGCGATTACGATCGGTCCACACTTGCAACAACTCATTCTTTGAGTCCAGGAAAATTGCGCGCCACGGTGCCGCCCCCGTTGCCTGATCCGGCAAACGCACCGTGAACTCGTTGGTCCCAAGCCAGCGCGCCACTTCTACCGACGGGCGTCCCTGCACAACGTCCAGCGCCGAACGCATCTGGGGAAGCGTTTGTGGATAGGCTTGCGACGCAAACTCTGGCAGATCGTCGCAGCGCCCATCCTTGTCCTGATCGAGGCACACCGGTGGCCCAAAACGCTGATCGTCGCACCATCCATCCTGATCACGATCCAAACACACACCCGAACTCGATCCGGGTGGTTTCACGCCAGGATTCGTGTTGAAATAGCGCGGATCGCCAAGTATTCCGCTGCCACCGGTAAGCGCTCCATTCACCCCGTAACCTGATTGCCCCGGCGGTAGCGGATACGGCGACGGCGGATACGACGAAGCCGGCAAATTCGCCGGCCGGTCGCCAAACAATTGTTCGTCCGTCATGCGTTTGTCCTCGGCCTGCGCGCGGAACCGCGGGTCGATATAACCGACCGGCGGTACTGCGGAATTCACAGGATTCTTCTTGATCGGCACCGGCGCGAGTCCTTTCACCGGGAGCTGACTGGGCGACGCCTTGCCCTTGAGATTCTCACCGAAAATCACGCGCGCATTAGACGGCTTTCGCTGAGTCGCGGTTGAACAGTCCGTAGGCGCCGGCTGCTGCGCCGCCGGCACGCCATCCAACCACACGCGACACATGCCAGGCGCAGGACGGTACTCTGTTGGAATGGTGTCCGCTGCACGGCTCCGAATAGCCGACTGCAACGAAGTCGTCCGAGCCGTGTTGACCTGAGCGACCGCGTTTGCGCTCGTCGCCGATGATGCTAGAACCAACACGACCCCGGCCAAGGCATACACGCGGAACGCCCGCACCGAAACAGCTGACTGGGTCGAAAACGACGCGGAAGAAAAAGCTTTGAACTTGTTATCCATCTTCAACTCCTCTGCAAAGCGCCCAACGACTGCCCCGACAGGTTCCCGATGCGGATCCCCGCCTGAGCCCAATGCGGACGCCGACCTACGTACCTGCACGCCCTGTGCCACGTCGCCCGGCCTCGGGGGATCTGTGACTTGATGCTGTAAGTATCGGCAGAATCAGGCGCTTCGAACAGCGCGGCCTGTCCACCACAACTTTGCCGCTCGGCGAAAGCGTCGGGTCGTCCCCTTTGGATGACGCCGCCGTCCTTTGAGAGCGACGCCCGGCACAACCGGGAACCCAAACCGGTTGGAGCGTCAGTCTCCAAATGAAATGCCGACGGCACGCGCCGTCTGCACGATGTCGTGCTCTGGATCCACCCGTTTGTCCACGGCCAAAACGTCCGAGATGGGCAGACACACCAGGTGCGGTGACTGGAGTGCCACCATGTAGCCCCACTTCTTGTCCGCCACCGCTTGAATGGCGGCTCCGCCAAATCGCGTTGCCAGCAAGCGGTCGTAACCCGTGGGCGATCCGCCACGTTGCAGATGACCCAACACCAACGAGCGCGTCTCCTTGCCGGTGTGCCGCTGAATGTCGTGCGCCAACCGCTCGGCCACACCACCAAGGCGGCGGTCTTGCCCGGGCAACGAGGCACCAATGATGGACACGTCTCCGTTTTTTGGTTTCGCGCCTTCAGCAACCACAACGATGCTGAACTTCTTTCCGGCGGCCGTTCGCGAGTGAATTTTCTCGCACACCTTGTCGATGTGCCACGGAATTTCCGGAATGAGAATGACGTCTGCGGTGCCAGCGACGCCTGCATGCAACGCGATAAATCCCGCGTCGCGCCCCATCACTTCGAGCACCATCACGCGATCGTGCGATTCGGCGGTTGTGTGCAACCGATCGATCGCCTCCATCGCGGTGTTGACGGCCGTGTCGAATCCGAACGTCGTCACAGTGCCGGCGATGTCGTTGTCGATGGTTTTCGGCACACTGACAATACGCATGCCCTTATCCGCGAGTTGCTGCGCAATCCGCAGCGAACCGTCGCCACCAATCGAAATGATTGCTTCAATGCCGAGGTTACGCGCGTTCTCCACGAGTTCGTCGGAGCGATCGATTTCTTTCCACGTTCCATCGAGCTCCTGCACCGGATACGCGAAGGGGCTGCCTCGGTTGGTGGTGCGGAGAATCGTCCCGCCCAGTCCACCAATACCGCGAACAGTTTCGGAGGTAAGCGGAATGATTTCGTCTTCACCTAGAAGTCCTGCATAACCGCGCTTGATGCCAAGTACTTCCCAACCCCGTCCGCGCGCTGAGAGTACGGCGGCGCGAATCACTGCATTGAGGCCCGGTGCATCACCGCCGCCGGTTGAAATTGCTATACGCATGAAGGCCAGTTGATTGTGTCCGATGAATGTCGGTACCGCGAATTACCGTACCGGCGGAACCGGTACCCCTGCCGCGAGTGCCAACTTCCGAATGACCGTGTCTTGTTGATACACCACTTCCCGCAATGAATCCATCTGATCCTGCAGACTCGCACTCTGATCGCGGATCTGATTTAGCGCATCGGACAGATCGAGCATCATCTGCCCCTGCGCCGCTTCTCGTGATGGCGTGGGAAGAGCACCGTTACACGCACCCAGGACAGCCGCGGCGACCACGACACTCAATGTCAGCACACGTCGCGTTCGGCATCCTAATGAAACGGACGACCGATTTGATGCACGGGATACAGGAACTCTATGTGTGGCATCGACTTCTGTCATCATCGTGAACCGTCCAGCGATCGGCGTGAAAGAAATCGCATCACCATGCGGGCGTTGGATGAGGCGAAATAGTCGTCCCCGCATGATATACCGATCGTCATCACCCGGATATCCATGCGCCCTTCCTCTCGATCAGTAGCCATCGGCCGTAATCGGTTGCGCGGAGGCATCTGTCCTCGCTTACGGCACCGCTTGCGCGTTGCCTCGCGCTCTGGCGACAGCCCTCGTTTACGGCACCGCTTGCGCGTTGCCTCGCGCTCAGGCGACAGCCCTCGCTTACGGCACCGCTTGCGCGTTGCCTCGCGCTCAGGCTTTACGCTCATCGAACAAATCGTGGTAATCACCGTGCTTGGCATCCTCGCTGCCCTGGCGGTGCACACCATCGGACAACAACTCGACAAACTCGCGGTGCGCGCAGCCGCGCGCGACACTCGCGACGTTTTTGCCAGCGCACGCGAATTCGCGGTGGCGCGCGGTGTCCGAACCGCCGTTCAGATTGAGCCATTGCCAGCGGAAGTCAGTGCCCACGCCAGCGCCGACACGATCATCTCCCGTCCACTGGGAACCCTGCACGGCGTGACGCTCTCCACATCCCGCGACAGCATGGCCTATTCGCCATCGGGACTGGGTTACGGCGCTTCGAATCTCCGCATCATCGTGGTCAAACGTAGCGCCGCCGAAACTGTGACGGTGTCACGCTTGGGGCGCGTGCGATGATGATGGTTCAGGTAACAACGGCGGCCGACGTGCCAAAGTCAAAACCGCCCACCGACACACGCGGAATTTCCTGGCCAATCGTGCGTTCGATGGTGCGTACCATCGCAATTTCATCCGGTGACATGAAGGTGTACGCATCACCGGTAGCGGCGGCGCGGCCCGTGCGGCCAATGCGATGCACGTAGTCTTCCGGCTGCTGCGGGACGTCGTAGTTGATGACGTGCGTGATGCCGGAGATATCCAGCCCGCGCTGCGCAATATCCGTTGCCACCAGCACTTTTAGTTTGCCGCTTCGAAAATCTTCCAGCGCTTTCATGCGTTGTATCTGCGATTTGTCGGCGTGCATTGCGCCCGCTTCAAGTCCCGCTTTCTCGAGATCTCGTACCACGCGGTCGGCGCTACTCTTCGTGCGCGTAAACACCAGCACCGATTCGTGCAGCGTGTCGGTCAACAACTTCACCAGCAAACTGTTCTTGAGATGTTTCGGCACCGGATACACCGCGTGTGTGACCGTCGCCGCCGCTTGTGAGCGTCGCCCAACCTGAATCACGACCGGTTTCCGCAGATATTTTCGCGACAATGCTTCAACTTCGGGTGGCATCGTCGCGCTGAACAACAACGTTTGGCGATATCGCGGAATCTGATCAACAATGCGATTGATCTGCGGGGCGAATCCCATGTCCAGCATGCGATCGGCTTCGTCCAGCACCAACGTTTCGAGATACGTGAAATCAACGTTGCGCTTTTCGAGATGATCCAGCAAGCGGCCGGGCGTGGCAACCACGGCATCAACACCGCTCCGCAACGCGCGCTCCTGCGGCTCGTAGCCCACACCACCAAATACCGGAATGACGTCAACCGGCGCGTACTTCGAATATTTGCGAAAACTTTCTTCAACTTGCAGACACAGTTCGCGCGTAGGTGTAAGAATGAGCGCGCGCGTGCGACGCGGTCCTCCCAACATGCGGTTCACAATCGGTAGCGTGAAACTGGCGGTCTTGCCGGTTCCCGTTTGCGCGAGCCCAATGAGATCGCGCCCCTTCAATGCAACAGGAATCGCCTCGCGTTGAATAGGCGTTGGCTCTGTGTACCCAGCATCCTTGAGCGCCAGCAACAGTGGCTCTGCGAGTCCCAGGTCGGCGAAGGTGGGCTCGTCTTGTTCGGCTTTGTCTGTCATGTATCACAAAAGTAACTAGCAACGGCCGACAAGCGGCACGCGGCTTGGCGCTGAGTCCCCGCGAGGAGCCTCAAACTCTGGCCGAAAAGCCCTGAGGAGCGGCAACAAAAAGTGCCAGACTCGAACTGTCTACCAGACCACTACTGCCGTCCTCGCGCGTGCATATACCAGGAGAAAGGCCTGCGCAGCTTCTTGTAGGTCAGCCTTCGCCCATCTTCTAAAAGTCTGGCAGCTCGCAGCTATTTCGCTGAAAGCTGGCACCGTTAGTAGCAGTTATCTGTTAGTAGCTCTTATCTGTTAGTAGCTGTT
>JBDUBA010000447.1:0-8303 GCA_040004335.1 Gemmatimonas sp.
CGTGCCGAGCTGGCCGGTCGACTGAATCCGCGCGCAGCAATTCGGTGCTTGTCGCGAGGCGCGCAAGAATCGCGCGTGGCGAAAGCAGTGTTGCGCGCGCGGCGGCGAGTTCCAGTGCGAGTGGCAATCCGTCCAGCCGGCGACAAATCTCGGCAACGGCTTCAAGCGATTCGTCGTCGAGCACCAGCGATGGCTTTACGGCGCGCGCGCGGTTCACGAAGAGCTGCACCGCATCGGACGCACCGATATCCGTGGCTCCGGCAATCGGCGTTGCCAACGGAAGCACCGAAAACGTCTGCTCGCCCTGAATGGCAAGCGGTGCGCGACTCGTCGCTAACACCGACAAGGTGGGACACTCCGCGAGCAACTTCGCGACAAACGGAGCCGCCTCCAGCACATGCTCCATGTTGTCGAGTACCAACAGCGCGCGTCGTGTCGAGAGTGCGGCGATTACGCGATCAATGGGTGGAACACTTCCGCTGTGACTCACACCAAGCACTTGCGCAACCGACCACGGTACCAGCGCCGACTTCGCGATTTCGGCAAGCGGCACAAACCACACGCCGTCGGGATACGCGCCGCGCACCCTTGACGCGAGCTCAATCGACAGACGCGTTTTTCCCGTGCCACCCGGTCCTGTCAACGTGAGCAGTCGCGAGTCTGTCAGTAACGCGTGCGCGACAACCAGTTCGCGATCGCGACCAATCAATCGCGTGAGCGGATTCGGCAATGCACCACGTCCAACTTCGGGCAGTCGCGGACGCACGGCGGCAGCGTTTGCGGCGGCCAGTGCATCGAGCGCGTCGCGCACGGCTGTTGCGCTCGTGGGGCGTTTTGCGCGATCATCGTGCAGCAGTGCGTCGAGCAGTGCACACACACCCGTGTCGAACGACTCCAGCGTTTTGTTGCGAGTTTCCGCTGTTGCGCCACCGCGCGGGCGATGCCCCGTCAGCATCTCATGCAGCATCACGCCAAGCGCCCACAAGTCGATACCAGCGTCGACCGCATCACCACGCGTCTGTTCGGGCGACATGTACGCCGGCGTTCCGACGGCCGCATCACGCGTGACGACGTCCGCATCAACCAGCAATTTCGCAATCCCGAAGTCTGCGAGCCGCGCCGCGCCTTCCGCGTCAAACAACACGTTGGCGGGTTTCACATCGCGATGCACGATCCCTGCAGCGTGTGCTGCGGCCAATGCACTCGCAACCTGTGCAGCAATCTTTAATGCGTCTCGGGGCGCGAGCGGCGCGCGCGCGATTCGTTCGCGAAGCGTTTCGCCCGCGTAGTAGGCCATGACGATAAAAAGCCGTCCGTCATCGGTTTCTCCGCTGTCGTACACGGTGGCCGCGTGCGGATGATCGAGTCGGGCGGCCGCGCGGGCTTCAGCGCGAAAGCGCGCGACGGTCGTTGGGTCTGCGACCGCCGCGGCCGGGCGCAGAAACTTGAGCGCCACGCTGCGTTCCAGCTGCAGGTCGCTCGCGAGGTACACGTCGCCCATGGCGCCGCTCCCCAGCGGTCGCACAATGCGATAGCGACCCGCGATCAGCGTTTCACCCAGACCACCGCCCGCTTCCGATGGAAGCAACTTCAGAAAGTCGCCTGATCGCGACGCGGCATTTAACAGCGAAGCGACCTCATACGCCAACGTTGAGTCGGCGCCCAGCGCTCGTAAACGCGCGGCGCGGCCGTCGGCGTCGAGCTCGAACAGTTCGTCAAAGAGGATGCGCGCTTCGCCGTGCAGGTCAGTCGACACAGCGAATCTTACCCTCGCCAGCACACCGCGGCCAGCGAAATCGGCCCGCGAATACGCCACTCAAAGAGTCCGATGAAAAATGCGGGTCCGGTTTGTCGCTATTGGTGATGACAGCAGTTCCATCACAACCAGTTGCACTGGATGCGCACATGAAAAAGACACTTCTCGGCGCCACCGTCATCGTATCGATCGGCGCGCTCGGCCTGGCAAACTCCTGCAGCGACAGCCCAACGGCCGTCGACAAATCGGCAATTACGTACGGTCCGTCCGTCGCCTTTGCGCAGGGCTCGGCGCGTGCATGGGTGCAGACCGACGCCTCGGGCGCGCCGTCGGGAATTGGTATTGCGATCACTGAGACCGCACTCAACGGCCTTCCGACGACGGTGAGCGGGCCCAGTCCTTCCGCACTCATGGCGACGCTTGCGTTGCCGCCCGAGGCCGCCGGCACCGGTTTCGATCACGCTGAGCTGGGATGGAATCCGCTCGGCCATGATCCGGTGCAGATATACGGATCGCCGCACTTCGACATGCACTTTTACACCGTCAGTTCGGCAACGCAGCTCGCGATTCTTCCAAACGATCCGCAGTACGCAACGAAGGCAACGAATCTCCCCACCACGGCGTTCGTGCCGACCGGTTATGTACCGCCGCCAGCGCCCATCGCCGCGAGCGCTGTTCCGCAAATGGGTGTGCACTGGACCGACACGAAGTCGTCTGAATTCAATGGGCAGCCCTTCACCAATACGTTCATCTACGGCTCGTGGGACGGGCAATACATCTTCTTGGAGCCGATGATCACGAAGGCGTATCTCGAGAGTCATCCGGTGAATGCGACGAAGAACATTCCGCAACCAACGCAGTGGTCAAAGTCCGGCAGCTATCCCACGACATACACCGTGAACTATGACGCGGCCGCGAAGGAGTTCCGCATCACACTGGGCGGACTCACCAAGCGTTAGTCGGTCGAAAAAATCACAATCGTCCGACCACACTTCACACACACGGTCATGTCCTCTCAAAAACTTCGCGCACTCGCGCTTGTAATTCTGTTATCAACGCCAACGGTTGCACTGAATGCGCAGCCGACGCTCACCGCGTTTGCTGGAGTTGTTGCAGGCGTCGGCGGCAGTGCAACGACGTTGTGCAGTCAACTGGGAATGCCGTCCGAACTCAGTTTCTTCGCGCTGTCATTGCCGTTCACCAAACTTGGCGGAGTCGCGGCGTGCGGTTACGACGGCGGCTTTAACACGCTGACTGCGACCACCGGTCCGCTCGTGAATTCGCGCAGCCTGTCGCCGGTTGGCGTAGAGGTGCCAGCGAATGGCACCACCTTTGATGGCACGGCTGACTCTCGTGCGAGCTACGGTTCGCTTGGCGCCGCGGCGCACGCGAACATTTCGGCGCCCGTCACCAATGGGGGTGCACTGTTTTCGTCGATGGCGGCTGCGACCTTCACCGATTACCTGAATGCTACGAGTCCATTCGTCGCGGCGGCGAGTGCTGGTTTTGTGCGGTACAGATTTTCTGTCGATGGATCGCTGTCGGCACTCGGGGCCAGCGCGCCGTTCTTTTTTGGCGAGACCTACACCGAGTTGGACATCTCGCACAACGGTGGGCTTTCGTTGGGAGTCATGAACGCAACGGTACGGCGCGGCGAATTGGGAAAGATCAGCAATCAGTCACCGCCGGTCGGTTGGACAACGGGCGTAGGTACACTCATCGGTGCAAGCACATTTTTCAGTTTGGATTTCCCGATTGTGTGGGGCACGCCGTGGCAACTCGAAGTTGGACTGCTCACGTGGGCCGATGGCCGGTCCGATGCCAATTTTCTGAACACAGCAAAAATCACTGGTGTCGAACTCTTCGATGCGGCGCACGCACCAATTACTTCGTTCAACCTGACAGCGCAATCGGGAATAGACTACTTGAACGTTGGTGCGCCAACGCCCCCGAGTACTACGGTGCCGGAGCCTGACTCAGTTGCGCTGCTGTTGCTTGGGATTGCTGTCATTGGGGCGGTGCGGGTGCGCGGCTTCTTTGGCGACCGGTTTCGCGTGTTTGTCGGAGGCAATGGCTCAATCCGGCACAGCCTCGCACATCAGGCGACGCGTGCGAGCGAATGCGTCGGCCGATAGATCAGGACGGTTCGCGGCGACGTTCTGAAAACATTCATCGAGAATTTCGTCGCTCCCGCGTGCGCGAACGACGCCGGCAAGTGCGATGCGCCGCAACAGATCACGCAGTGGCGCAGGGTAGAGCACGCCAGCGTCGTAGATGACAACGAACGCCGTGCGTGTCAGTACCCGAGCCCGAGTTCCTGGGCCTGGGCCGCGAGCTGGATCAGATCCTTGCTCGTCGCCATTTTCGCACTAACGTGACAATATTAACTGCGCGGCAAGATCGAACGGGATCAGTTTCGTCTGCGTGCCGGTGTGCTTGTCGCGCGCCCTGCACACTCCTCGACAGACGGCGTGCGAGGTAACACATTTTCCTGAGAGAATACGAGCAAGTCCGGTCATTTGCTGCATCGCAGCTCCGGGCTTTTGCGACACCCTCGTGAGGCAGTCTAAATGAGAGTCTTCCTGTCTCGATCATTCCCTCACACGCTCACGTCATGAAATTGGTCTTTAGATACGGCCTCGCATCTGTGTCATCAGGACGATTGTCGTGATTCGCGTTCGCGCACGATGCGGAAAGTCCCTCGTCTTCGTCGCCGCCTGGTGCATCGGATTGTTCTCGACCACTTGCACCGACGCTCAACAGGCGAGACCACAGTCATATGTCTACTTGAGCACTCGCGGCGACACACTCGGCGTTGAGACCATCACCCGCCGCGGATCGCGCATCGATGGACTGCTCGCCATGAAAGGGCAACCCCAGCTCGAGTGGTCACAGGCGTTCTCGAATGGTACCCCCGGTGCATTAACCGTCGCAAACGTCGCAACTGGAGCCGCAAACCACGATCGGTCGCAATCGCATACGTATGAAGTACGCGGCGATTCCGCGTATGTCGATGACGGCACCCCTCGGGGTCGTGTGATTGCCAGCAAGAGTGGAGCGTACACGATTGCCATCGCATCTGCGCTGCAGACCGCGTTGCTCGTGTCCCATGCGCGCGCGCATCAACTCACGACACTGAGCGCGTTCCTCATCATGGGTTCAAAAACGCTAGATGCTACGATCACGCAAACGCCCGACGTCGCCGCGCTCGCGATGGGCAATTTCGTAATGCGAGTGCAGTGGTCACCCGACGGCACGCCGAGTGCGATCGCACTGCCGTCACTGAACGCGCGAGTGGTTCGCGCCTCGGCTTTGACGCCTGCGTCATTCGGTCCGAAGGCAGCCACCGGATCGCGATACGATCCCTCGCCAACGGCACCCTATTCGGCGCAGCACATTCGTATTCCGACCGGACGCGGATACGATCTCGCTGCCACTCTCACGCGCCCGCGCGGCGTGAGCGCGCCCGCTGTCGTGGTGACAATCAGCGGCAGCGCGCCGCAGGATCGCAACGGTCAAGGTGCACATGTAAACAACTACGCGATTTTTCGGGAGATCGCGGACACTCTCGCGCGGCGCGGGATTGCAACGCTTCGGTGGGATGATCGCGGCGTTGGTGAATCGGGCGGCGTGGAAGGAGTAGCAACGGGTACAAGCGCGGATGTAGCAGAGGACGTAAGAAGCATTCTCGAGTGGCTACGCGCGCAGAGCGATGTCGACGCTACGCGCATTGCTCTCGCCGGCCACAGTGAAGGTGGTCTGGTCGCACCCATGGTGGCGGCGACCGACGCGAGACTCAAAGGAATCGCTATATTGGCCGGCCCCGCATATACTGGCCGTCGCGTCTTGTTGTGGCAGCAGCAACGAGCAATCGAACCTTTGCACTTGAGCCGGTCGGAGCAGGATGCGCGCATCGCAAGCGCTTCGTCGCAACTCGATGCCACCAGCAAGACGCAACCTTGGTTACGTTACTTCCTGTCGTATGATCCTATCCCCACGGCGCGATTGATTCGAATGCCCGTGCTGGTCCTGCAAGGGCTGACGGACCAACAGGTCTCACCAGAAGATGCCGACGCATTGGTGAAGGCTATCAAGTCCAATGGCAACGCCAACGTGACCCTTCACAAGTTTCCTTCGACCAATCATGTGTTCGTGTACGATCCGGTTGGCGCGGTGTCCGGGTACAATTCGCTTGCAGATCCGAAGGTGCGACGAGACGTTTTGGGAGCGTTGGCTGATTGGGCAGTGCGGGTGCTCAGGTAACGCGCGCCAACGACGGCTGGAACTTAGTGGACTCGCAAATGTGCGCCGCAGGACAAACCTGCACGGTTGGCTGCGCACCATCGATATTCACGAATGGACTCGGCCCTTGCCTGGCCGACGGAGCGGGTGGTAGAGTCCGCGCGATGCACGAAGAATGGAGTGCTGGAGCGGTGTGTTATCTCGGCCTTTCTGCGAGCGTACAGCGGAGAGTCGGTCGATTCAGAATTAGGCTGCGTGGCGTTTGCAGTCTATCATCGCGCGCGAAGAGTGTCGGTTGTGTAAGTTGTTGAGCGCGCGTTAGAAAGGCCTCGACGGCAATAACAGCGTTGGAGATAAGCTGCTCAAATCTTGCGACCTAACACTTTTTTCGCAGTCTAACGTCACGGGAATTGTGTTTGTGCGTTTGCAGTCTAATGCGCGTTATACCGCAAGTCCATTTTACCGATCCTACGATGCGACTAACACTAATTCTAATTGGGCTGCTCGCAGTGATTGCGGCCTTCACGTGGTCACGCCGCACAACTCCGCCGGCGCGCATCGAAGCAGCGCAGGGTCCGATCGGCAGTTTGGAAGGCGATCGCCAGGTATTGCAACAGCTGCTGCAGGCCGGCGCGGATCTCAGCAAGCCGACGGAGGTCAACTATTATCTGTACTACCAGGATCGTGCGGCAGCTGACAGCGCCGCAGCACGCGGCAGCTCCGCTCCGTTGGTCGCGTCCGTGCAACGCGCCGCCGACAATTCAGCGTGGCTCTGTCTCGTAACCGGAACAATGGTGCCGAGTGAGTCGAACATTCGGGCGCACACGACACGACTCGTCGCGCTCGCACAAGCAACCGGTGGTCAGTATGATGGATGGGAGGCAGCGGTCACGAAGTAACGGCTGGCTCCGCGCGCGTGCGGTATAACGAGCGTTGCTGCAGTCAAAGGCATGAGGTACGCTGTGTAACTGCGCGGTGCTCCGCACCGCTCCGTTCACAGCTAATTTATTGGAGCCTTTGCAGCAGAACGCGGCGTTAGGTTGCCAACAACGGATTGGGACGGTTCGAGATGTTATCACCGCTAGTCGCGCTCGCGCTCATACTTTCTCTTGCAGCATGTCCAGCCAGTTCAGGTCGCGACGCGTCTGCGCGGTGGGTCATTCTTTTTGTGAATGCGGACTATCGCATTGCGCTCGATACGGCGCACGTTGACCGACGCCGCGACGGTACCTATGCGGTGCGCTACGAGACTTGGCATCTCCACGGCGAAATAGATCAGGGCCTCCGATTCAATCGCGAGGAGGTTGTGAGTGAACTTCGATGCGTACCGCTCGGGTTCCGCACCAAAGAAGTGGCGCTGTTTCTCGATCAGGGGCCAAGCCTGAGCCGTAAGCCGGGCGACGGAGTCGCTCCCGGTTCCCCGTGGCGGGCACCTGGCGCGAAGTCCGTCGATCTCGAAGTAATGCGCGCTGCATGCCGGTTGCTCAGCGCACAACGATAGACACCGTGGAGATAGCGCGGTGGCAACCTAACGAGCGTTGCTGCAGCCAAAGGCACGGCGGTACGCTGTGTAACTGCGCCGCGCTCCGCGCGGCTCCGTTCACAGCTAATTTATGAGAGCCTTTGCAGCAGAACGCGGCGTTAGACAACACATTCACTTCCTGCATCGATGAAGGCACAGGCCGAGTACGAAACACTGGTACAGTTACTGCGCGGGCGGACCGTCGTGCGCACACGCATCATGCTCTTCACGCTCCAGATTTACTTCGGTGCTGATCCCGACGACGCGCGCGCCTTCGAGTGGTGGTGTGAACCCAGCTGGCATGTGCTCGGCCCTGATGCTGTGATCACCGGCTCCGGTGCAATTGACGGACCCGACACCTATGCCGAGGATGATGAAATTGCGCGCGCCGATGCCACGATCGCGGCCGCCAGTGCGGCGTCAAAAATCTTGATCGGACAAACGCTCGAGACGTTGACGTTGGACGCGCGTACGTACGCCCTGCACGCAGAATTCAGCGGGGGGTTCCGCGTCGCCACGTTCCTATGCGCGCCGGATACTGATCCGCTTTGGGTCCTTCGAGATCCCAATCAGGACTTGGCCGTGCGGGCGACTAGTCGCGGGCTCGCACGCGGGTCCCGTGCGGGTGTTGTCTAACGAGCGTTGCTGCAGTCAAAGGCAGGAGGTGCGCTGTGTAACTGCGCAGCGCTCCGCGCTGCTCCGTTCACAGCTAATTTATGGGAGCCTTTGCAGCAGAACGCGGCGTTAGGTTGCACCGAACTGACCTCGCTCGACGATCTCTTT
>JBDUBA010000410.1:0-2478 GCA_040004335.1 Gemmatimonas sp.
CTCCGCGTCGAGCGTGGCTGTGACTTCGTTCAGCACAATGTGTACACGAAAGAAGCACAAGAAGAGATCGATGTCCTCGCTGTGAACTTCCAGGAGCGAACAGGCTATCTGTGCGAAGTCGCAACGACCGGATTGCTCTATGTCACGTCCGGAAAGACCGACACGTTCGAGCGCTTCGTCAAGAAGTTCAATCGCCACATTGACTACGCCGAAAAGGCATCCGCGAACTTCACTCGTTTTGTTGATCATCGCTACCGTTCTTCACGCGTCAACTGCGAGCGCGCAAACTGCAGCGGTTAGCGCCGCCATCAAACAAACGGCACGCGACTACGTCGAAGGTCGGTACGAGAGTAATCCTGTGCGGATGAAGCGCGCCCTGCATCCCGAACTCAGGAGCGACACGAGCCATTTAATGGCGCAGCGGGGCGGCGGCACAGTGAGACGATCGGCGAGATCGGACGTATAGTGGATTGATGCTCACGCCTACACCGAAGCTGATGTTGAACCGCAATCCAACCAGCATGCCTGCCAATCGCCCGCGCAGCGTTCTCCCGAGATTGACGCACGCCAGCGTGCTGTTCGTAGCCCTGCTTGTTGGTTGTGACCCCGAAGGCAACCCGCCCAAGCTGGAGGTTGGTTCTGAGGATGTAATCCTCCAGGGGGGCACGCTTCCGCTCCCGGTCGTGTCGGCCTACGGGACAACGCTCACGATTCAGCCCCCGAGCGGCGGTGGGCTGACAATCGCCCCCCTTACATACCAAAACATCCTCGGCACCGAGTTTGCGACGATAACGGCGGCGCCGAACGCGGGAATCGGGCTACGCGTGATCACCGTCACCGGCACAAATGGGTACGGCTCCGGCGCGAGGTCACAGACTCTGACGGTCGTAGTGCACGTAGACAATCCGTTCACAGTGGAACCAGTTTTCAAGGTGAGTGGCCGTGCGGGGCAGCTTATCTCGGGCGAGGTAGAATTGGATGCCCACTCTCTCTTCAAAGGTCCGGTAGCATTCAAAATGCTGGACCTGCCGCCGAATTCGGTGGCAACATTTGGGCCGCTAATCCGCGACAAGTCTACCTTCACAATCCTTACGCCCGACGTCACTCCGCCGCGCACCTATCAGGCGACAATTGAAGCTACCAGCGGTGCAATCGTGCGAACCGAAGTATTCGATGTGGAAGTTCTGATACCATTGATCACTCCGGACTTCTCTTTCACAATTGCGCCCAATGTCCTGTCGATTCTTCCGAATGGAACGGTAGTCGCTGACCTTGCTTTCAAGCGCAACGTGACGGCAACGGGAAACATCGTGCTCTCGGCCACTGGTCTGCCTCCTCGTGTCACGGCGACGTTTTCACCATCACCCGTATCAAACGACTTCAGTCGTCTGACGCTTACGGCAGACAATGCGACGCCCGATATACCCTATACTGTTGCGATCACGGGTGTGGCGAACGGAGAGACGCGAACGGAACCATTGAAGGTTACGGTGGTGCCAGTTCCCAACTTCACGCTCACGCCCGCTGCCGACACAATCACGCTGCAAAATCCGCTGACAACGTTTAATTCTGTTGCGATAAATATCGGACGTACCGGTCAGGTGGGGCCCGTATCGCTTGCTGTGGATTCAGTACCTGCCGGCGTCACCGCTGCGTTTACTGCGTCGCCCGCAACCGGCCTCTCGAGCACATTGGTATTCGCTCCCAGTGGAAACACGGTGCCAGGCAATTACACAGTCAAGATTACGGGGACTGCCGACGGCTTGACGAAAGTGACCCGTGTTGTCGTGAAAGTGCTCCCGAGCCTGGGCGATTTCTCACTGTCCTTCACCTCGCCGTCGTACAACGTGGTACAAGGCTCCATCAATGCGTTGGGCGTCAACCTCGTCCGTTCGGGCACACTGGTTGGTAGCGTAATTTCGCTCACTCCAACAACTGTGCCGCCACTATCAATGGCAGTTGCTGCGCCGCCGACCACGACATCGACGGCCGCGTTCATCAATCTCACGGTCGATGCGAACGCACCAGTCGGTGCACACGTACTGAAGGTAGCCGCAACGGGTGGCGGTCTCACACGGACGGACAGTGCTGTCATCAACATTGTTGCACCGCCACCGCCAGGATTCCGCCTCGCAGCCATTCCGGCACAATTTCAGCTTCCGCGCGATTCGTTCACGCCTTTCGCGATCGGTATTACGCGTATCAGCGGTTTTGCGGGCCCTGTGACGTTGAGTTTCGTGAATCCGTTCCCCGGCAACATGATCATTGATTTCACTCCACTCCCATCCGCTCCAGATGTAATTCGCGTCAATGTGTATGTCAGTACAAACATCAACGCCGGTACCTATAACATATCGTTCACCGGAACGTCGGGCGCGTTATCCGAGACAATCATCGTACCGGTCATCGTCACGCCCTGATCGGGCCGGTGCTGTGGCTCCCGCATTTGTACGCGGCTCCGTTCCTGAATTCATGCGC
>JBDUBA010000293.1:0-8264 GCA_040004335.1 Gemmatimonas sp.
AGGGGCGAGGCTTGCTCTGACCCCAGTACCAAAACAACGCAGGGGCGAGGCGCTGCTCTGACCCCGGTACCAAAACGATGCCGGGTCGAGACGCAGGCTTGATCCCCCGATTGGCTAACTTGCGAGATTTTAAATAACTTGTAGTTTGCCGAACGAAAACCGAAGCAGCTCGTTAGTTGCCTAGGGAGTGGCGGCACGTGTTAGTAATCACTTGCATGCCAGCAAGCACTTGCTTAGAAATCGCGATGATAGAAAACCGCACCAAAATTCTCGAGGCCGCGCGCCGAATCTACTCCCAATTCGGTTGGCGCGGTGCAACCACTCGCCGTATCGCTGAGGCAGCCGGCGTGAACGAGGTCACGCTGTTTCGGCAGTTTGGCAACAAGGAAGCGCTGTTGGGCGCAGTGATGTCCGACTCCGCCGCTCATAACGCTCTGCCGCCGTTTCCCCTGGTGCCCACCGACCCCGAACTCGAACTCACGTTGTGGGCCGTGGCGCACCATCGTCGTCTGTGTGAAATGCGTGAGATGATTCGGCAGATGATGGGGCAGTTGGCCGAACGTCCCGACATCGCTTCGTGCGCTGCGACAGGGCCACAGGGTGCCGCGGCAATGCTCCGTGAATATGTTGTGCGGCTTCGTCGAGCCGGATGGCTGAGAATCGGGGCTGGCAGCACACCACCCGCCGACGCGGCCGCGGCGGTCGCGATGCTCATGGGCACGTTGTTCGCCGACGCGATGGGGCGCGACTTCATGCCGGAAATGTTTCCCACGTCCGCCGAGCTGGCCGTTGGTTCGTACGTCCGGCTGTTCCTGCGCGGACTCGCGGCGAACGAAACACCAATCGCCCCAGAAGTGTTGTCTGCAACGGTGGCCGACACAGCATGACGCGTACGTCGCAGCATGACGCGTATGTCGCAGCATGACGCGTACGTCGCAGCATGACGCTTATGTCGGCACCATGACGCTTATGTCGGCAGCATGACGCACATGTCGGCAGCATGACGCATATGTCGGCAGCGTCACGCGAACTTCGGCAACGTGACGCGCACTACCGCCGCGTAGAAACTGTCCGGAACGAAGCTCGTCGAACGTCGTTATACGCAGCACTACCCAGCGAACACTCGCTGAACACGCGGTAACACACCAGGCTCCACCGCATTTTCTAACACGCAGCCTCACGAAGTTTTTCCATTTTCCACATAAACGCATGACACGTCTTTTCCGGAGTCCGCCTGTTGTCGCAGTGACGGTGTGGTGCGCGTTGGCCGCGCCCGCCGTTGGCGCGCAACAAACCACACCGACTACCTCAGCCAGCACTTCGACCGCTGGTCGGCGGCTCACGCTGGCCGAGGCGTTGGAGTTGGCGAAACGCAGCAGTGAGTCGGTGGAAATTGCCAAGGCCGGAGTGACGCGCGCTCGCGGACAACAGCTGCAGGCGCGCTCCGCAGCGTTACCGCAGCTCAGTGCGAGCGCCAACTATCAAAAGACGCTCCAGAACCAATTCGAGTCCATCTCCAATAAAACACCGGCCTCGACAACGCCAGACACCGGTTCGTCCAGCGGCGGCTCGCTGGCCGACAATCCACTGACGAAAATTTTCGCGTCACCGTATACGACAACACTGTCGGTGACGGGTACGCAAAATCTGTATAGCGGTGGGCGCAACAAAGCGAACGTCCGCGCCGCCGTGGCCGGACGTGAGTCAGCAGAAATTGGTGTCGTGAGCGCCGGCGCGCAGGTCACGCTGGACGTCACGCAAGCGTACTACGATGCAGTCTTGAGCGACAACCTGGTCGCAATCGCCGAGTCGTCGTTGGTGCAAACGGAGCGCACGTTGCGGGCAACGGCCCTTGGCCAACGAGTGGGTTCAACGTCGGAATTTGAATTGATTCGCGCGCGTGTCACGCGTGACAATCAACGGCCACAATTCCTGCAAGCACGCACCGCCCGCGACTTGACGTATGTGCGACTCAAACAATTGCTTGACGTGCCGATCGATCTGCCATTGTCGCTGGTGGACGACATCGAACAGCAAACGGGCCTCGGTGCAGCGCTGCAACGCACCCCAGCGCCAATTTCGCAATCGTTGGTCTTTAACACAGCGGAACTGACAGCCACCGATCCAGCAGTCACGCAAGCGGTCAACGCGGTGGTTGCGAAGAGTGACACCGGAGCTAATTCACGCGCTCCAGTTCGACAGGCCTCGGCCGCCGTTGAAGCAGCGCAACAACAGTTGAAAGCAACGAAAGCGGGCCGCCTTCCATCGGTCGGACTCACCAGCACGTATCAACGGCTCGCGTATCCGGCAGACGGCATTCCCAAAAGCCTTGGCGACTTTTTCCCCAACTGGACGGTCGGGTTAGGCGTGTCGTTTCCGTTTTTTACGGGCGGCCGCGTGAAAGGTGAAACGATGGCGGCCGAAGCGGGCGTGATTGAAGCGCAACAGCGCCTGCAACAAGCAAAAGAGAGTGCCACGCTCGACGCACGTCAGTCCATCATGGCGTTGCTGGAAGCGGAAGAGGCGTGGCAAGCGAGTATTGGTACCACAGAGCAGGCGGCGCGCGCCTACAGCATTGCCGAAGTTCGATTCCGTGAAGGCATTTCAACGCAGGTGGAATTGTCGGAGTCGCGCGTGCAATTGCAGCAGGCGCAGGCCAATCGTGCGCGCGCCGCGCGTGACTTGCAGGTTGCGCGCGTGCGCATGCAGCTGTTGCACGATCTGCCCTTGGGCGGAGCCAGTGCAGGCAGTGGCAGTACCGCGGGCGCGTCAAGTGGCGCGGCCGCATCTCAGAGTACCCAACGCTCCGGCCAGGCCGGCGCTTCATCGCAAACCGGTACGCCGCCAGGCGGCAATCAGCTATGACCAGATCCCGCACAATGTTCACGCGACGTCCACCCATAACGCGCACAATTTCGCTCACGATGTTTGCAGCCGCGGTAAGTGTATCGGCGTGCAAGAAAAAAGCGGAAGCACCCACCGACCCCGCTACAATTGTTCAGGATGTCGGACCCGAGAACATCGCGATAGTGAGGAACGATACGTTGCGCACCGGTCCGCAGGTAACAGGCGAATTGAAGCCTGAACGCGAAGCCCGTTTGCGTGCTGAAGTGTCGGGACGCGTGTTGCAGACGATGGCCGAGCAAGGGCAGCGTGTTGACGAAGGCATGCTGATTGGTCGTATCGATGATGCGGCAGTCAACGATCAGGCGGCGTCGGCCAAGTCGGCGGTAACGCAGGCACAAGTTGCCGTCGATCAGGCCAATCATGAACTCGCTCGCGCCAAGACGTTGTTGGCCGCGGGAGCGATTGCCGAGCGCGATCGTGAAGCGGCCGAACGCGCGAGTGTTGGCGCAGAAGCACAACTCGCCGACGCGAAGGCGCGGTTATCGACCGCCGAGAAAAACATTCGCAACACGTTGATCAAAGCGCCGTTCTCCGGCGTTGTGAGCGAACGCCCGGTGAGCGCGGGGGATGTTGTTTCGCCGGGCACTGCGTTGTTCTCGATTGTCGATCCAACGAGTTTGCGCCTGGAGGGGAACATCCCGGCCGATGCGATTGGCAGTATTCGTGTCGGTGCACCGGTAATGTTCACGGTGACCGGTTATCCGGGCCGCACCTTTGAAGGCAAGGTACTGCGCATCAATCCAACGGCCGATGCCACGACACGTCAGGTAAAAGTGTATGTAACGGTGCCGAACGGCAGCGGAAAATTGGTGAGTGGATTGTTCGCGAAGGGCAGCGTCGCAACCGAAACCCGCGTGGGGCTGATGGTGCCCGAAAAAGCCGTCGATCAATCGGGCGTTTCGAAGGTTGTCACGCGGTTGCGTGGCGGCAAAGTTGAGAAAGTTGAAGTCACTGTCGGCTTGCACGACGCTGCAACGGAATCGTTCGAAATCACCAAGGGTTTAGCGATTGGTGACACCGTATTGTTGGCGCAGGCGCAGGGCATTTCCGCGGGCACACTGGTTCGTGTGAGCGCTCCGAAAGACGCGTCGCGTCCGTAGTTCTCCTCGCCACAGGTTACAGAGAACGCACTCATGTTGATATCAGATTTTGCGATCAAGAAACCGCTGATCACCGTTGTGTCGATGGTGGCACTGGTGGTCGCTGGATTCTTTGCGCTGTACCAGCTCAAGACGGACGAATTTCCGGAAGTGGCTCCGCCGGTGGTCATGACGACCATCGTGTATCCCGGTGCATCACCCGATCAGGTGGAGCGCGAAATCCTCGATCCTATAGAAGAGGCTATTCAGGGAATCGAAGGCGTGGATAAAGTGCAGGGATCGGCGAGTGATGGCTTCGCGCAGATCGTCACATTTTTCGTGTTCGAGAAGAACCTGCAAACGGCCACGCAGGATATTCGCGACGCCATTTCGCTCAAACGTCAGGATCTGCCAACGGAAATGAAAGAGCCGGTCCTCAAGCGGTTCAGTCCATCGGATGCACCGATTGTTTCTCTCGCGCTGCATTCGAACCGACTGAGTCCGGCGCAGCTCACGATTCTCGCGGATCCTGGCATCACGCGCGAGTTGCGTTCCATCCCGGGTGTTGCCAACGTGCAGATCTCGGGTTCCGTCAAGCGTGAGATGTCGATTGATCTCAAGCCGGAGTTGATGGAAGCGGCGGGCATCACCGTACCACAGGTGATTGGAGCGCTGCAAGGACAAAATCTCGCGGCGCCTGTTGGTCGTCTGAATGGATCGCTGAGCGAAAGTACGATTCGCCTCAAGGGTCGCCTGGATGGTCCCGAAGACTTCAACAATCTCGTGATTGCCGGGCGCAACGGATCGCTGACGCGACTGGGTCAGGTTGCGGAAGCGCGCGATGGTGCCGAAGAGCAACGCACGCTGGCGTTGTATGACGGACAGGAAGCCATTGGCATCGACATCACCAAGACCAGTGGTTACAGCACGACTGATGTGGCAAGTAAAATTCAGGAACGCATCAAGCTGCTGCAGCCAACACTGCCCCCCGGCGTCACGCTCGAGACCGTAAAAAATTCCGGCGTTCGCGTGCAGGCGTCGGTCGACAACGTCGTGACCACGATGATTGAAGGCGCGTTGCTCACGGTGTTGGTGGTGTTCCTGTTTCTCAACTCATGGCGTTCGACCGTGATCACGGGTCTTGCGCTGCCCGTGTCGGTGCTCGCGAGTTTTGTCGCGGTGTGGGCGTTTGGTTTCACCCTCAACACGATGTCGCTGCTCGGACTTTCGCTGGCCATCGGCATTCTGATTGACGATGCCATCGTGGTGCGTGAGAACATTGTGCGACACGTGGAAATGGGTAAGGACCACTACACGGCAGCGCGTGAGGGCACAGACGAAATTGGATTGGCCGTTGCGGCCACGACGTTCTCGATCGTTTCCGTATTCCTGCCCATTGCGTTCCTGTATGGTGAAGCCGGCCAGTGGTTCAAACCGTTTGCATTAACGATCGCGTGTTCGGTGCTGGTGTCGTTGTTCGTTTCATTCTCGCTCGATCCGATGTTGTCGGCGTACTGGCCCGATCCGCATGTGCCGGAAGACAAGAAATGGTGGATCACGAAACGGCTGGACGGTTTCAATCGCTGGTTTAACGGTCTCGCAAATCGGTATCGCAAAATCGTGGCGTGGGCGTTGGATCACCCGTTCAGCATGGTGTTCCTGAGCGTCGCATCATTTGCCGCAGCACTCGCGTTGCCGATTACCGGCGTCGTTGGCGGGGCCTTCATGCCTGAAGACGATCGTGGTGAATTGAATCTCACGATCGAGACGCCACCGGGTTCGAACCTCGATTACACACGCCTCAGAATTGAGGAAGTGCTGCGGGTTGCCCGTTCCTATCCGGAAACGAAACACGCGTTCGCGACGGTGGGCGACGCGTCCGGTGCCGTGGACGCGGGCAATGTGTATCTGCGACTCTCACCACGTCATGATCGCACCAGGAGTGCGACCGTATTGGGCGCTCAGCTGCGCAAAGATGTGGCCAAAATTACTGGCGCGAAAGTCGCTGTGTACACGAGCACCTTCGCGGGTCAGCAGAAAGCGATTCAGATTCAGATTCGTGGTACGAATCAGGAAACGCTCGACAAGTTTGCGGCGCAATATCGCGACAGCCTGGCAACGGTTCCCGGTGCGGTCGATGTTGGACTTTCAACGAAAGGACAAAAGCCGGAGTTGAACATCACCGTCGAGCGCAGTCTGGCCGGTTCGATGGGTTTGACGGTTGGCGCCGTTGCGCAATCACTGCGGCCGGCGTTTGCCGGTATCGAAGTTGGTGATTGGGTTGATCCGACCGGTGAAACACGCAAGGTGCGTTTGCGACTTGATGCTGATGCGCGTACCCGTGAGCAGGATTTGAAATCGTTGCCACTATCCGTTGGTGCACAAGGCAGTGCAACACCGTCCTCCATGCCACTCAGCCAGATTGCCACGGTCAGTCAATCGCTTGGGCCGGCCATCATCAGTCACCTTGATCGCGACAAAGTGGTGAACGTTGAAGCGAACACGCAGGGCCGCGCACTCAGCGAAGTCACCAAAGATTTCAATCTGAAGGTTGCCAATCTCAAGATTCCGGCAGGCGTGACACTTTCTGCCGGCGGTGAATCTGAAAATCAGACCAAGGTGTTCATTCCGATTCTGCTGTCACTGGGGATCGCAATCATGCTGATGTACCTCGTGCTGGTCATTCAATTCGGTTCGTTCCTCGATCCGCTCGCGATTCTCATTTCGCTGCCGTTGTCGCTGTTGGGTGTCATGAGTGCGCTGGCGATCACGGGACAGACCATCAACATCATGAGCATGATTGCCATGATTCTGCTGGCCGGAATCGTGGCGAAAAACGCCATTCTCCTCATCGATTTTGCGAAGTGGGCGCGCGAGAAGAACGGTCTTCCGTTGCGAGAAGCGTTGATTGAGGCGGGCGCGATTCGTTTGCGACCGATTCTCATGACGACGTTCGCGCTGATCGCGGGTATGTTGCCCGTGGCGTTTGGCACGGGCGAAGGTGCGCAGTTCCGTGCGCCGCTGGGTATCGCGGTCATTGGTGGTGTGGCAACCTCCACGCTGCTGACACTGCTGGTGATCCCGACGTTCTACGAGATCATGGACAACATGCGCACGCGCATCTCCAGCCTGTTTGGCATGACGCCGCCTCACACGGGGCAGTTCAAGGCGTTCCCCACGCCAGGCATTGGCGACTGATCCGAGCCAGGTTGGGGTCGGAAGCGTTAATCGTCGGTTAAGCGGGCTGTAAACGGGGGAGCGAGGCGTTAGATACCTCGGTCCCCCGTTGTGCGTCCCGCCCTTTCTTGATGATTCCCTTCGGCCCATTCCTTTTGCGCGCATTCATGCTGGCGACCGTGCTCAGTGGAGCACGGTCGCTGGGAGATTTCGCGGGGTTGGACGCGCTGTCGGACAGTTTCTGGACGTACGTGACGCTCGGACTTTCCTCGATCGTGACCGAGGAGCTGGCGCCAATTTTTGCCGGGATTGCGGTGCACGAAGGCGAGTTGCGCGGCGACCGCGTGATGCTGGCCATGACTTTGGGCAGTTGGTTTGCGACCACGTGTTTGTATTGGGCGGGTCGCGCCAAATGGGAATTCCTCCGGCGACGTTTCCCGAAGGTTCGGGCGGCCGGGACGGTTGCGTTGCGTGTGGTGAAGCGAAATCCATGGCGGGCGTCGTTCCTGGTGCGATTTGCGTTTGGGGCGCGGCTTTTTCTGCCGATGGCGTGTGGCGCGGCGCGACTCCGATTTCCGCTCTACATGGTTGCAAGTCTCCTCGGCGCCATCGCGTGGGCAGTGACGTTTACGTTGGTGGGGTATGCCGCGGGTGAAGCGGCGATGCAGGTGATGGGACATTTGGGGCGCGCGGGCGAGATCATTGGCGCGTTGGTTGTGACCGCGGTGATTCTCGGACTGGTGTCGTGGCAGCGCAAACGGAATGCGCGCAAGCTGAAAAAACAGCGGAGGGCGGCGCGGGGGGGATTGCCGACGCCGCCAATTGGGTCGGCTTCGATCAAGGACTGATCGTCGCGGGAACGGCGGGTGACTTCGACCAAGGTCGCGTGGATTTCCGTGAAGCGATTTTTATCGCGGTGACGCGGAGAACGAAACGCGTGGCAACAGGCCCCAGTCACGATCAAGACTCTTTAATTTTCTAAAACTCCTCGCGCAGGTACTGTTCGAACTCGCGCGCCGTTCGCCCGTTCGTTCATATCACGCGTGCGAACGCGCTACCGGAAGTCGCCGACCTACCCGACGTCCGCCGAGGCCTCGCGTA
>JBDUBA010000373.1:0-2477 GCA_040004335.1 Gemmatimonas sp.
TTCAGCATAATCCAGGCCCATTCAGCAATTCTGAAACTGATTCGCCGAGCGGTGCGCGTTAACAGCACTCGAGCCATGCGTTACGCCAAGCGAATCACCTGACCCGTAACATTCCGCGCCGCGCCGCTTGCCAGAAATGCAACAACGTCCGCCACCGATTCACGTTCGACATATTTGGTCTTGTCACTGAGATCGGCCATGTTCGATGCCGTCCGGATTGCAACCGGAGCAACGGCGTTCGCGCGCACACCATGATCAACTTCGTCTGCAGCTACGGCGTTCATCAACGCAATCACGCCGCTCTTTGCCGCAGTGTACGCGGCCATTCCTCCGGATTTTCCGCCCGGCAATGACGCGGCTGACACGAAATACACCAACGAACCCCCACCATTTCTGAGCGCGGGCAGGAACGCGCGCGTTGTTGCATACGCTGTATCGAGATTGATTACAAACTGTTTGTGCCAGGCGGCGGGATCGCTGGTATCGACCGGACCGGTCATGCCGAATCCGCCAGCCGCGCACACGACTGCGTGTACCGCACCCTTGAATTCCGAATGCTTCCCAACTACTTCGGCGGCCGCAGCCGTCGCCGCCGCTGCGTCCGACAAATTCGCGGCGTGCGCAGTCGCGTTGAAACCGGCACCGACTAACGTGGCGGCGCGTGCTTCAACTTCGGCTTGCTGCAAATCCATGAGTGCAAGTGTTGCACCACGCTCGGCAAAAGTGCGAGCGATCACTTCGCCAGCCTGACCGGCGCGTCCGACGCCGGTGATTACAATCAGCTTGTCGCGGAAGTCCATTGGCGGAGTCGACGAGGTAAAGACGGGAAGGGTTGCGACCGGTTAGCAGCGTCTACAAACGGGACGCAGAGTCTGCAACTTATGCGATTGCTTGTTGGAATGGTGGATTGCCGTCACGGCTCATCCGGCGCGCCCAGTTCAGATGAACAAGCAAACTCAACCGCTGCGGGTTTGATCCGCATGACACGAGAAAGGTCCGAAGTCCGCAGCGAGTAGAATGCACGCAGAAATGAGACAAGTTGATGATCGCATGCGCGTGGATATGCATCAGCTGGCGATTCACCCGAGCCTTCTGCATAATTCTTCTCGTGCGAATGATTGTGCGCTGACGTCAGCAAACGTTTAACAGACAGAGGTAACATCCATGCGATCGATGTATCGAACATTGTTGTTCAACGCAGTTGCGCTTGCAGCCATTGCATTACCTGCCCATGCGCAACCAGGACCAATCTCGAGCGGCGTGTTCGCTGCAGGCCGAGATTTGAATTGGGACATCGCCGTCGGTGCAGGGGCCGCCGTTGATGCTTTTCAGGTTACAAACAATCCCGGCTGGAACGACTTCGCGGGTCCAACGGCCGCGCGATGGATTTCCTTCAGCGCAAGCGCCAGCAACCCTGCTGCAACGCCGTACCATTTCACCACGACGTTCAGTCTTGCGGGATACGATCCCACCAGCGCGTCACTCGGCTATCAGTGCGGCGTCGACAACACCTTGAACGCGGTTCGGTTGAACGGCGTCGTGGTGCTTGGAGCATCGTGTGTATTTCACGCATTGTCCGCCACACAGTCGATCAGTTCAGGTTTTGTGGCCGGCATCAATACGCTCGAATTTGAAGTGAACGGAGATCAAGTTACCGACGGCTTCATTTTCAACAACACCAGCTTCTCGGCACGACAGATTGGTACGACTGTCGCGCCCGAACCCTCAACGATTTTGTTGCTGGCCACCGAACTTGGCGTTCTTGGCGTCACAGCACGTCGACGCAAGACACGCTCGTAGCATGACGCGCGCGTAAACAGTAGCTGACGAGAGCGCGTTCAAAAACTGTTTCAGAACGGTTTGCAGTTCAGGTCCGGCACGAGGCGTTTGTTGCAATGACAAGCAACCTTGTGCCGGGCCTCTTTGCGTTCCGGTCTAAGTTGCAAAGGCGTGAGCGTGCAAAATTCAGATAACTGCAACAGAAGGGGCCAGCGCCAGCTCAGACGCTGTCTGCTTTAACGTCTATCGCGTTGGACGTGGTTACTAATATTTGAGAATGCTCAGGAAAATGTCGCCAAAACTTCTGTCACAACATCGAGGCAGCCGGCCAGCCCCTCGACCGTGTGGTCACCCATGTGCCCAACGCGGAACGTGCTTTTTTTAAGCTTGCCATAACCGGCACCAATCACATAACCGCG
Organism: Gemmatimonas sp.; assembly: GCA_040004335.1. Taxonomy (GTDB): domain Bacteria; phylum Gemmatimonadota; class Gemmatimonadetes; order Gemmatimonadales; family Gemmatimonadaceae; genus Gemmatimonas. Next base: position 2,199 of record JBDUBA010000373.1, read on the forward strand.
CTCGCCAACTGCACGCGCCACAACGTCACCCGAAAGTGTTGACGGCAACGTCACCGCGGTTACGGTAGGTGAACGCGATTCCAGTGGCGCAAGCACATCCAGTTGATGTCCCGTTTCGCGACGCGCTTCCATCACCCACGAATGCATGTGCTCCATCATGTTTGTGTGGCGCACCCAACGTCGCTCAATTCTTTCACGCGCGATTTCCTTGCACTGTGCATCGGCCGCGTACATCAACGAAATTGCGGGCGTGCTTGGCGTTTGATTCTTGTGCGTGAA
>JBDUBA010000098.1:0-8243 GCA_040004335.1 Gemmatimonas sp.
AAGCTGCCCGCGCACATGCCACCCATGAACGTGCCAAGCACGACGCCCAGCGAAATGGCTGATGATCCCACGACCAGCGAGAGCATTTGCAGCCAGACGACTTCGTAGATGAGGGCCGCGCAACCACTGCCAACAAACAGCAGCACGAGGAGGGGGAGGAAAGGTCGGTCTGCCCCAACTGCGGCGATGGCGCCGGACGAGCTGGAAGCCGCACCGTTGGATGCGACCCCAGTCCGTGTGGAGACGGGCTTGGTCTGTTTTGTCATGTGCCTAATACGGGGAGCAACTCGCCAGTGCTGGTCAGCACTATGCCGGGCAGTATTACCGATCAGCGGTCGCTATACAGCGGTCGTTGATTTGCGGTCGCTGGTTCGACGTCGACCAGCGCGGACAGTTAAGCGAGGTTTTGCGGGAACCTTAAAAAGAACTCGTTACCCGTCCTGACTCAATAGCGCGCGTGTGGCGGAATGCATGGGGTTTTCGAGAACCGCTCGGGACGGCCCCTCCTCGACCACAGCACCTTGGGAAAGGACCACGATCCGGTCGGTCCAGGCTCTTGCGAAATCGACGTCATGTGTGACGATGATGAGCCCCCGCTGTTGCGCGGCCAATGCACGCAACAGCTCGCCCAGCGCCCCTCGGCGCGCCGGATCGAGCGCGGATGTGGGTTCGTCCATCAGCAGCAGTAACGGATCGGGCGCGAGTGCGCGGGCGATGGCAACGCGTTGTGCTTCGCCACCGGAGAGCGCCCGAGGCAACGCGTGTGCGCGTTCAAGTACCCCCAGCGATGCAAGCAGTGCGTTCGCCCGATCGGTGGCCTTTGACGGCGACCAACCGAGCGCGTGAATAGGTGCCAGCGTGACGTTGTCGAGCACCGACAGATGTTCAAACAGGGCGTTGCTTTGGAACACGACACCCACGCGGCGGCGCAGTTCGCACAACTGCGACTCAGGTGGAACCGGACCAGACTGGCGTGACACACCATCGATGGTGATGGAGCCACTGTTGAACGGCTGCAATGCAGCGATCGAACGCAGGACTGTTGTTTTGCCGGCACCGGAGACGCCCATCACGGCGCAGACTTCGCCAACATTTGCGCTGAACGTTACGCCGCGCAATATGTGAGTGTTGCCGTGTTGTACGTGCAGATCCTGTACGGAAAGTGTGGCCGTGGACGACACTGTCGCGCCTTGGGTCGCGTTTGGAGTGCTCACGCTTTGCTCCACTTGCGCTCGAGATTACGCGCGAGTTGCGAAAGTGGCAGCGACATGGCGAGATACACAACGGCGCAGAGAATTCCGGGTACCACCCAACTGCCAACATTCGTCGCGTAAATGGCTGTTTGTTTTGTCAATTCGACAACCGTAATCACACTAACGAGTGAGGAGTCCTTGAGCAGCGAGACGAAATCATTTGTCATGGGCGCCAGTGCGAGACGAAGCGCTTGCGGGCCGCGCACGAGTCGCAGGATCTGAAGTTCCGAAAGCCCCAGCGTGCGCGCAGCTTCGAGTTGCGTGCGCGAGATGTTCTCGAGCGCGGCGCGATATATTTCGGATTCGTACGCGGCGTAGTTGAGGCCAAGTCCAACAACGGCCGCGACGAACGCAGGCAAGCGAACAACATCGGAGAGACCGTAGTACAACACGAACAGCTGCAGCAGTACCGGCGTACCACGCACCACTTCCACATAGGCCAGCAGCAGCAATTTCACGGGCGACGGTCCGTACACGCGACCTGCCGCAATAAGTATCCCAAATGAAACCGCCAGCGTCATTGCGAGAAAGGACAGTATCAACGTGATACCAGCCGCGCGCAGCAGTGACGGCAAGTACGTCATTACCGATTTCGAATTCGCATCTGGCGCGGCGACTGTGTCGACCAGAATTTGCCTGGGTTTCGTCAACTCCGCCTGCAAACGCTTCTGAAATTGCGCCTGACGTTCATCCCACACATTCCACGATCGGAAGATTTTCTCGAGCGACCCGTCGGCCATACGTGCGAGCAGCACGGTATTCACCGAATCGCGCAACGCCGCATTTGCGAGCGCCATCACGCCAACGTAATGACCGGTATCAACAGCCTGCGGCTGAATGACAAACTTGCCCAGACGCTTGAGTGAACGTTCGGCAATGACATGGTCCAGCAAAACTGCGTCCACGCGCCCGGCCACAAGATCGCTGTACGGATGCACGTCGTCGTCGTACGAAATCGGCACAATACCGATGCGTTTCTGCGCCGCCAGGAGGATGTCGTACGCGGTCGTGCCACCAAGGGTCGCAACTTTGTGTTTCGCCAGCGCGTCGAGTGTGCGGTACTTCGCACTATCAGCCACGCGAACGGCCAGCACTTCGTAGAATTCGTAATACGGTAACGTGACGGAATGTTTGGCGCGCAGTTCGTCGCGATCTTCAACACCCGACATGCCAATTTCGAAATCGTTGCGTTCAACCGATTGTTCAATTGACGCCCATGCCACCTGAATAAACTTTGGCTCGCGACCGAGACCGCGCGCGATGAGTTCCGAAATTTCAACATCGAATCCGCGAACCTTGCTCGGGTCTTTGGCGTCGGCTTCGACGAATGGTGCTCCACCTTCGGCGTCACCTCCCCAGCGGAAAACTTTCATGGCCGTTGCTGATGCTGACGACTGCGCGACTGCGGATTGATTCAGCGTCGGTTGACCGTTCCATAACCGATTTTCAGCCGACATACTGAAAGATGGCGCTTTGGCCGACGGCACTTTCGCCGCAACGAGCACCGCTCCGAGTGTCAGCGCCGACGCAACCGCGAACACCTGTTTCCGCACAAACGTTTTCATTCGACTTCTCGGTTACCGCGCATCCGGGTACATCCCACGCACAATTTTCGCGGTCGTCGTTAACTGTCCCGCGTGCCGCGATGCGTGTTCGGCCGCGTGAAACAGTAGGCCCCACGTGGTTGTTTCGAGTCGCGCGCGTCCAATGAATCGCGGCGCTTGCAGATGATTGAGCGGAATCGTTCGCAACGTATCAACCAGTCGTTGCAATTCAGTTTGAATACGCTCCACCAATACCAGGGCCGACGCCTCGTTAATCGGTGCAACTTCCTGCAGCTGCTGCTCCAGCTCCAACGCTTCCTTCTGGTCCGATGACAGTCGTTCGTCGCGCGCATACGTGAACAGGCGGTCCGTACTGCCCGCCAGGTGCACGAGGTGAAAACCCACCGACGCAACTCCGTGCGGACGCGCCCACAGCTGCTCGTTGGTCAGTCCGTCAGCATGGCGCTCGATTTCCTCGATCACCTGCATCAATGCGTGCACCACTGGCTGCAACTCGGCCGCAAATCCGGAGATCGCGCCGCGCTGCCAGACTTCGGTGCCGAGTGGTGGTGGTGTGTTTGGTGTGGCGTTGGAGTTCATCGCGTGATTCGGTGGCGGGCGAAGATGCGGCGGCAGACGGACAAGCGTTGAGCGGCGATAATATCTGCACAGGACTGGCCGAACGTTAGCCTTTGTCTGATTTTAGGGACTGTGGTTGCTACCGGACTGCTGTCGGTAATGGTCGCGACTTCCAGAGCGGAGGTGAGATCGCTAACCGATCAACTGCCTTTGGACTTTGGCGGACTTTCAATGGACTGGGCGGACACTTCGAATTTGATATTGGTCGCGACTTCCAGAGCGGGAAGGGAGATTGTTGCCAATTGCGTCCGATGGCCCGTGCGCCGCACGCCAATCCGTGTCAAACACTGCAGTCATCAAGAAGAGGAAATTCATGTCTGTTGAAACCGCGTCGGCACAATACATGCGCGAGACCATCCGTAAAGTCCTTTTCAATCCGCAAAGTCCAAAGGCAGTTAGTCAGTTAAGAAAGTCTCAGTCCCGCACGCGAATCTCGGTAACCTCGCACCGCCCGAAAAGTCCGCCAGGTCCGATGAGAGTTAGTCCGCCACACGTCGAGTACCAACGTTTGCCAGCACAATCCCCGCAATCACCAACACAAATCCAAACAGAAACGGCGTGGTAACCGGCTCATGCAACAGCAATACGCCGAGCGCAATGGCGGTCATCGGATTGAGCGCGATAAATACGGCAACGCGTGACGGGGTCGAACGCTGCAGCGCCCAAATCCAGAGGGCAAAACCAAATGCGCCGCCCAGGCTGCCAAGGAACAGCAGCGCCAGCCATCCCGTGCGCGTGAATGCCGGCGCGGCTGAAAAGGTGCCGTTCATGGCTGCGATGGGCGCGAGAAACAACAGGCCCGCATACATCGACAACGTCGTCACCTGGAGTGGCGGATACCGCTTGAGATAGGGGCGAGAAAATACGTTGTACACCGCACCAAGCAACGCCGTGGTGCCGGCGAGAATATCACCTATCCAGACTGTTGACGTTGGATCAACCGTTTTTGCGGCGGCGGGACGCAGCGCGATGACCAGGCCAACAAAGGCCAGCAGTTGCCCGGCCAGTTTTGGCGCTGTGATTTTGTCGTATCCACGAAGCCGCGAAATGAACAGCGTGATCAGTGGCATCGTCGCCAATTCCACTGCCACGCGTGCCGATGGGCTGTGCGTGAGTGACGCGCTGAACGTCCACGGAAACACGCCAAAAAACAGCATTCCTAACATCCCGATCTCTATCACATCCCGACGTGGCAGTGAAGCGCGGACGACTTGCCACATGACGGGCAGCAGCAACGCAGACCCAATTGTGTACCGGAAGAACACGAGCGAAATCGGTTTCACCTCAGCGACCGCAAAACGTGTCGCCACAACCGACGTGCCAAAACAGATGCTGGCAATGGCGGCAGCGAGCGCAGTGCGAACGGAGTCGTTGGGAGAATCTGATGAGCGCATCGCGGCATCAGTCTAATCGCGGTACCGCGCGAACCCTGCGTGCTCGATGTTTTTCGGGCCGCAAGTGTCGAACGTTCAGTGGTTCAGGGGCGGCTTCTCTTGACCAACGGCTGCCGCGCGACTCGCAGATTGTGACCGGTCACTTTTGACTTTGCAATACCTTCGACAACAGCATGCCACGCACATCCTCAATGTCTTCAATGAGCCAATCGTCGTGATTGCGTTCCTGATCGTTCCGCATCAGGTACGCGATGGTCCACGTGTTCCGACCATCCGTGATGGTCACAGGCACCCACGCTTTTTCCGAGCGTATCTTCGCTTTTCCCACGGTGTAATCGGTCGCGCCCTGACTGCCGGTGAACGGATCAACAACCATGGGGAGTGCGCCCTGCGATTTCGAGCGTCTTTGGAAAAACTTGTAGATCCCGTCGCGAAAGTGGCGCGTCAACAAGCGCTCTTTTTTGTCCAGTCCTCGCGCCGTGAACTCGCGAGAACCGGCAAAGTGCATTTTGAGAAACTCGCGTACTTCGTGCTCGGGATAGTCGAAGCGCAGCATGCCCATTGCGTCGCCAGTCGCGGGCGTGATGGCGCTCAACGTCAGTCCGGCACAGCAGAGTTTTAGGAAACGTCGGCGTTCGAGTTGCATGGGTTCTCCGACAGCGGCTGTCGTCCATTGGTGCCTGAGACCATCTATGCCGCCGCCCTGAAATGCGCCATTGGCACCGGTCTGAAGGGAATCGCGCGCTTTGTCTGCGAAAACGGCCATCTGGCGCGCGAACCCCATTGGCAACATACTCCGACTCTCAATACGGGGCCGACGGCTTCACCTAGGGAGTCACATACGTCGGGTGTCTCCAAACTAGCAAACGGCCGTTTCAATCAGGCCGTGTTTCTACTCCCACACTGATGAACCGATGCCGAGTTCCTTAGTTCGATACCGTATAGGCGCCTTCGTTGGTGTGGCTGCGCTAGTCGTCCTGCCCTCTTTCGTTCGGCTTGTTTCGCAACCACGTCCAGCAACGAACAACGTGTCGGTACGTCCGAACGTCGGCGCGTGGCCGGACGCATTGGCGATACGCAATCGGTCAACCGCAACTCCTGTGATCGATACGGCCTCGGCCCACAAGGTGCTTCGCGACGCGATCAACGACTTTCAGGACAAGTGGCGCGGACGCTGGGAGAGTTCCGAAATCAAGCGTCACCACGCCATGAATTTGGACGAGCTCCGCGGCTATCATGTAACGTTCGACGGCACGGTCCTGGGCCCGTTTCTTACGGGTGATCGCGAGCGTAACAACCTGACGCCGGAATTGCGCCGCTATCTGCAAATTTTGTGTTATGTGGGAACGCCCACGGACAAAGAGGTGGAGGAAGCAAAATACATTGCGGCGAGCGGCAACAAAGCAATCATTCGCAGCGATGCCGGAGCCGCTTCGATCAAGAAAACGCAGGAACACGCGCAGATGACCAAGGACCAAGCCGATGCAATCGTCGCGGCAGCGACGGCGTCCGGCGGAGGCGCGAGTTTGCCGACGACACAAGACAGGGGTAAAACCATTGCTCCCCCCGGATCGGACCCGCGCTCACCTGCCGCCAATGTGGTGCCGACCAAGAACTCCGTGCGCGGCGTATCGTGGGCAACCACTCGGCAAATCGTACCGCGCCCGAATACCGGCAGCATCTGTCCGTCGTGGTTGCCACCCACTGAGAACATTCCGCTGGACGAGGGTGAAGCGATTGACCTGGCGCTCCCGGTCAAGGAACGCGCGCCGTTACGGGCGCAGCGCGAAAAACTGTTGAACATTCTGGACGCCGCGCAAAAAGCAAATCCAAACGACACGTGGATAGCCGGCCAGCGCTTGCGATTTGCCGTCGATCAGCGTGACACCACCCGCGCACTCGCGGTCGCCAACGACTGTCGCGGTGACGAGGCATTTTGTCTTTCGGTTAAAGGTGTCGTGTTGCAGCAATCTGAAAAATTTCTCGACGCTGAGAAAACGTTTCGACAGGCCGAAACAGTCGATCCTGCGAGAAATTCGAAAGAGATGAGTTGCGGCCTTGCCGATGCACTGATGCTGCTCAATCACGACGACGTGGACGTCTTCCGATCGAAATCGTGCAGTGAACAGCACACCATGATGGATCGCGTTTGGTGGTTGGCCGATCCACTGTGGTCGGTGCCCGGCAACGAACGGTATATCGCGCACAACGTGCGGACACTTCAGGCATCGCTGCACGCCGTTACGGACCGCGACGAACGGTACATCTGGGCTGCGAATGGTGGCGGACAAGCCATGCGTGAACTTGTCGTTCGCTATGGCTGGCCAAGTTACACGTATTGGGCCGGACGACAGGTCGACGAAGAAATGAACAAGTACCGAGAGTTCGGATACGAAAAAAATCAGTATCGGGTTCCGCCGTATACCGCCAAGGAATACTTGAACGACCGAACGGCGCTGCTTCCATCAGGCAACGCGGTTCTCGATCCTTTCCAGTTGAAAGATGATGCGTGGCAGTTGTATTCACCCACGCCTGACACCGATTCGTGGTGGCCGCAAGAACATTTCTACTATCCCACACGTATCGGAACCTTGAATGCCGGTCAGGATATTCTGTGGCGCCGTGACACGTCCGACACCTATCAGCTGGTGATCGACAATCCATTGCAGAAGCTCGATCCATCGTCAACTGCCGCTTCGAAAGCGATGCTGATGGGCGGCGACGGACCCACGACCACGCGTGTGCTCGCGCAGTCCGCGACGGGCAAGGGTTTCACCTTGCGTCTGGTCGCGGAGCTTCCGTCCACGCCAATCGTGATGAGCGCCGAGGTGTTGCCGCGCACGCTGAGAGAACAGGCGCTTCGCCGTCGGTATGCGGTGAGGCCGCCGCCAACGCTCCGTGAAATGAAGAATGGCGAGGTGGCCATTTCGCAACCGTTGTTGCTGCGTATGCCAAATCGCACAATGTTAGTACCGGTTGATGAACCAACGGTGTTGCGCTACATGGCCGGCGATCTCACGTTCGCGCCCGATGAACCAATTGCACTCTATTGGGAGAGTTACGGTTTTGCGGCGGGTGATACGGTGGATGTTGAGCTCAAATTCCGCCACGAGGACGAACTCAATGCCGCGCAACGTGCACTCGGCGCCGTCGGAGTGGGCGGTGCGCGCGATAGCGTCAGTATCAAGTGGCGCGAGCCCGATCCGCGTCATGCGTCCGTCGTGTTGACGGGCGCGAAACCAGTGATGGGACGCTCAGTTGCGGTTGATCTCAGTGCACTGCAGGGTGGCTCGTACGTAGTGAGCATAGAAATGCGGAGAGGTGGACTGTCGGCGCGCAGCGAGCGAAGAATTCTTGTGAAGAAACGTGCGGAATAGATCTCTCTGATCACTATTGGTTGGTTCGTAGCGCCA
>JBDUBA010000334.1:0-8239 GCA_040004335.1 Gemmatimonas sp.
CTGTCTCACCTGCGTTGTCAGCCCAATACAGGGCAATCGTGCGTTGTTCGTCCGTGAGATGTGCCTGCGCGTCCAGCACGAAACGCGCGTCTTTGTGCATCGCTGTTGTGGAGTCCTCTTCGTAGGTCATTGGATCGGACACGGGACACTGTTCCCAGCTCTTCAGCACAAACGGACGAATTTCGCGCCAGTATGGCTCTGTGGCGCCCGCCATGTTGGCCGCGGGCAACATACTTGATGTTTTCGGATGACTCAGAATCAAACCGCGATCGCTCGTGTTGCCGGCGCGCTGTTGATTGGAGGGATTATCCAACGCGATGTACTCGCTGGCACCGGACAAATTTTGCGTCGCGTAGGTGTTGGCCGGTGCATCGTTGTACCACACACCGCGCCCTTCCGGTGGTGGATACGGTCGCCCACGTGTCTGAGCAAATCCGTCTGTGCGTGACCATGCGACAATCGCCTGGCCAATGTGCTGGCCCAACGAATCAGAACGGGCACTGACGGCTGTGGTCACACCGCGACTGATGCGATCGGTGACAAGCGAGTCTGCCAGTCGCCTGAATGCCGCACGCGTGGTGGGCAATCCTTCGACCCACAGCGAGTCGAGCACCGTGCGTTCCGCCGCGTTCGCGACGATGGTCGCGTCATGCTCGGATGGACGCTCGGCACGAGGCAACGCGGGGAGCGCGTTCAACGTTCCCTGCAGCGGCCGGAACGTGGTATCGACCGCGCTCAGGCCCGCGTAGAGCGCCGTCGCGGCAATCCCGATCGCGCGCGACGCCACCGGTGGCGAGAGGCGTTCCACACGAATGGCGCCGTACCAGGTGCGCACCCAGGCCGACACCATATCCGGGCGCGTGTCCGGAACACCCTGGCATCCAGAGAACAGGCCGACTTCGGCGGCAACACCAAGAAGGGCCGCCGTGCGAACGTTGGCAAAAATTCGGGTGCGGTTCATGCAATTCGGCTTGAGGGAATAGACTATCGCTAACGTACGTTTGGTGTATCATAGGCACAACGATTCGAATCTCTTCCGACGGCATTTGGCCTATAGGACCCAATCCGTCAAACGCAATTGTCGCGGCGGGTTCGCGCGGGTTGCAGGAAACGCCCGCCGGCGCAGCTTTCTGCAAGCAAGTTGGAGAGTGTCCCCCTCGTGTTTTGACACCTGCCTCTGACCCCAGTACCAAAACCTTCGCAAGCGCCTCCGACAATGTCACGAGCTTTCGCTCTCCGCTTCCGAGTTATCGCCGCCACGCTGACCGCTCTTGCCGTGGCAGTCGGTGCGCGTGCGACTGAAGCGCAAACGTTGGAACTGCGGGGCGTGGTTCGCGACAGCGCTTCGGGCAACCCTGTGTCAGGGGTTGTGGTGCTCGCGCTCGACGCATTTGGCACGACGCTTGGCCGAACCATTACCGGTGCACGAGGCCAGTATCACTTCAGTCGACCACAAGGCGCCGTGCTCGTGCGCGCCATTCACATCGGTTATCGCGCGACGACGGAACGGCTACCATTGATCGCGGCTGAGCAACTGACGATCGATCTCAGCCTTGCCACACTGCCACAGCAGCTCGAAGGCGTGTCGGTGGTTGCGGCGCGAGGATGTCCGGTGCGTGACGACCGCAACGTGGCATTCGCGCTGCTCGAACAAGCGCGCGCAGGTTTGTTGGCTACCGTTGTTGCACGCGAACGCCAACCCGCTGAGTTACTCGTGTTGCGTTTCGAACGCGAGCTCGATCTGGATGGTATCGAAATTGAACGACAAACGGTTCGCATCGATTCGTCGAAGAATGCAACCACGTCGTTTAATGCGGTGCGAAACGCGGTTGATTTTGTCGAGCGCGGATTTCGTGAAGGAGCCGCAGGACAGTACACCTACTATGGCCCAGACGCCGAGGTGCTGCTGGATGAAAAATTTCAGCGTGGATATTGCTTCAGTCTGGCCGCCGCTGACACTGCGCGGCGATCCCAATTAGGATTGCGCTTTGTCGCGGCGAATCATCGCGACGGGCGAGTCGATATTGATGGAACGGTTTGGATCGACACTGCGGCGCGCGCACTCACCGACATCGAATTTCGATACACCGGCGTCGAGGCGATGGCGGAAGCGTTCAACGCCGGCGGCCGAGTGAGCTTCAAGACTCTGCCCAGCGGCGCGGCGTTCATCCATCAGTGGTTGATGCGCCTCGTGGGCGGCAACGATATGCTGGAAACCGGAACCGGTTCGCGGCAACAGTACGCCGTGCGCGAAGTGGGGGGCGAATTGGCGCGCGCACGCTGGCCCGATGGCGAAACCTGGCTCGGTCCGCAGGGATCGATACACATCACCGCTGCCATGCACGATGGTCGCATCGCAAACGGCACGCGACTTAATCTGGTGGGCACTGACTACCGCGCAATCACCGATTCGACTGGTCGCGCAACAATCAACTTTGTATTGCCGGGACCGTACACGTTTGCCATCGACGATCCGGCGCTCGCGCCAATAGGTTTGCAGATCCCGGCGGGCAGAACGTTCACGGCGCAACGAGGGCAAAGCGCGATTACCCGGTTGACCATTCCCAGCGCAATGGACCATGTCGGCGCGTTGTGTGGCACCAAAACGCCATCGTTCAAGGACACGTGGCTGATTGCGCGCGTCATGGGAAGCGATGGCAGGCCAGCTGCCGGTGTTCATTGGCGCGCGGCGAAGGCCGCTGGTGCAGCGCGTCCCTCGGCCGGAAACGGTGACTTGGCTGGAATGCGCGTTTTCGCTGATAACGGTGCGACAGAGTCTGACGGTTTGATTCTGATTTGCGAGGGACTCGTTCGTAACTCGCAAACCGAGGTTGCAGTCTGGCGTGATCCGAAAGATGCCGTGAAGGTTCGTCGCATCATCGAGGACGCGCTCACGGTGACACGCATTCAGCTGCCTTCACTCGTGCCCGTTGCGGTCGCCACGAGCAAAACCAGGCCGACCACGCCCACCATCGTGGCCGCGGGCACCGTTCGTGATTCGACCACCGGTGCCGTTGTCGCCGACGCGCGCGTGACGTTTGTCGGTACATCGTTTGAAGGTTCAACGGACGGCCGCGGCCTGTTCGTCATTGGTGGTTTGGCTGCCGGTGAGTACACGATCGAAGTCAGCACGCCGTGGCTCGACTCGATTGGCGCGGTGTCACGCGCCAGTGTGTCACTTTCGTCCGAACCAAAGTCCCTCGCACTGTTTATCCCATCGCGGGCGGCGATCATGTTGTCCGCGTGTGGCTCAACGGACAGCGCCGGTTTCGTGGCGGGAAATATTGGTTGGAAAAACAGCGGAGCCCTGCCAACGGGCCTGCATGTCATAGCGGAGTGGAATTCACCGGTGGCGGCCGGAACAAGCGTTGGCGCACCGTCGCGAACCATGTGGCAGGACGCCAGTGTGAACTCTTCCGGGACATTCCGTGTGTGCGGCATACCGATTGGAACACGCGTTGTGCTGCGAACCGAATCTGACAGCGTGAGTTTGTGGGGCGCGGCGCCGCGTGAAATTGCGTTGCCCGTTGACCGTTCGTTCGCGCGCGTTGACCTGCAACTCGATTCGCTCGTGAGTACCGTTGCAACGATCGTGGGGCTCGTTGTCAGTGACAGCATCGGCACTCCCGTCGAAAATGTGGAAGTTACGTTGACAGATATCGGTCGTACCGTGATGACCAATGCACGCGGTGCGTTTCGTGTCAGCGACATTCCCGCCGGCCCACATCTGCTCAGCGTGAAGCGTGTTGGTTTTGCGCCATTTCTGGCGGCGGTTGATGTCAGTTCGAACCGCGTGCTGGAGCAACGCGTGCAACTCAGTGGTGTGAGTACGCTGTCCGAAGTAAAAGTCGAAACAGAAGCAGTCTCCAAGGAATTTCTCGAACGGCAAGCGCGGGGCGTTGGCAAATATCTCGATCGCGCCGCGCTCGAGAAGCAACGCGGTCGGCGACTCGGCGATGTGATTTCGCAGGTGGGCGGCTTTGGATCGATGATAAGCGGTTCTGGTGCGCAGGCCTACATCGTGGGAAAGCGAGCACCGGCGCACATCCTGACGGGTGGTGCTACCGTGCCGGCAGGCGGCGGGCAGGAACGCGCCGGTCTGTCTGGAGGCGGCGCTCGCGCACCTCGCCAAATGGCCGTGGACGACGTGCGTGACATGGGCATTTACTGTCCGACCGCAGCCGAAAAAAGTGCGGGCATTCGCAGCTGTTCGTGTTTCGCGCAGGTCTATGTTGATGGACGCCTGATGAACAAAGGTCGTCCAACTGAACCCTTTGATGCGAACACGCTCCCCGTTGACGATGTTGTCGGAGTGGAGTTTTATGGCAGCGCGGCCACAACGCCTTCCCAGTACAGTCAGTTGGGTTCGGTGTGTGGCGTGATGCTGGTGTGGATGCGGCGATAACTGCGCTCAACCGGTCGGCCTGCGTGTCCGACCGCGTTAAACGCGCATTGGAAAGCGCTGTCAAAACGTTTGACCTATATTGCACGGAACTCACGTGCGTGAGCTCAGTCTAATTTGCCTGCTTCCGGAGATGCCGATGCGTTACACAGTGCTGTTGTGCACGCTGGTTGTGGGAACTGCTTGTGCGGCGTCCGGCGCTGCATCTACCGCATCAGCACCAACAATTGTGCGCCCCGCAACACAAACCATTAGCGGCGGCAGCCTGGGTTCGCTCACGATGTCCACCGGCTCAATTGGCGATGCGGTGCACGTGCCCTACTCTGCCGATGCGGTGTGGCGCATCATGCCCTCCATTTTTGATTCAATCGGTATTCCCGTTACGGAGATAAATCAGGCGAACAAAACGATTGGCAATCGCGCGTTCAAAACCCGGACGCGACTTGGCAAGGTTCCCATGAGCAAATTTCTCGACTGTGGGACCGCGCAGATTGGAGCCAGTGCCGATTCATACGACATTGTGCTCAGCGTGTTGAGCAACGTCGTGCCCGACGGTGTCGCCGGCGCGTCTGTGATTTCAACAATTGTCGAAGCACAAGCGCGCCCGGCGGCGTTTAATCAGGCATACAGCAGTTGCTCGTCGAAGGGCACCATCGAGTCGAAACTGGCCGAACTCGTTAAAGCAAGATTGTCGCGTTAACGCCGCGAACTAACGCGCGGGCTGTTCAGTGTTCGGGTTGGCCTGGCGTGATCAGGTTTGTTGCACGTGCGCGAACAGTTGCTTGCGAACGGTTGGGTTGCTGATTTTCCAAAGCACCCCATCGGTAAAATAGTGGTGAATGTTGATGAACATGAGGATCAGAATTGGTGCCGCGCGCGCCGGCTCTTCGCCAAACATGTTACCGATCACGCCCATCAACGAGATCGGAACAACTTGCGCCACGACGAAACTCACCGCGATCAGTATGACGGCGTAGAGGATCATTCTCACCGCAACGCTCATCCCCGAAGGTTTCTGGTGCGCCGTTGCCTGGTTCAACTCCATGCGCACCGGAAACGCGAGATATTGAATCGCGTGTGCAATCTGCACCCAGAACAAGGCCTTTGGATCGCGCGCCATCAGCGCATACCACGTGAAAATTGCCAGCCAGGCTACAAGGGCAAGTTTTGGCGGCATGCGGCCGGTGCGCCGGCGAAGATGGACCAGTCCGACTATGCCGAGTATGAGAGCCACGATGGTCGCGGCGCTCGCGGCCACGTACACGCCATACACGCGCGAAGGATCGCGCAGCTGCGTGTACAGAAACCACGCGAGATGCCACACCAGCAGGATTCGGAGGCTTGTGCGGATGAGCCGACGTTCGGTGACATCAAACTTCTCGCCATCGAGAAATGCGAACGAGGCCATCATGCCCCACACCTGTCCTGTGTAGTGCCAGGCGAGATACACGCTGGCAACCGTGATCAACACGATGACCATGGCCTGCGAATACTGCGCCTGCCAGATAGCGATGACGATGTAGACGAACAGAATGAGCGGCACGTACATCGACGCCCATTTGTGTGCGCGAATGGACTCCCTGTTTGCGTACACCAGTCGGTAAGACGCCATGAAGTGCGGCATGTTGATCGCGGTGGCAATCCAGGCCTGCGCTCCGGCACCAATCAGTACAAGATCGGTGCGACCACTCAGGAGCAGCGGGATCATGAGCACCAACGACAAACCACCGACACAGAGAAAGTCGACGGCCGGCGAGATGATCGACCGCCTGCCCGTCGGTGTGCGGAGCGACGCCGTTTTGACGCCTGATGACGGAACGTTGGGGGCGACGGCGGCGGCGATAGCTGCTTGTGATCTGCGCTTGGAGGGGCGTGCCATGCATCCGAATTGATTGTTGCGCAGCGCGCGCCAGACGGGACGATATGTGCGACGCTATCCACCTATCGTAAGCAACGAAGGCCACCACACAAGTGGCGGCCTTCGTTGTGACGCGGATACTGCTGCGACAGACGTTAGAACAAACGCGGCGGTCGGCGATCCCAAACGAACGCGCCCGCGGGTACGGCAAACGCGGGGGTTTGCGGCGTGCGTGCGCCAACCGTAGAGGGTGGATAGACGACCAGCGTTACGGCCGATCCGGCGACGCGCGTACCGGGTACGGCTTCGATGTCCAGTTTTCCGAGTGCGCCAGCGGTTGAAAATGCAACCGCTCCCAGAAGCGCCTGCACGTCGGCGAACAGCGCAGTTCCACCGCCCGCCGGTTGCACGTTGTAGGAAATGGCTCCGGTGTCTGCCGTGACGAATGTGGACGCACTAAGTGCTGCAACATTCGACCAGGTTGCAGTGGCCGGCAGCGCAGTGCCTGTTTTGAACGTGCGGACATCAATGGCCGACCCGGATGTGTTGATGACGCGCAGCGCCACTTTGGCGCCCGGATCCGCGATGGTTTCTTCGATGACCGTCAGTTTCATCTGGCCGGCGCGCGCCGCGCCCCACAGGATGAACGTGTAGTTCTTGCCGTCCACCAGCGTCACGGTGGAGTCTTTCAACTTCGTTGAAGTGACCGACTGGAGGGTATCATCCAGGAAGATGGCGAAGTGGCGCGTGCCCGCTGCCGCAGCGCGATACTGCACGGCAGTAGATGCCGGCACGCCAGCGGTCGTTACGATGGTATTGCGGAACGGAACGCGAAAGGCGGTGCTGTTCTCGACAACGTCGATGAAGTGGAAGTCGAGACCAAATGCTCCAGTGCTATCTGGCACCGCATTGATGAACCGGACACCGGATGTCGGCGTAACAGGAACTTCCGTGAGCGCATCGGTGGTAGTGCAAGAAGTGAGGCTTGCACCCAACAACGCCACCAATGGAACATGACGCAAAAATCGCATGGAGCTACTCCGTGAAGGTGGAGACGTAAGGTCTGCTATCGCTTGATGAAGATCGGAATTTTCGTGGTGCTGGCAGTATCTGGCGGCGTAACCGGGTTGTCGCGTGTAAGGATTCCCAACAGACTTGTTGACGCCACCGCGACGATAACACCAATTGCCGCTCCAACCACAATTGCCGTTTTCCCGCGCGAAAATTTCTTTTCGTTGGCAACGTTTACAAACTCGCTCTTGATACGCGCGCGCTCTCCGGACCAGACCTGAGTTCCGTCGCGAAACGTTTGTATTTGCGACACGGCCAACACGTAGGCGGAGCTGTCTCTTTCTACGAGTCGACCTTCGACATACGTGATATTGGGGCCCATCTGGCCTGCCAGCCCAACTCGCCCGGCGTCATTGATGCTGAGCGAAATGGTGTTTCCAACGGCCACCGGATGTCCCACGACAGGTTGCAGCGTGTAACAACCTGTCGTGACGACAGTGGCGCACCCCGCCAAAGCGATCGTGGTGCGCCGTAAGTCGCAACGCAATCTCACCAGCCGTAAACGCTCAGAGCTGCCGATGAACCCGCCGCAGTACCCACGCCGGGGCCAGCGCCGTAAATGGCGGAGATTGGCTTCAAGCGCGCTTGCAGATCCTGGAACGGAACCGCCCAGAACAACGGTGTGTCTTTCGGCAAATCACCCCAGCCGCGACCGTCGAGGAACCACGGCGCGTAACTCGTATAGGCGGTTTCAATACGCTTCTCGTACTTGAGCGCTTCCCACAGGTTGCCGCAGGCCACCACGTTGAATGGAGCCACCGGTACCTTGGGTACGCAGTTCGCGCCGCCTGGAACTGGAGTCGTGGCGTCAAACGCGGTGATGGCGGGAAGCCCGTTTTTGAGACGTGTGACGTTCACCAGCGCCGCTGCACCACTAAAGTTACCGGTGCGATACATCCCCTCGGCCA
>JBDUBA010000382.1:0-8229 GCA_040004335.1 Gemmatimonas sp.
GAAACGGCATGCCGAGTATGCGTGGTTCGAGTCGGTTGGCGATGTAGGGAGCGAAGAGCAGGGCCAGGAGCGGCACCAACGCCAGCAGATGATGCCGGCGGAAGACTGAGTGTAATTCCGCCGGCGACTGGTTCATCGCAGCAATTCGAGCGTGGCCGCCAGTAAATAGCGAAGGCCGTGATCGAGCGAACGTTCGTCGATCTGAAACCGCGGATGATGATGCGGGAACGTGATGCCTTCGGCTTCGTTCCGAGCGCCAACGAACGCAAATACTCCCGGCGCCTTTTGTTGGTACGCCGAGAAGTCTTCACCGCCCATGCTGGGTCGTAACGTTTGCAGCGTTTCTGCACCAAACTCGCGCTCGACGATAGCGGCTAAACGTGCAGTCATCGCCGGATCATTGACCACTGGGCGATAACCTCGCTCAAACGAAAACTTGTACGTCGCTCCAAATGCGGATGTCACGCCGCCAATGATACGTTCCATCAAATGCGGGATGGTGTTGCGCAATGTGGAATCGAACGTGCGCACCGTTCCCGTGAGAAACGCTGTTTCGGGAATGACGTTGAATGTTGTTCCCGCAATGAACTGTGTGACCGTCACGACCACATTGTCGAGTGGATCGACGTTTCGTGACACGAGGTGCTGCAATGCCGAAACGATCTGTGCGCCCACTGCAATTGGATCAACGGTTTCGTGCGGAATGGCCGCGTGTCCGCCCTTTCCGATCACGGTGAGCTGAAACGTGTCGGGTGACGCCATCGCCGGCCCGGGCACCAATGCAATTTTGCCAACCGGCGAAGATGCCCAGAGATGCAACCCGATCACTTCGTCGACGCCATCCATTACACCGGCTTGCACCATCTCCTCGGCACCACCGGGCGAAAGTTCTTCGGCGTGTTGAAAGAGGAATCGGACTTCTCCCGGTAACGCTTCGCGGTGTTCTGAAAGAATTTGTGCGAGGCCCAACAGGATTGCTGTGTGTCCATCGTGTCCGCACGCGTGCATGACGCCGCTCACACGCGACTGATACGGCACATCATTTTCTTCGGTAATTGGCAACGCGTCCATATCCGCACGTACGGCGATGGTTCGACCAGGTTGCCCGCCCCGCAGTTTCGCGACAACGCTGGTGACGGTTGGGCGTGACAGCTCGAGGCCGGGCATTCCGGAGAGCGTGTCGAACACGAATTGCGCGGTGGCATGTTCGTGAAACGAGAGCTCGGGGTGCATGTGCAAATGCCGGCGCCAGCTGATGACCTGTTCGCGAAGCTCGGCGGCGCGCGCGGTCAGTTGAGGGGGAGCAGCGTTGGGGTGGACAGAAATCATGTGGACGGCGTTCAATCTGTGTGAAGAATCAGGGAGACCGCTTCCAAACGTTCCGGAGGCAGCGCTCTTTAAGGTGCCAGTTGGGCCGGTACGAATCCATAGCAGCGCGGTCCCATTGCGGGCGACCCCGATCTTCCGCGATTATATCGGTAACCAATATGAACGAGGAAAATTTCGTCGCATTCGATCGAAGGAAGCCCAGTCTGATAGCCTTACTACTGATTATTCAGTAGTTTTGACCGAGTATCTGTGGGCCCAGTCGGATTATCCCAGAAAGTTCACGAAGTGAAGGGTCCGAACGTCAACCCTTCGCTCTGGTACCGGTTCCTATTGATCGACCCACCGCCACGTGCGCGTTGCGGCTCCGGGCTCCTGTGAAATCGGATCTGTTGCTGCAACAGCCGCCTGTGTACGCCCGTAGGCTCAGTGCACGTTCCCTCACCTCCCGCTCAGTCTCCCTATGCGCCGCATTGCATTCTTGGCTTTGTTCGGTCTTTCAACGGTCGCTGCGATTTCTGCCAGCGCCGTTACGACTGTACAGGCCCAAACACTCGACGTCATTCGCGGTAAAGTGACGGGTCCCGACGATAAGCCGATACAAAACATTCGGGTCACCGCCACGTCGTATCAGGGTAACGTGTCCAAGTGGAACAACACGGACAAGAACGGCAAATTCGCGATCACGTTTCCAGCGGGCGAAGGCGACTATTGGTTGTCGTTTGCCGGCATCGGGTACGAACCTGTGCGGCGCGAAATCAAGCGCATTGGCGACGAAGCGATTCTGGTGATGGACATGAAACTCAAGTCGTTGGTGGCCACGCTTGATCAAGTGAACGTGACAGCCAATGCGCCACGCGCCGTGCCGAATCGCAACGGTAACACGAGTAACATTGGCGGCGGTTCGACGGCGCTCAACAACAACAACGTCTCGCCCGATCTTGCCGGCAATTTGGCAGCATTGGCCGCAGGTACTCCGGGAATTCAGCTCATTCCGGGTCTCGATGGTGCCGCGGACATGTTCTCCGCACTTGGACTGTCCGCCGATCAGAATAGCGCAACGTTCAACGGCCTTGGATCGGCAGTTTCGGCGTTGCCGCAGGATGCACAGGTCAACGCGAGTGTAGCGACGTACAGCTACGATCCCGCGCGTGGCAACTTTTCGGGTGGCAGCCTGCAGGTGAGCACCATACCCGGCAGCAATTTTTCCGTCGCGCGACAAAGCACCAATGCGCAGGCGCCGCAGTTGCAATTTGCCGACGAAGTCGCCGAGGCGCAAAACCAGAAATACACGAACGTTTCTCTGGGGGGCAGCGCGAGCGGACCGCTCCTTATGGACCGCAATTTTTACAATACTTCTGCAAGTTACGGTCGGCGTTTCCAGGATCTTCCATCGCTGTTGAGCACTAACTCAATCGGACTCGCCAGCGCGGGCGTTGCGGCCGACTCGGTGAATCGATTTCTGAGTATTCTGAATTCCGCAAAAATTCCGGCGAGCTTATCCGGTCTTGGAAATCAAACCGTCACGGATGATATCCGCCTGCAGACCAACATCGACATCAGCCCAAGCAACAACGGCACGGGTGACATGTTTACGTTTGGTTTGGTAGGCAATTACAACAAGAGTTCGCAGGTTGGCGCTGGTGGCAACTCAATTCTCACGGTTCCGTCGCACAATGGCGAAACCAGTCGTTGGGTGGGGCAGTTTTCGGCAAAACAAAGCAAGTACATCTGGAACAGCTTTCTGTCGACCACGAACTTCGGTGCAAGTTTCACGGGAACAGACAATGCGCCGTATTTGCGTTCGCCCAACGGAACGGTGCGCATCAATTCTTCATTGCCCGATGGATCGGCGGCCGTGCGCGTGTTGTCGTTTGGCGGCAACCCCACGCTTGATGTGAGCACGCGCAACAAGCGGTTGGAAGGGAACAACTCATTGATCTGGTACGCGGGCAACAATCGGCACAGCCTCACGCTGACAACATCAGCCAACTACGAGCAGTTCACGACCGATCAGAGCTCCAATTTGTACGGCACGTTCAACTTCAATTCACTGGCTGACCTGCAGGCGAGGCAAGCGGCGTCATTCAGTCGCACACTGTTCGCGCCAGTTCGGAACGGCAGTCAGGTGGTTGGTGCGATGTCGCTTGGTGATTCGTGGCTGCCGAAAACCGGCATGCAAATTCAGTACGGTTTTCGTGTTGACGCCAACAAGTTTATCGGCGCTCCCGACAACAATCCGCTTGTGGAGCAGAAACTTGGCATCGCGAACACGGAATTACCGAACAGCATCTACATCAGTCCGCGTCTTGGATTCCAGTGGTACTACGGCAACACGAGCCAGATTGCGTTTATTCCTGGCGCAGCTCGTCCGCCGCGCGCGCTGATTCAGGGTGGGTTTGGCATGTTCCAGAATCTGCAGGGCGCGACTCTGGCGTCGAATGCGGTGAACAACACGGGCTTGCCCAGCTCGACGCAACAGATTTCCTGCGTGGGATCGGCCACTCCATTATCGAACTGGGAATCGTACACGGCGAATCTCGCCAACATTCCTTCAACGTGCGCCGATGGCTCAAGCGGTACGGTCTTTTCGAATTCGGCGCCCAGTGTGAATCTGTTCAGCGCCGACTACCAACAACCGCGCGCGTGGCGTGGCAACTTCAATTGGAGCGGACCGGTTCTGGATAACCGCTTTGCGTTTGCGGCGGGCATCATGTATTCGCTCAACCTGGCGCAAGCCGACATGATCGACCGTAACTTCAACAACGTGCAACGATTTGTGCTGGACAACGAAGGCGGTCGTCCAGTGTTCGCCAACATTACCGCGATCGATCCGACCACCGGCAACATTGCGCTCAAGGATACGCGCATTGCGCCGGAGCTGGCGCGCGTAACCGAGTCGCGCGGAGATTTGCGGAACGATGTGAAGCAGCTGTCGCTTAACCTGCGTCCGGTCACGAACAATCCGAAGTTGATCTGGAGCCTGTCCTATCAATTTCAGGATATTCGCGATCAGTTTCGCGGGTTTACGAGCACGGTTGGCAATCCGTACGACACGCAGTGGGGCCGCGGATTGCAGCAGGGTCGGCACACCATTGGGCTTGGTTTGCAGAGTTTCCCGATTTTTGACGTCGTGTACATGTCGGCGAATGTGAGCTTGTCATCGGGACAACGTTTCACGCCTTCCATTTCTGGCGACGTGAACGGCGACGGCAGCTTTGGCAACGATCGCGCGTACGTGTTCGATCCGAAAACCACGGCCGATCCAGCGCTTGGCGCGGCCATGAATTCGTTGCTCACCACTGGTGTCACGCCCGCGAAAGAGTGTTTGCTCAAACAAATTGGCACGTTGGCGAGCCGAGGGAGCTGTGGGTCGCCGTGGACGGCGTCGGCGGGACTCAACTTCCGTTTTAATCCATCGAAGATTGGATTACCGAAACGTGCGTCGGTGGTGTTCAGCGTGAACAACCCGCTTGGTCTCGCGGACATGTTGTTTCACGGTGATGACATTCACGGCTGGGGCATGAACATCGCGCCCGATCCAAATCTGTTGTTCGTGCGCGGTTTCGATCCTGAAGCCAAGCGTTACAAATACGAAGTCAATCAGCGTTTTGGTTCGACGCGTCCAACGCAGTCCACGATTCGTCAGCTGCCCAACGTGAGTCTATCGTTGCGTCTCGACGTTGGTTCACCGCGCGAACGTCAGTTACTCACGCAGCGTCTCGACATCGGCCGCACCAAGGAGCGGAAAGAATCCGGAACCAAGATGACGGCCGCCATGCTCAAATCATTGGGTAGCAGCACGATTCCAAATCCGATGGCGCTCATTCTGCAACAGCCCGATTCACTGAAGCTCACGCGGAAGCAGGCGGACAGCCTGGCGGTATTGAGTCGCATGTACACACAGAAGGCGGATGCGTTTTGGTCACCAACGTCACGGTCGCTCGAAGCGCTGCCGGATGAATACAGCCACGGTGTCGCGTATGAGCAGTATGTGCGCGCCCGCGAGCAGACGGTCGACTACCTCATGACGCTCGTGCCGGATGTGAAGAAGCTCCTCACGAGCACGCAAAAGCGGAAGTTGCCACTGCAGATCGCGAACTACCTGGATATTCGTGTGCTCAAGTTCCTGCGCTCCTCCAGCTCAGGCGAATTCCGCTAAAAACCGGTTTCCTCGGTTTGTCACTCATCCCAGAAAAGTTTGGCTGGCCGGCAACCGCTGGCCAAACCCTCTGTGTCACACCGTTGCAGTTCATAATCCCTACTGTTTTTTCCGTATCTTCCTTCCTTCGAGCTTTCCCATGCGTCCCACCACATCTGCCCGTCTGTTAATGCGCGGCACGCTCCCGGGCCTTATGCTCGCGATGGGCGCGCAGAATGTCCTGGCACAAAAGCCAGTCCCGATTCGCGAACTATCCGCGCCTGAAGCAAAAACCGCCGAACATTTTGGCAATATCTTCGGAGTCCGTGCTCTCAAGGACGGCGGCGTACTGGTCAACGATGCCGTTCGCCGGCAGCTCGTCACGCTCGACGCGAGCTTTTCGAAACGTACGGTTGTCGTCGACTCCGTGACCGAAGGCGGGCAAAGTTATGGCCCGCGTTCCGCGCCGCTCATTCCATATCTCGCCGATTCATCGCTGTTCGTGGACGGCACTTCGCTTTCGCTGCTGGTCATCGATCCATTCGGCAAGGTGGCGCACGTGATGTCGGCACCAAAACCCAGCGATTTGCGCTTCTTGGCGAGTGCGGCGAGTGGGGTTGATGCGCGCGGAAATCTGGTGTATCGCGCGCAGATGGTTATGTCGCGTAGTGTGTCGTCCGCGCCGACGGCGCCTGGCGCCGCGCCCGCACTGCCGCAGGCACCTGACTCCTCGTCAATCGTGCGCGCCAATTTTGAAACGCGCACGGTCGATACGGTCGGTCGCGTGAAAACGCAGGGCGGCACCAGCATGAGCATGATGCAAGGCGCCGATGGCAAAATGCAGTTGACGATGAAGATCAATCCACTCAACACGGTTGATGAGTGGGCAGTGCTGTCGGATGGGTCGCTGGCCTTCGTGCGTGGGCATGACTACCACATCGATTGGATCAAGCCGGACGGCAAAACGTTCTCGTCGGCGAAGTTGCCGTTTGACTGGAAAAAATTGTCGGACGAAGATAAGCAGGCGCTGATTGATTCCGCACGCACGGCGCAGGACAAAGCGCAAGCCGATAATAAGGCGGCCGCGGGTGCGGCGGGAGCGAATGCTGCGCGTGCTGGTGCTGAGATGTCGATGGCAAGCGCCATGGCCGCTGCCGGAGCTGGTGGTGGCGGTGGCGGTGGAGAAACGCGCACTTTTGTGATCTCCAGCAGCGGGGGCGGTGGTGGTGGCGGTTCGATCGGCGGCGCACCCACCATGTCGTTCGGCGGCCCGGGCGGCGCGCAGTCGCTTGCTCCGAAGATTGAATTCGTGCCGCTGAAAGAAATTCCGGATTACTACCCGGCCATTCGTGCGGGCGCTACAAAAGCCGACCTCGATGGCAATCTCTGGATCCTGCCGACCACGTCAGCGCAGGCCAAGGCCGGTGAGCTCATTTACGACGTCGTCAACAACAAGGGCGAACTGTTCCAGCGCGTTCGCCTTCCCATTGGCCGCTCGATCGCCGGTTTCGGGCACAACGGTGTCGTATTTCTGATGTTCCGTGACGCGGATCTCGGTTGGTCGCTCGAACGCACGAAGATCCTGAACAACGGGCGCGCCGCGGAGTAGTAGAAAAAGTGGGGAGCTAGTACGGCCTTGGGGGGCACGCGCTAGCAAGGGCAGAGGGCGGTGTTGCGCGAGAAATCGCACGACACCGCCCTCTGATTTTGTCTGCCCACAACACCACTACGTTGTCAGTCCACGCATCACGCCCGACAGACTTGTTCCGCTGGCGCGCAGCCGAATGCGTTCCTGCACACGCGGATACATGTCCTTCGCTTCACTCTGAAATCGCGCGAACAGTGTCTTCATATCCGTGACACTCAACGATCGATTCTGCGCATAATACTGCTCGGCCGCATGCCCGAGTGCGTATGTGCTCGCGAACGTAACGGCCGCTCCCGCCGCGATACCGCCCGCCCCTCCAAGCATTCCTCCTAACAGTCCACCCGCAATTCCGCCAAGGGCGCGTCGTACCACTTTCTCGAAGATCTGCGCAACGGCACCAATACCAAACGTTGCCGCGAGATCGGCAACTTGCCGTGCGTTGAGTTGCTGCCCGTGTTTCTGTCCGATGCCATACACGAGACGCAATTGCAGCGGCAGAATGGCCATGTTGGCGAGACGGTCGGGCAACAGCTCCATCGCGGCGGTGAGAATTGCCTGATCGAGGATGTGATTATCCAGGTCGTTCGGTGCTGGCGCGCCTGATGTAACGCTGGGCACAACTGCGGTTACGGGGTTCAACGCGTTGGCTGCACTGATGCCAAGTGCGCTGGCCAGTACGCTCAAAAATGTCGCTTCTGCCGCATTTGGGTCACCGTCGCGATGACAGACGGACAGTGCCGCGTCGTAGGCCGCTTGTTTCGCTTCAGGCGTTGTAATCCGACCTGCGAGTTCGGCTATGGTCAGTTGTCCGGCGGCCGCGCGTTGCATCGTTTCGGGTGCAAGCCCCAGGGTCGATGCCACGCTTGTGATCGCTGCTTGTTCTTCGGCGTCGCTATTGCCGTCGGCCAGTGCGGCGAGTGTGGCAATGGCAACGACGGCTTCCGCTTCGTTTGGTGTCATGGTGTGTCCGGTAGGGGTGTGCTCGTGGACCGTCGCGCAGGTACTGGACGTGAAGGTTTGACCTCTCTGCCCCTATCCGTCTGCCACCCTGCTAGTTTGCGAATCGCATCCGCGCCCATGCACCACTGGCCCTTTGCGATCCATCACTGCCGTA
>JBDUBA010000304.1:0-8195 GCA_040004335.1 Gemmatimonas sp.
ATTGACTCGCTCGCAGCGCGCGGTGTTCGTGGTGCGATTGTTGTGGCCATCGATAGCGGGGGTTCGCATCGGATGGACGAATACAATCCCTGGAAGCATGCGACGACGCGACTGGGCGGGGGTGAGGGAGAGCGGTATGTGGAGTTTCTCGCGCGCAATCTCAAGCCGTACATCGACGCGCGGTTTCGCACGCGTACCGACGCAAAGAATACAACCATTGCCGGGTCGAGCATGGGCGGTCTCATTTCCTTGTACGCGTCGCTCACGCGACCCAACGTGTTTGGAAATGCCAAGGATCAGACGGCGATTGCGCGTGCAATGAATGCAGTGGGATTTCGGACGAACAGCGACCTGGTGGCACGGGTTGCGGCCGATGGACGCCACGAGGAGTGGTTTTGGCGCCGAGAGTTTCCGGCGGCGTATTTGTGGTTGATGGGGGCGAACAACGTCGTAAAACGGTAGGTGGTGTCCGGTGTGCTGTCGCGTCTGGCCATAACATCATAGAGCGATGATGGCACCTCTCGCCGATCAGATTGGCCTCACGTGCACGCATCGCGATGCGTGTCGGTGGCCTCTGGCAACCCGCGCGCGAATATGCGTTCTTTGTCGTACTAATCCGTAGCACATCACCCGCAAGGAACGCCCGTGACACAACCCACTCGGCCCCGCACTTCACGACTGCGCGCAACGCTCACGCGTGCCGCTGCCGCACTGCCCGTCCTCGCGCTGTGCGCCACGGCCTCGTCCGTGCTCGCGCGCGCTGTGCCGGCTCAACAGATGTCCGTGGAAACACGAGACCCCAAGCAAACCATGGACGAGACATTCGCCAAGGCCTACCGCGAATGGACCGTGAATCCGAAACATGGCAGCCCACTCGTTGATCACCTGCCAATCGTCAAGGGTATTCCGACACCGCGTGAAGTGCTGGGCTATCACATTGGCGCGCCGAAAAAACTTACGTATTACGCTGATCAACTCAAGTATTATCGCGCCCTCGCCGCAGCGACTCCGCGCGTGCGCATTGAGACCATCGGCAAATCTGACGAGGGGCGCGAACTCGTGGTGGTCTGGGTGTCGTCCGAAGCGAACATGGCCAAGCTCGCGCAGAACAAAAAGAATCTCGCGAAAATTGCTGATCCGCGCGGCATGAGTGAAGTCAGCATCAAACAACTCATCACGACCACGCGCCCGCACTACCATTTCATGGGCGGATTGCACAGCGGCGAAACGGGTCCGTCTGAAATGTTGATGGAACTGGTATACCGGATTGCAACTGAAACGTCACCCGTGATTTCGCAAATTCGCAACAACCTGTACGTGTCGGTAACGCCCGCGGCCGATGCGGACGGACGCGATCGCAACGTTGACTGGTTCTACAAGGGACTCGAAACAGGCCAAGTCAACACAACACCGGCTGCACCAACCGCAAACGCTGCGCCACCAGGAGCAGTCGGCGGTCGTGGCGGGGTGGCAGGTGCTGGTGTTGGAGTTGGTGCCGCGGGAGTTGGTGTTGCCGGTGCGGGCGGCGCTGCTGACACTGCTGGTGGTGGACGTGGCGGGCGCGGTGGCGCTGGCGCCGCTGATACCGCCGGTGGTGGACGCGGCGGACGCGGTGGCGCGCCCGATGGAGGCGGCGCAGGCGGACGTGGCGGCGGTGCCGTGCCATACTGGGGCAAGTACGTGTACCACGACAACAACCGCGACATCAACCTCGCATTGGTGCAAATGCGCGCCATCGTCGATTGGTACTTCACGGCGTATCCGCCAATCATGCACGATTTGCATGAATCGCAACCGCTGCTGTACACCTATAGCGGTGCGGCGCCGCAAAATCCAAATCTCGATCCCATTCTGTTCGCCGAGCTTCCGTGGTTTGCGAATTTTGAAATGGCGCAGATGACGAAGTACGGCATGCCCGGCGTGTACACGAACGCCTTCATGGACGGCTGGTCACCCGGCTACCTCGGCTCCGTTGCATACAATCACAACGGGCTTATGAAGATGTACGAGACACAATCGGGACGTGATCTCGATTCAACCGCGCTGGCGGCATTGGGGCGGAACCCGATGGGCGCCGTCACGGGCGCGCCGGCCGCTGCGGTGACGCCCAATGTTGCTGGTCGCGGCGGCCGTGGTGCACCGGGTGGCGGTGGACGCGGCGGTGCGCCTGGTGCTCCAATTGTTGCTGGACGCGGCGGTGAACCAACCGGGCGTGGTGGCATGCAGGAGCGCGAGTGGTATCGCGGTTTGCCAATCGGGTTTGATGACAACGCAACATTTACACGTCGCTCAAACACCAATTACATGGAAACCGGCGTGTTGTCCGCCCTGCAATTGGCGTCGCAGTTTCCGGCCACCGTGCTCGAAAATTTTTACATCAAGACGCGCAATTCGATTGAAGAAGGAAGCGTGAAGGCGCCGTTCGGATTTATCCTGCCGGTGCAGCGCGACATGACGAAGGTTGCGGAGATGGTGAACATTCTACGCATTCAGCGTATCGAAATCGGTTTGTCAACGGCGCCCATCAAGATCGGCGACAAGACGTATCCGGTGGGATCGTACGTCATCAAGCGCAATCAACCGTACGGGCGTCTGGCGAAGAATCTGCTGGAGAAGCAGTACTTCCCCGACGCGCGTCTCACAACGTACGACGACAGCGGGTGGTCGATGGGAATGGCGATGAACGTTGAAGTCGTGGAAGTTGCTGATTCTTCCATCCTCGCCGCAGCTGTTTCCCCAATCGAGAAGGTTGTGTTGCACGGAAAGACAACAGGGGCGGGAACGGCCGGCATCGCCATCGCGCACTTTGGCTCGAACAACATGATCAGCTTGCGCTACAAACTGAAAGACGTGCCAATGAAGGTGGCTGAGAAGAGTTTCAAGGTGGATAGCGTGGAGTATCCGGCGGGTTCGTTCATTGTGAATGGCACGCAGAACATTGCGGCGGTTCGCGCAGCAGTTGAGCAGTTTGGGCTCACGGCTGCGGCGCTCGCGACGATTCCATCGGTGCCGACACACGACGCGGATTTGCCACGCATTGCCATCTTCTCATCGTGGAGCAACACGCAGAATCTTGGTTGGTACCGTCTTACGTTCGACAACTTTGGTATTCCGTACGATCTCATTTTCAAAGAGCAGGCGCAGAAGGGTAATCTTCGCGCGAAGTACGACGTGATTCTGATTGCCGAACAGAATCTTGGGAAGCAGGCGGCGTTGCAGGCGCCGGCAGCGCGACCGGCTCCGTACAAGGGCAGTGATAAATACAAGTTCCTGGGCATGTACGGCGAGACCGATGACATGTCGGGCGGTATCGGTCAGGAATCAGTCGACGCATTCGCGAAATTTCTGGAAGGTGGTGGAACGTTGATCGCCGTTGGTGATGCCGCGCGTCTGCCAATCGAGTTTGGTTGGGCGGGTTCGGTGGACAAGGCGCCGGTTCCGGGTCTCACGGCGCAGCGTCCGCTTGTGCAGGCCGAAATCGTGAAGCCGGAAAACCCAGTGTTCTACGGCTACGCAAACAAGTTCTTGCCGGTGAAATACGTGGGGGGTTCACCGTTCAAGGTTGGCGTAGCGAATGAAAGCAACGTGCTCGCGCGTTACGTTGGCGGCGATGCGTCGGTGCTGTCGGGGCTGATGGTTGGTGCCGATTCGCTCAAGTCGCGTCCGTTTGCGGTTGATGTGCCGAACGCATACAAGGGATTGGGTCGCGTGATCATGTTCTCCAACAATCCCATTTACCGTTGGCAGAATCATGGGGAGTTCAACATGATTTTCAATTCGGTGATTAACTGGAACGATGTGCCTCCGGCGGCGCCGGTGATTTTGAAGTAGGGATTGGCGCGATGGCGGTCATACGTTAGCGATCATGCGACAACGGCGGATGCGATGATCATTCGCCGTTGTTGTTTTGGGGGCGGGGGAATCGTCATCAATGCCGTATAGGTGGATACGCGGGCGCTTGTACCGCATTGCATTGCGAACCGGAGATTGGGTTGCCGTAACACGATTTGTTGCACTTCAAAGTTGACTTCGGATTGACTTGGCTTCCAGATGCCCTTTCGCGAGGTCCACAGCGGAATTCGCCCACCAGCGAACTCGAAGCCGGTGGCAAGTTGGCCCGCGCTAACGACTCCACCACCCTCGGCGCGCAGTTGCGCGAAGTGAGCCATGGCGGCTATTCGGATTTGCCAATCGATGTGACCATACGGAAACCCGAAGCCGCGACCTACCGTTGACCAGAAGCGGTCGGAAGCTTGACACCGTAACACATTTGCTCCACCTTCCCCTCAATCATTCAGGGGAACCGCTGTGCCACCCACCACCTCGAAAGACCTCGACCTCCTCCAAGGTACGCTCGACCTCATCCTGCTCAAGGCGCTGACCTGGGGACCCATGCACGGCTACGCCGTCGCCCGCTGGGTGGCCGAGACAACCGGCGACGACCTCACCGTCGAGGAAGGCGCACTCTACACCGCCCTGCACCGCCTCGAAAAACGCGCGCTGCTCTCGGCCGAGTGGGGGCTCTCCGAAAACAACCGCAAGGCGAAGTACTACAAATTGACGCCAGCCGGAAAGCGCGAACTCACCGCGTCGGCCGATCGCTTCGAACGCTACACGCGCGCGGTATTCAAAGTTCTCCGGACAGCGTGAGGCATCGTCATGTCCATGCAATCGAAGTTCCGGCGACTCTTTCGCTTTGACAATGATCATCACGACGTATCCCGCGCCGTCGATGACGAACTGCAATTTCACTTCGACTCCGCGGTGCGTGATCTTATGGCCAAAGGTGCAAACGAATCCGACGCTCGGCGTCAGGCCGAGGCGCGTTTCGGCGATGTGGAACGAACCCGTTCGGGGCTCAAAGCAATTGATCACGCACGTGTAAGTGAATCGCGGCGCATCGAATTGCTGAGCAACATCGCACAAGATGTTCGTTACGCGTTCCGCGGATTGAAACGCAATCCCGTCTTTGCGCTCGCCGTCATCACCATCCTCGCACTCGGCATTGGCGCCAACAGCACAATGTTTGGCATCGTCGATCGCTTGCTGTTGCGCGCGCCAAAGTTTCTGGCGAACGCGGATCGCGTGCAACGCGTGTACCTCTCCATGATGGTCAACGGCAGCCGTGTCTACCTGGCCAACAGCAGTTATCATCGCTTTCACGATCTCACGGATTCATCAAGCACGATTGAAGTGGCCGCCGCCGTATGGTCACCAACCCTCGCCATTGGCGCACAAAATGCGCGCGAGTTTCGCGTCACCTACGCAACCGCCACCTACTGGCAGCTCTTCAACATTCGACCGGCACTTGGTCGGTTTTACGCTGCGAATGAAGACACTCCGACCAACGCGGCCAACGTTGCGGTCATCAGCTATCCGTGGTGGCAATCGGAATACGGTGGCGCCGATAGTGTCCTGGGCAAAACGGTCCGTATGGGACGCCTCTACTACACGATCATCGGCGTCACGCCGAAATCGTTTGCAGGACTTGGCACTGAAACACCAATTGCATGGATACCACTCTCCAGCGGCGCGAACAACTCATTTCCCGGCAACGGACGCACGCACTGGTACGAAACGTACGGCATGAACTGGCTGCAACCGATTGTGCGTCGTAAACCCAACGTGCCGCTCCAAACCACAAACGCCGACCTCTCCCATCGTTTTCAGCAGAGCTACCAGGCGTCGCGCGTGATTGAGCCTTCCCGCGCATCCATAGAATCGGTCAAACCGTTCGCCGAGGTTTCGTCAATTCTGGTAGCGCGCGGACCCAATCGCGCCACCGAAGTGAAAGTTGCGATCTGGTTGGTGGGTGTCGCCATCATCGTGCTTCTGATTGCGTGTGCAAATGTTGGCAACCTCATGCTCGCCCGCGCCATTCAACGCCAACGCGAAATTGCCGTACGACTGGCACTCGGCATCAGTCGTTCGCGATTAACACTGCAAATTCTCGTTGAGAGCACCGTCCTCGCATTGCTTGGCGGCGCCGCCGGATTGGCCGTCACCGAGTGGGGCGGCCGCCTGTTGCGTGCAACACTGCTGCCGGACCTCGCCACAACGAGTAGTCTGAGTGATATACGTACACCGCTTTTCACGCTGTGCGTTGCGATCGCGGTTGGAGCAATTACTGGTCTCATACCGGCGTGGCGCAGCGGACGATCAAGCTTGGCGTTGTCGCTCAAGACGGGCGGACGTGAAGGCAATTACCAACGCTCGCGCTTACGTTCGTCGCTGCTGGTTGTGCAGTCGGCGATGTCCGTTGTGCTGCTGGTTGGCGCGGGGCTGTTTGTGCGGAGCTTGCACAACCTGCAATCGATGCGATTGGGTTTTGATGCAAATCACATCGTGTGGGTTTCACCGCACATGCGCGGCGTGGCGCTGGACTCTGCACGACAACGCGTGTTCTACGATGAGTTGGTCCGGACGGCCAAACAATTGCCCGGAGTTGAGAACGCGTCATTGGGAGTGAGTGTACCGTTTGCCACCGAGTGGGAAG
This sequence comes from Gemmatimonas sp., assembly GCA_040004335.1. Lineage (GTDB taxonomy): Bacteria > Gemmatimonadota > Gemmatimonadetes > Gemmatimonadales > Gemmatimonadaceae > Gemmatimonas. The sequence continues at coordinate 6,497 of JBDUBA010000304.1, forward strand.
AACCGCTGTTCGTGGCCGGCATCGATTCCGTCGACAAACTTGGCGCGTTTGAAACACAAGTGGTGGGACCTGAATACTTCCAGATGATGGGAACGCGAATTGTCAGCGGTCGCGCCATTGGTGTTGAAGATGGTCGCGGTACCGCTTTCTCCATGGTCGTCAGCGAATCGATGGCAAAGAAGCTGTGGCCGGGCGAGAACGCGTTAACGAAGTGTGTGCGCATTGGTGCAGATACCAATCCCTGCCGCGCCGTTGTGGGTTTGGCGGAGGATATCAAGAGTACGAGTTTGACCAATAGGGAGCAGTGGCAGTATTACGTGCCGCGCACCCAATACGATCCGGGTGATGTCGGCGAATTGTTTGTGCGCGTACGTGGATCGGCAACGGCGGAGGCCGAGCGGTTGCGTGTGGCGCTGCAGAAGTTGATGCCGGGTGATTCGTATCTGTCAGCGAAATCATTGGATGACGTTCTCGATCCGGGCCGTCGTTCGTGGCAGTTGGGCGCGACAATGTTCTCGGTGTTTGGTACGCTCGCGTTGCTCGTTGCGGCGATTGGGTTGTACAGCGTGATCTCGTACACGGTTGCACAACGCACGCGTGAAATGGGTGTGCGCGTTGCGTTGGGTGCGCAGTCAACGGATGTAGTGCGCATGATTCTTCGTCAGTCCGTTGCGCTGTCGGGAATTGCGGTCGTGGTAGGTGTTGCAGTTGCGTTGGTCGCGAGTAAGTGGGTCGAGCCGTTGTTGTTCGAAACGTCGGCGCGGGATCCACTGGTGTACGCGAGTGTTGCGGGGCTGTTGCTGCTGGTGGCGCTCGCGGCCGCGTTGGCGCCGGCACTCAGGGCCGCGCGGGTGGATGCGAGTATTGCGTTGCGATCGGACTAACCAACGGGCTCGCGACAAACCGAACTCGTTCCTTTCGTCCCATTTCGCTGGCGGAAGTGCGGGATGCGGGGTTTGGTGAGGGGTTCGCTCGAACCGTCGGAGGACCTCAGCGATGCCCGCTCGCGATTCAGACGTAACCGCCCCACACAGTCAGATGGTGAATCGCCGAGCGTTTCTGCGCGTGACGGGCACAGTCGCGGGCGGCATGCTGATCGCGTTTCGGTTGCCGGAGGGGATCGCACAGACCAGTCGCCGAATTGGCGAACCATTGCACGGCGACGATCGAGCCAACGCTGCTGGTGTTGCTGCTGCAGGTGAATCGCTCAACGCGTTTGTGGAAATTGCGGCCGATGGTACAGTCATCATCGTCGCGAAGAATCCGGAAATCGGGCAAGGCGTCAAGACGGCGCTGCCAATGATTATTGCGGAAGGACTTGACGTTGACTGGAAGCAGGTGCGGGTGGTGCAGGGTGACTTGAATGCCGCATATGGCGATCAGTTTACCGGTGGGAGCACGGCAATCTGGGACAACTTTACAATTCTGCGCGAAGTGGGCGCGGTGGCGCGTTCATTGATCGTGCACGCGGCGGCCGAACGTTGGTCGGTGCCTGTTGCCGAGTGCGCAACGTCGTTGGGCGTGGTTTCGCATGCAACCACAGGACGCACGTTGTCATACGGAGCGTTGGCGTCTGACGCCGCTCGCTTGGCAACCGCAAACACGAAAGCGAATTTGGCGGGTTCAGCTTTGACCAATCCGGGTGGCGCTGGGTTGAACAGCGGAGTTGCATCGTCCGCAGTTGCGCTCAAGAACCGTC
>JBDUBA010000437.1:0-26752 GCA_040004335.1 Gemmatimonas sp.
CAAAACGCGCCACTGCAACGCGACTCCATCCGCCTCACCTACCTCGGTACCGCCGGTTGGGAAATTACCGACGGCAAAGTGATCGTGATTGTTGACCCATACATCACGCGGCTCAAGGACAACACACCGAACGATCGCCCTGCGGATGAGGATACGCGCCCGCAAATCAATCAGGGCACCATCGTGATGCCAGATACGGTCGAGATCGACAAACACATCACGCGTGCGAATTACATTCTCATTACGCACGGACATCCCGATCACGCGCTCGACATGCCGTACATCGCACGCAAAACCGGCGCGACGGTGATTGGCACCGAGAGCACCGGCAATCTGGCGCGCGTGTTTGGTATTCCCGACAAACAGATCAAGGTTGTGAGTGGGCACGAAGATCTGACGCTCGATGGAATTTCGGTCCGCGTGATCCCAAGCTTGCACGGTATCTTTCAAAAGCCAGCCGATCCAACCGCGCCACGTCCGCCGCCACGCCTGTTTCCTGCAACCGCGCAACCGCCGTTTCGCATCAACAGTTATGTCGAAGGCGGAACGCTCGCGTACTTACTGCGCATTGGCGGCCACGAAATTCTGATTTTCGGTTCGATGAACTACATCGAATCGGAACTCACCGGACTGCGCCCAGACATTGCGATTATTGGTGCAATGCCGGAGCGCGCGAACATCGACGACTATACGCCAAAATTGATGCGCGTGCTTGGGAATCCGGCAATCGTGTTACCAACACACTGGGATCGGTTCAACACGCCGTACGCGTTAGGTCAGCCGCAGATTGCTCTTGATCGAGTGAAGGCGTTCATGGACGAAGTCAAGCTGGCGTCGCCGAATACGCGGGTGATACTCGGCGAACACCTGAAACCGGTATGGATTGGAGCGGTGCGGAAGTGATGAAAAGGAGTCGAGGCGACGTAACCGCCGCCCTCGAGAGCTACTGGAGTGTTTCGCTCGCGCGTAACGTCCAGTGACTACGCTACTTCCCCGTGTTCTTCACATACTCGTCCACATTCTTCGCGAGCACATCGAGCGGAACGTTCCCACCACGCACCACGGTATCGTCGTACGCCTTTAAATCAAACTTGGCCCCAAGCGCCGTCTTTGCTTTCTCGCGCTGCCTGACAATCTCGCTGTGACCAATCTTGTAGCCGCACGCCTGACCGGGCCACGAACAATACCGATCAACTTCGCTGCTGACTTCGAGCGGATTGGAACCGTTGAAATCGACGAAGTACTGCACGCCCTGTTCGCGCGTCCATCGTTTGCTGTGAATGCCGGTGTCCACCACCAATCGACACGCGCGAAACGCGAGTGATTGCAAATATCCCAAACGTCCAACGCGATCATCGTTGTATGCGCCCAACTCATCGGCCAATTGCTCCGCATACAACGCCCACCCTTCCGAGTACGCATTGAACGCCAGGAGCTGACGAATGAACGGCATCTTGTGTGTGTATTCGCCTTGCCACACGTGACCCGGAATGGCTTCGTGAAATGCGAGATCGGCCAAACTGTATTTGCTGTGCAGTTCAGTCGTTCTCAGGTTGATCCAGAACTTTCCCGTGATCGTTCCGTCAATCGATCCCGCACTACCATACGCGCCGGGCGCACCCGGTTCTTCCTCGGGAGGAAGACGTTTCACTTCCATGTTCGGATTCACAATGGTGTTGAACGCCTTCGGCATCTGCGCCCTGATCCACGTTAAGCGATCGTTGATGAACGCCATAATCTCGGCGCGCCCTTTATCGCCTTCGGAGAATTTATAGCGCGGATCTTTCGCGAGCCCTTTCATGCGTTCACCAACCGTGCCCTTCGAATATCCAACTTCCTTGAGGATGGTGTCCATCTGCGCGTGCAGGCGCTCGAGTTCACTCTTGCCCAACTCGTGCACCTCGTCCGGCGTCATGTTGGTCGTCGTGGATGCCTTGAGCGCCCAGCGATAATACTCCTCGCCGTGCGGACGTTGAGCCATTCCTGCATCCATGGTCGCGACTTTGCGCTGCGCCTGCAGTTCTGCAATCTGTCGATCGAGAGCTGGCGCGATTTCCTGTGCGGCAATCTTCTTTGCACGCGCTGCCCAGTCGCCGGGAATATTCTTCGATCGACGTTGGATTGATTCAACCAATCCGCCGCCATCACGCGCGCCTTTCGCCGAAAGCGTCATCTGCGCCAGTGCTTTGTCGATGAGAAACGCCGGCGGCACCAATCCCGCCGCTCGCGCTGCCTGAATGCGTCCAAGCTCACCATCAAGCTGCTTCGCATACGACTGCATGCGCGCCAGGTACGCCTCGGCGTCCGGCGCCTTTTCGATGCGATGATCTGAATCGATGAAACGCGGAATGTCGAGATACGCCCCAACATTCTGAATCACCACGTACGGTGTATTGCGCCAGCTGCCAACGGCCACATCCCCGTACGGAAGTGCAAATCCTTCCAGCGACGTTTTGTACGCGGCACGCACCACTTCAAAACTCGTGCGCGTTTCGAACGACAGTCCGCTTGCATCGAACGCGTTGACGCGATCAAGATCGGCTTGTATTTGCTGCGCCAACTTCTTGATACCATCGGCCGAACGGTCGGTGAGCAGCGCTCTCAGTGCGGAACGCGCGCCGGTGTCGATGCCGAGTGATGTGGCTTGCTCGGGAGTGTTGCGCATGAGGTTTTCGGCAACTTCATCCAGCAACTTCAGCGCACTGGCCTCGGTTGGACCGGGCGCTCCCGCAGCTGATCCCGCTGCCGCAGATCCGGCGGAAGCGCCGGACCGGTCTCCGCACGCATTCACCAACGGCAATGCAGCGATGGATGCGAGGGCGGCGATAACGTCGCGACGACTAAATGATTTTTCAGACATTGTCGTTTTCGGTGTGCTGTGGTTCATCCGGTGGGTTTTCGAAATGGTTGGTGTGCGATCCGGAATTTGCTGCCAGCACCGCGGCTCCGTTAGCCCGCCGCATGCGAAGGGCCAGCTCTCACGTACCGGGGCGCGATCTTAAACGAAGTGATTGCGTCCGCGAAATCGGATCGTATGATAGGGGTTCCACATACCAGGCAACATGCGGCAAACTTTCATTCTTACGCACCGCTGGATTGCGATCGTGGCGTCCATCTTCCTGTTGGGCACCGCCGCCAGCGGCGCCGCGCTCGTATTTGAAGGCGCAATTGACCGTGGGCTGCATCCCGAACTCTGGCATGTAAATCCGGGGGCGCAGTGGCTTCCCATTGATACCATTGTCGCACACGTGCAGGCGCACTTCCCGGGAGCGAAAATTGCGAGTGTAAGTTTGGCCGCCGAGCGTGATCGCGCGTGGACGATGAGCGCCGGACCTCTCCTTGCGTTCGTGAATCCGTATACCGGCGACGTAATCGGCACTCGCACGTCCGCACAATCGCAGGCCACGCTCGCTCGACGGTTGCACGTCTTTCACGTTGAGTTCTTTCAGGGAAAACTCGGACGCTCATTTGTGGGCGTGCTGTCGGGAGTCGCACTCTTTCTGGTGGTGACCGGAATGATTCTTTGGTGGCCCGACAAGCTGTTTCGAATTCATACGGGTGCATCATGGAAGCGAATTAATTTCGACTTGCACCACGCCTTTGGTATTGTGGCTTCGCTGGTGCTGGTCGTTATCTGTGCAAGCGGCCTGGTCGTGCATTACGACGGACTAGCGAACGCAATCAAGTCACTCGACACAATTCCAGTCGCCGCACCGCCCGCTCAGCCCAGCGGCACCGGCGCACCTTCGTTTGATGCGATCGCAGCGGCGGCAAAGCACGCGCTGCCCGAAGCAGAAATTTCGTTTGTCTCCCTTGGCGGCGGCGCAAATGCCGCGTCGGTTGGGATGAAATTTCCTGAAGACCATACGCCGGCGGGACGAACGCGCGTCTTCATTGACCGTAACAGCGACACCGTGCTGGCCGTGAACAGCACTCGAAACGCACAAATTGGAACGCGTCTCGACAACCTGAAGCGATCATTGCACACCGGTGATATATTCGGCCGCGCAAGTTCGGCCATCTGGCTTGTCGCCACGTTGACGATGCTTTCGCAGATCGTGACTGGCGTTCTCATGTGGCTCAACGCTCGCCGGGGACGGAAGCGCGCTCGTTAATCTCCAGGCAAGTTCACGCCGTCATTTTCGAAGGTTCGCGCCGAGCGACGCCCAAACAATTCAGGCTCAGGCTTCTGGCATGCTGCGATCAGGCCCAACACGCTGCTCCCAATCTCGAACGACGCAATCTCCGCTTCGACTGCCATTTTTCTCGGCGCGATTCACACTGGTGCTTTCCTTAGCGCTGCTTGTCCCTGGCGCGTCGCACGCTCAGCGCGGTCGCGGCTTCGGCTGTTCGTGGGAAAATAGTTATGGTGGCGGCGATCGAAACAGCTACTGGACCGATCCGCTCATGCACAACGTGCCGTACGACGGCCGTATGCAGATTGCTCGCATCTGGTACTCGGGCTATTTCGCATTCTGCGCCGCGTCGGCGCCGTATGGCAGTGAAGTAAGCGTTGGTTGGGCGCATGACTTCCCGCATCCGGAAGAGAATCTCGCCAAGATGATCAACGGGCTGACCAGCTCGAGGGCGTACATCGGCGCCAATATCTTTCGCTTTGACGATCCGGCGATTGGCCGTTTTCCGATCGCTTACCTCACCGAGCCCGGTGGTTGGTTTGTGAACGAGAAGGAGGCGTTGGGTGCGCGCAACTATCTGCTGAAGGGTGGATTTCTCATCATCGATGACTGGCGCGGGCCCGACGCGACCCCAAATGCAATGACGGCACTCAAGGCGATTTTCCCCGAATTGAAGCCGATCTCTATTCCGGAAAGCCATCCCATCTTTAATTCGTTTTTCCAGATCAAGAACGCATTGTCCATGCTGCGCAATAATTACGGATATAGCGGGAATGCAGAATTCGTGGGCTACTTCGAGGACAACGACCCGAAGAAACGTCTCATGGTTATCTGCGACGTCAACGAGGACATCAAGGATTACTGGGTGTGGTCGTCAACGGGGCGTGACGCCATCGACGTGAGCAACGAAGCCTACAAGCTGGGCATCAACTACCTCATGTATACGCTGACGCATTGACAAGCGGCAGAAGTTGGGGTTTGTGTATAGCCAATGCCTCTGCCGTAACATTCCCACCTTCCAAAACCCGCTTCATGAATCGTTCATTGTCGTTCCGACGCCGGAACTCCATGGCGTTCACGCTTTTGCTGCTAATTGGCGTCAGTTCGCTGAGTCACGCGCAAGCGCGTGTTGTGCAATCATCACTCCTCGGTATTCAATATCGCATTCTCGGTGACACGATTTGGCGTGACCGTGATACCACGTCAGTGCAGTCGGTTTACCGCGGTGACACCTTATACGAAAATCGTTTTGTCTTTGGCCGAAAAATTCAAAGCGAAATTTTTGTGATCAATGGTGACAACGCAAAAATTGTCTCATCGCTTGATGGCGCCGGAAAAACCATACCGAGCACTCGTTCGAATGGCACCTCGGCCGGTGGACTGGAGGGCACGCGCATGTTACTGGAAAACGCGTTCAGGACCGTTGATTCAGATGCTCGGATGCGTGAAGCGGAGGCGCGCCTGCAGGAGTCGTATCAACGCGCGCTTGCGCTGGGCCTGGACGTTCGACCGCCACCCAAACGTGCGGTACCGGACTCGTCACCAACCGTTAAACGCGTTTATCCAATCGCTGCGAGTCGCTTGCTGGAACAATTGGGCGACACTGTTCGGTACATCTCCCGCTGTGCGGCACGACCGCCCGTTGACACCACAGTTTACCTGTTGTTCGCGTCCGATTCCGTGCGACGCTTGTCTCCGTCACCTCGCACGTTCGATGCGATGATGGCGCGCGCCGTGCGGTCGGATATGCGGAGCGTCGCCACGCGACAGGCTGTGAGTGTGAGTGACAGTTCGCTCGCGAAAAACATTCCTGGTTTCAGCAAGTGGCCGTGTGATTTGCGTTGACGATTTGTGCAACCTGTTCCGGTTTCACGGTTTCACGGTTCGACGGTTCGACGGTTCGACGGTTCGACGGTTCCAGGGTTTCACGGTTCATTGCGCGGCGCGCAATCCTTTCTCAAGAGATGACAACCATGACTCAACCGCTGCTGTTCCGACGCAGGGACCGCATGACATTCGCATCACTGTTGCTTGTCGTTGCAACGACGGCTGGTCATTCGCAGGCAGCCGTGGTAATCCCGGCATCCGGCGGTATTCAGTACCGCTATCACGGAGACACAGTTTGGCGCGAACGTGATACAACAGTCACGCGCTCCCTCTATCGCCAAGACACGCTGTATCGCAGCACGTTCTCCTTTGGTCGCACCACGAGTAGCGACATCTACGTCGCACTCGGCGATAGTGTAGCCCTCATTGAGTCTCGCGATGCGTCTGGAAAGATTGTGACGTCGTCCCGGTCCAGGTTTTCGGGCGTCACCTACTTCGACAGCGATCGCTTTGGTATTGAAGGCGCTATCCGGAATGCAGCGCAGGAAGTGCGTTCTCGAGAAGGAGATGCGCGAATCAACGAGATGAACGAACGAGCGATCGCGGCCGGACGTTCGCCAATGGTTCCGCCAACAACGCCGACTGTTCCGTTGTCTCCGTCCACCAAGGTGACCTACCCATTCTCGGCCAACCGCACGCTCGAACAACATGGTGACACAGTTTGGAACATCGTTGGATGCGCGGCGCGACCACCTGTTGAAACCACCGTCTATCTGCTATTCGCGTCCGATTCGGTGCGACGGCTATCTCCCTCACCGCGAACATTCGACGCCATGATGGCGCGGGCGGTGCGTGCGGACATTGCCAGTGTGTTTCTTCGACAGCGCGTGCGACCAGCTGACAACCCCGCTATGCGCGGCGTCCCGAACCTCAACAAATGGCCGTGCGATCGGCGGTAACCAACAGGTGCACAACTAAGGGCATGTACCTCCAAGAAAAACATTGTACTCCCCACCCGTTGCATTCGCCAACCGCGCACAATCGTGGTTCCGCAGGTTGCTCCACACACCACCGGGCCGACCCACATCAATCGCGGACCGGATCTCGCTGCTAGTCAAAAGGTTCTGATTTTCCTCAATGTTTCACAAACTTCTGCACTCGCCGCCCACCACCCACTTCGGCTGTATAGACATTGCCATGCGAGTCGACTGCGATGTTGTGCAAAAACACAAATTGACCCGCGTACCGGCCAATGCGCCCAAACTTGCTCACTTCGCGCAACGTTTGACGATCGAAGATGTGGATCTGGCCATTCCCCGCATCGGCAACGTACAGAAACTGCTCGGCGTCATCCGGCGAAAAAGCAATCGAGAATGCAGTGCCCAACAACTTCGTGCTGCGTTCAATAAAAAACTCGCGCTCGAACTTTCCCGCGACGGAAAAAATCTGTACGCGATTGTTCAATCGATCGGCCACATACACATGTCCGTCGCGCGACACGCGAATTCCGTGGACGGTGTTGAACTGCGGTGAACCTTCGCCCGTGTAACGTGGTGCGTTTGACACGGCATCGTTGGGAACATTTCCGTATGCACCCCACATACGTTTGAAGGTGCCGGCGTCGGCGTCAAAAACTATGACGCGACGATTCACATATCCGTCGGCGACAAACAATTCGTTGGTGCGCGGATACACATACATGTCGGCCGCGTTATTGAGATTGATCGTGTCGAGACTGCCGCGACTTTTGCCGCGATGTCCAATCTGCAACAGGAAATGTCCGTCCGCCGTGAACTTCAGCAGTTGATTCTCGGTTTTCTCGGGCAATCGCGGACCGCCCGCGGACGAGACCCACACGTTGCCTTTGTAATCGATGTGAATACCGTGTTCGTCGGCGGGCCATTCGTATCCGGCGCCCGGGCCGCCCCAACCGCGTACGTATTCGCCGTCTGCGGTGAACTCCATCACTGGTGGCGCCGCGCGACAACATTCGGCCTCGGGATTGCCTGCTACCTCGTCGGTTCCCAGTGACCATGGTCGCTGAATGATCCACACGTGATCACGTTCATCAACCGCAACACCGGCCACTTGTCCAAGCGCGAATTGCTTCGGAATTTTGGGCCAGAATGGATCGACCTCGTACGAAGGAACTGGTGCTTTACTGCTCACAACTGCGGCTACCGCGCGTTCGGCAACAAGCAAACCGCTGAATACGCACATCCAGGTCAATACAGGGCGCGTCCTCATGTTTCATCCCTCTGCGTTTTCACCTCGTAACACAGCTCTACCATCCCGTTCTTGTAAGCTTTCACTTCCGTGAGATGCAGTGCGATGTCCTTGTCCAGCTTCTCAAAAAACGGAATTCCTTCCCCGATAAGAATTGGCAGGATCGTATAGCGAACTTCGTCAGCGAGTCCAAGACGAAGACATTCACCAGCGACCGCGCCGCCGCCGGCAAACCAAATACTCCGAAACTTTGGCCGCAGCTGCTCATTGACCAACTGCGCAAGATCGCCCGAATAGAACTGAATGTGGTCCCGCGACTTCGGCAATTGGCGATTCGTGAGCACGAACGTTGGTGTGTCGCCGTACGACCAGCCAAATCCCTGCGATTCAAAGCGAAGTGCCGTCTCGTACGTGCGCGAGCCCATCACGTAGCAATCAATCGTTTTGAGGAACGCCGCGACGAATGCCGGGTCCATCGACTCGCCGTCGGCGAATTCGTCGGACGTTTCGAGCCAGTCAACGCGCCCATCTTTTCGCGCGATGAAGCCGTCGAGACTCGCAGCCATGTGGATTGTTACGCGCGACTCGGAGACGGTCATCGTGAGGGCGTTGAGTGGTTGGTGATCGCGCCTGGGCAGTGCGCGCGCGCTTGCGACTGCGACAGCAATGTGATTGCGCCGAGAATATCGTTCCGTAACGAGCGGTCGGGAAGGGTCCGCGATCGCCTGGTGCAGAGGCAAGATTGCAATTGCAGCGGATTGCCAGATGGACGCGGAGGGGACTAATCGCCATCATGTGTCGCATGATCCGGTTCGCGGGACGTACATCGGCGTGGAATCTCTTCATCCTCGTCTACCATATGTTCCGGTAAGTTGGATGTACTCCGGCGCCGAAGTTTTCTCCTGAGCTTTCACCTGATCCGGTTTGCTGGCTGTACGCCGCCGCGGCATTTTCACTTTCTGTACTACATCATCAGGCAACACATGCGTATTCAATTCGGCGTAATTCCCCTGGCTCTGATCGCGCTCGCCGGTTGCGCGGGCGGTGTGTCGACCACGTCGACGGACAACGGCAGACCGTACCCACGGAAACCCGCACTCGAAACACGCACTGTCTCAACGAAGTCCAATCCAATCCTGTCCACCGGTGCGGACTATACGACCGATCCAGCACCGCTTGTTGCCGCCGGCACTTTGTACATCCTCACCGGGCGCGACACCGCGCGACAAGGCGTTAACGATTTCATGATGCCCGAGTGGCAGATGCTTGAAACACGTGGCGATCCGATGTCGGGCAAGTGGACGCATTACCCACACTTTCTGAAGCCGGATGCAGTATTCAAATGGGCAACGCCGGGGCGCGCGTACGCGGCGCAGATTGTGCAAGGCGTTGATGGCAAGTTTTACCTGTATGCGCCCGTGGTGCAGGCGGTGACACAGAATCGTGACAAGTTTGCAATTGGTGTTGCGGTGTCGAATACGCCAACAGGCCCGTGGACGGATGCACATCCGGCCGGCCCAGTGGTTTCGCAATCGTACCCTGTTGCCAACAACATCCAGAATATCGATCCCACCGTGCTCGTGGACGATGACAAGCGTGTTTTTCTGTATTGGGGTACGTTTGGGAAATTGAAAGGTGTTGAGTTGGACGCCGACATGGTGACGTTCAAGGGTACGCCAATTGATGTCACGACACTCACTGGATTCTTTGAAGCGGCGTGGTTGTTCAAACGCCGTGGCACGTATTATCTCGCGTACGCCGACAACAAGGCTGGGCCAAACTCCGATTGCACCGAAGCCGTGTATTACGCTTGTATCGCGTACGGCACTGCGTCCTCACCACTTGGTCCGTGGACGTATCGGGGGGTAATTCTTGACCCGGTGTCATCGACTACGTCGCATCCGGGCATTGTTGAATACAAGGGTGCCTGGTACATCGCGTATCACACGGCCGACGCGAAAGATGGCGGCCATTTTCGGCGGTCGGTTGCAATTGATCGTGTGTTGTGGGATGACAACGTTGTGCCCGCGCAAATACGGAAGGTTGTACAAACCGGCGGCGCACCTTTTGACGCGACGCCCATCGCCAACATCGCATCCCATGCGCGCGTGACGGCCTCCAACGTTCCAGTGCCACAGCAGTATTGGTTACGCGCGTTGAACGACGGCAAGACTCGTGTCGCTCCGTTGCCGCCCGATATGTGGGCTACCTGGACTGCCAACAATCCGCCGGCGCAGTGGGTGTTGTATCAGTGGGATGCACCGGTCACACTGAACGCGTCAAGTGTCTATTTTTGGGGTGATCACGCTGCAGGTTCTGGCATTGGTGTCGCGCCGGCAAACGCCTGGCATCTGGAATATCGTGCGGGCAGCGGCTGGCAAGCGGTTCGTGCGACGTCGGAATATACCACGACTGTGAATGTCTACAATCATGTTTCGTTTGCGCCAGTAACGACGCGTTGTTTGCGCGCCGTGTTTGATGCATCGACGGATGGAAAGACGTATGCGGCGGTTGCGGCGCAGGAGTGGCAGGCATTTTCGCCGCAATTGAAGGCACCGTTGCAACACTCAGTAAAGGGAGTGGCGTCGGACGCGTGTGAGTAGTGTGAATTTTGCATGCTGCTAAGTTTTCGACGTAACTTTCTGAAGCGGCCGCGTTTCGCAGGCCCGCGGTCGCCTGGTTTTGGCCTGCGCGAATCACTGCAGCAGAGAAAACAAAAACAATGGCAGGCACGCTCCAGGGATTGAAAAACTGCGACATGATGCAAAACGCGATGAAGTGGCTCGACGCCAACAGTGCTGCCTATGGATATTTTCGACGATGGTGCGGTGGCAGGGCGCAGTGCTTGTCTTATCAGATGATCGCCGAACTTCGAACACACGAACACGTAGTCAGTGTGGTCAGGCCGACACCGGAAGCGTTTGCGGCGCAGTATCGGAGCTGAGTCCCGAAGCGCGTCCGCCGGGCTCTGGCGTCGTCGTACGACACGCGGACGGCGTTCGGCAACCCATCTCGATCGAGTGACCGCGCCGGTTGATTCACGATGCGCGGGCGTCGGAGCAAAAAACAAAACCGCCCAACCTGTGGAAGCGTTGGGCGGTCTGCAAATCGTCAGGCTACTTCTCCCGCCATTTATAAAGGCGAGCGTAACCCTCTGCGTCTTTCATTGCTTGTGGCTGCACCACCAGATTCTGCAGTGTGATCTGCTTCAGAGCCATCCGCCCCTCTTCGCCGAAATCCATACCCAGAGCGGCTACGGCCGTGAAGGCACCGAGGCTATGGGAAATCGCGATTTCGCGCACGTGCTTGAGCGAAGTCGCCTTGTCGTCGATTTGTGTAAACGCCATGACGGCCACCGAACTCACTACCTGATTCGATGGATTGTCTGCCAGTTCCCGCAGCTTTTCAACGGCGAGCGTTCGATCGGCCTGTACCGTCGATCTACTTGTATTCAAGAAAGCCGCGATAATCTCAGGCGCATGCATGGAGTTCGGGTCATGACGATCTGCAGTGATCGCTATGGCGACGAGGGTATCTGCGATCGCACGGCGTTCCGAAGTCGACAGTTGCGACTCCGGAGCGCGCAGCACGCGACCGGGGCCTCCGTACCTGGACAGGCGGTGGGCGAATCGGTCGACCACTGCTGCGTCGAGCGGACGCTTTCCCTGTGACCACGCCTGGGCGCTGGGTCGTCCTGCGGACACAATAACGCACAACACGATGAGATATTTCATTGGGCGCCTCACTGATTGTGATAGGGAATGCCAGAGTGCAGGAACAACGTTCCGCCCCTAGCGAGTTCCCAACGGTCGACTACCGTAAAATCTAGCGCCATCGAAGTGGAACTGCGCGCAATTTCTGTCGCCTGTGCAACCGATAACGCAAGTCACGGTGGTATTCGCATACCGTGACTATGCGACGTGGTCTCTACACTTTCCGAATTGGGCCTGGATAACGCGCCACTATGGCGTCGGTCGTAAGCAGCGTGATGCCCTCACACTGTGCCTGCGCCACGATGATTCGATCAAACGGATCGCGGTGCAAGTCGGGCAATCCTTCTACTTGCACGGCGTGTTCACTCGTAATTGCAAGTTCAACGTAGCCGTTATCGAGAAGGGCGCGGCGCAGCACGCGCGGTTCCACGCGAAAATCGTCGCGCCCCAGGCCGTTCTTGATCGTGATCTCCCAGAGGCTGGCGGCACTGAACACAAGATCATTGCGTTCATCGGTGATCAATTTCCGCGCTGCCGCCGACAGGCGTTTCGGTTGGCCTGCGACGCATAGCAGGATGTGTGTGTCCAGCAGGAGTTTCACGACCGCGCCGCTGTTCGCAACGTCACTCTGTGCGACCGAACATCATTTCGATTTCATCCTGCCCCATGCTGTCAAAATCCTTCGGCACGAGAATTTCTCCGGCAAGAAATCCCAATCGTTGTGGCTTGGCCGGAGCATCCAGTGCAATCACCTGCACCATCGGTTTGCCGGCTTTGGCAATTACGAACGATTCGCCGCGCGCGGCTTGATCGACAAGGCGCGAGAGGTGTGTCTTGGCTTCATGGATATTCACTGTTGTCATCGACAGATGGACTGAAGAGATAATAGACTAAGTCTGATAGACTAAGTCTAATCTACCGGGTCGCTTTGCTCAAGATGCCAGTGCCGCGCCACTGGATCACTTCCACGGAGGACAAACTAGCCTGAATCGCTCCACCGCCTCAACGAATCACTTGGTTCGTATCGTCGGGAGCGGCCCCTAATTGTTTCCGAGGACGTCGGGCATACGGCACAGGCTCGGGGCAACAATACCTCCACCAATACCGAACACCGCAGCACTGGCACCCCATGACGCGCATTTCACCAGATACCCGGAATCAACCGGTGTGGCACACGCTCCACGTATTCGCGGTACCCTGGCAGTTCGCGTCGCAGCACTTGTTCCTCCAGATGCAATCGCAGCAACCCGACACAGATCGGAATCACGGCGCACAACACCGCGAGATACGACTCGAGCCACAAGCCAAGTCCCACGAAAATCAGCGGATCGGCCGCGTAAAACGGGTGGCGAATTCTGCCGTAAATGCCGGTATCAACCACTATGTGTTCGCGTTCATGCTGGATACGCACTGCGGCAACAGCGAACGCGTTCGCGTGGAGCGCACGACTCTTGAGTATCCACCCTGATGCGAACAGGATGAGACCGAATGCGGAGAGAACTGCATTGGGCAACGCGAGTGACTGCAATCGGAAGCGATCTATTCCGGCAATGATTGGCATGCCAACAAATCCGGTAGTCAACATCGCGAACACCAGGATTCTGTCCTGCAGCGACTGCCCGTGCTGAATTGGCAACTTTGCACGCTCGAGCAGCAGTGCGGGATTCACACGAAAGACCACGCGCGCCCCGACAGATCGGATAACGACAAGCACAACAAGCAACGTCCAGGCGCGCCACCAATGTACTGTTCCCGCGGAACCAAAGAGAGCGAGCGCCACCACCGCTGTGTCTAAGGCGAGACGGACGCCGATTACGTGAAGCCTTCCCACTACCGCGCCGCCGCATGATCACGTGCAATCTCTTCTGGCGTCAAGCGAAGAAACCGCGCGGCGTTGTCGTAGAAAATGCCCTGTTTTTGTGCGGCTGTCAGAAACGATGCGGAGTTGATGCCGTCGATTGCAAGACCAATCGCTTCGGGCCAGACCATTTGGTCGGACCCAAACATCACGCGATTCGCAAATCCCGCATCAACCAATCCCTTGAGATACGTGTGAAATTCTACCCGCGGTATCGCCCAGTTGATCACGCCAACATCCACGTACACATCCGGATAGATCGTCAACAGCGCTTTCGTTTCTGCGAGAAACGGATACCCGGCATGCATGACGTTTACGCGCAGTGTTGGATTCTTCACTAGCACATCCTCGAGCAACAAGGGATTGCCAAGGCGAGCGCGAAACAGGGGACAGCATTCAAAGGGTGTACGAGCGTCGCTCAGTCCGGTGTGTATTGCGAAGGGCAATTGATGCGCGACCGCAAACGCCCAATACGGAGCGAGACCAGGCGCACTTGGCTCAAGCCCCCGATACTGCAAACCCAACTCACCAAGGACTCGTACGACACCTGTAGCAACCAATGGCTCGAGAGTGGAAATGGGCATCAATGAATCGCGCGGGCCCGTGTACGCTCCACCCATAATCACGTCAGGGTTTGCCGCGCGCCACCGCTGCACATCGGCCAATGGTCCGCTTGCGACCGCCCGCACCACATTGTATCGGCGCAGCGTGTCGAATGTTGCGTGCATGGCCGCGGAATCCGACGCGTAGTGCGGCACTAATCCTGTTACTTCGTTGGGTGGTGCGGGGTTACCGTACGCGTTGAATGCGAATGCATGCAAATGCATATCGATGACCGGCTGCGGCGCGGGCTTTGGTACGGTGCAGGCCGCGAGGAGAATGCTTGCGATCGTGATTGACCATCGTCGGAGCATTAGCAGGTCTCTCAAGAATGGTCGAGCATGCAGCGATCTCCTCCCACGCCGGGGCGCGCGGAGTCGCAGCGTTCATGCCAATGGTACCATATCTATCAATAGAGTGAAAGGTAGTGATGGCTTTTGTGGACAATGCATCGAACACAACTCACACTAATCCGCCCGCAGCGCCACCACCGGATCGATCCGAGTCGCGTGTCGAGCGGGCAGCAGAGTCGCGGTCAGCGCAACAGCAATCATGAGCAGCGCGGAGCCCGCGAAGATCCACGGATTCATCACGCTTGTGCCAATGACGAATGACTTGAGCAAGCGCGCCAGCGCCACGGAGCCGATCACTCCAATGGCCACCCCAGCCGTTGCCGTCACCACGCCCCGCCGCGCCACCAGCGCGAGCACGTTTCCGCGATTGGCGCCGATTGCAATACGAATGCCAATTTCGCGATTACGTTGCGTAACAGAGTACGCCACGCTGCCGTAAATGCCCATCGCCGCGAGTAACAACGCAAAGCCCGCAAACAGATTGAGCGCAACAGCATTGAATCGTTTCGTCAGAAACTTCTTGTCAAGCGCACTTTCATCCGCGAGAAACGGCGACGTCACCTGTCCAGTTGCGCGCCGAACTGCCGATTGCGCCGCAGCAATGACGTCGGCCCGACCGGATGGCAGCCTGATCGAAATTCGAGTGGCGGGATGATAAATCCGGGCCTGCACAAACGGGCGGTACACCATCGGCCAGTGACGCTGATGGCGCTCGCCACGTTCAACATCTCGCGTCACGCCAACCACGGACAACAGTTCGCCGAGCGATCCGCTGTCGCCAACAAAAATCAGTTGACCAACCGGATTCTTGCGCGGCCACATAACGTCCGCTGCGGCTTTGTTGACGACAGCAACCAACGCTGCACCGGCTGCATCCCGCTCCGCAAACAACCGACCCTGAAGCACCGACACGCCCCACGACGCAAAGTAGCCTTGATCGACGGCGACGACCGACGGAGTTTCCGACGCAGGCCGATCTGCGCCGGCTGACACGGCGCGCACAATCGCCGGACTCATCGCATTCCGGTATTCGATGCCGACCGAAGCAATTCCCGGCACGCGTGCTACTTCGGCGCGCGTGTCCAACGACATCTGTTTCCACCCGGCCGGATCTTTCCACTGTCCAGCGTTTCCAGTGAACGTTGTGTAGTACAACGCACCGGGATCGTACCCGAGATCGCGATACCGCACCTCGAGAAAATCGGCACTCAGAATTCCCGCCGCAGTAAGCAACACGAGCCCGAACGCCACCTGCAAACCAATGAGGGCATTCGAATAGCGCGCGCCGCGTGGGCCAGACATGGTGCGCCGCTTGAACGCCTCACTCAAGTCGGTTCGGGACGCGCGAAACGCCGGCGCAATTGCCGCCGCAACACCAACCAGCAGCGACGTAGCCAGACCGAACGTCAACACGCGAAGGTCGACACCAATGGCAACGCCAGAATTCGTTACACCAAACCACTGTCCGACAAATCGTACACCCCAGAATGCGAGCATTACTCCAACAACGCCGCCAAGAACTCCAACAACGCCGCCCTCAACCAACAACTGCCGCACCACTCTCACGCGGCCAGCACCAAGCGCACTGCGCATCGCAAATTCTGGTTCACGTGCAATTCCGCGCGCCAGTAACAGGCCGGCAACGTTGAGCGCGGCAATGAGAAGAACAACGGCGGTGATCGCGAACAGCGTGTACCGTGTGCTTCCCGCAGTCGAGAATTGTATCAATTGCCGAAGTGGCAGAACGTTCGCATCCCAACCTTCGCTTGTCGCGGGATAGGCGCGCGCGAGACGCGCATTGATCGTTGCGAGTTCGGTGTTGGCAGCGTCGATGGTCACACCGTGCTTGAGCTTGCCGATTACGCTTATCTCGCGATTCTTCCGCGACGCGGTGGCTGGCAAAGCCAACGGCGTCCACGCTTGTGCAACACCGGGATACTCGAAGTCCTGCGGCAACACACCAACAATCGTTATTGGTGAAAGCGCCGGCGCCCTCGCGTTGCCGTAGTAAGAAAGAAGCGGCTTGCCTACGATTTTTTCATCGCCGCCAAGTCGCGTTTTCCAGAAGGCATACGTCACCATCAACACCTGCTGGGCCCCCGCCATCGTATCCGCAGCAACGAACTCGCGGCCAAGCAACGGACGAACACCGAGCACACCGAAGAGACCGGGAGTTGCCTGATTCGCGTTGGAGTTTTCGACCGCGTCACCCTGTTGCCACGTGAAGCTGGTTGTTGATACGGCGCTTAGCGATTCATAGGAACGTGATTGAGCAATCCAGTCGTTGGCGGTCGCAGCGCCCGTATAAAACGGACAGCGTTTACCTGGAAAGCAGAGGTTATAGTTGCGAGGTGTCAGCTCCGACAGCCAGACGAGGCGATTGGCATCGCGATATGGAAGCGCACGCAGATCGAGCGCGTCGATGACGCTGAATACGGTAGTTGTTGCCCCAATACCAAATCCGAGCGAAAGCACGGCGATTGCGGCAAACACCGGATGTTTCGCGAGCGAGCGCCACGCATACCGCAGGTCGAGCAGCGTGTGCTCAAGGACACTTTCCCAGCGATCGTCGCGCATCTGCTCCGTAACATCCAGGGAGCTTCCAACTTCCATGCGAGCGGCGCGTTCGGCGTCTGCGCGGGTGAGGCCGCGTGCTTCGTGCGCCGCAACCGATTGCTCGAGAAAGTGACGCACTTCATCGTCAGCGTCACGCTTCGCACCCGAGGGATTGAAAAGCGCGCGCAGTCCGTGCTTCAAATGGCGCCACAGAGACATGCGTTGACCTTGGCGATGAAGGAGTGTGCAAACGACATCGCGTGTTGCTTCGCGACGTCTCAGCGCATGATGCGGCCCTTCATCTTGATTGTCAAGATGTGGCAGGTAGCACAAGAACTATCACACAAGCACAGAAAGAGAAGGAACCTCGAACCCTTTCACTCGGCGTTTTGTCTAACGCATCCTGCTTTCAATCAACCACCGCCACCACAGCAATCGACACCTTCATTCCCCTCGGCCGGATAGGCAGTTGTGCGCCTTGCCGAGCAGGTGGATCGACGGGAAACCAACGCATCCACTCTTCGTTCATCCCGGCAAAGTCCGCTTCATCTCCCAGAATGAATGTGGCACTCACTATGTGGCCCATTGCACTTCCCGCGGCCGTCAGAATGGCTTCCACATTCGTCAAACATTGCCGCGTTTGTTCCTGAATTGTGGCGCCGCGTACGTCACCTGTGACGGGATCGAAAGGCCCTTGACCCGATACAAAAACAAGACCCGCCGCTTTGACGGCTTGACTGTAGGCCGGCGAGGTAGGCGCATTATTGGTGTGGACGATAGTGCGTGGCATCGGTGGGGTGATATGAGTGAAAGTTGGGAGTGTTTCCGACTACAACAAGTGCGTGTTGCGCGTGGCCAGTGAGACGCGCGGTTCGTCGCCCACGTATTGGAAGCCGTTGACGCTAAAGCGTAACCCGAATGGCTGCGCACGATGCACGCGCAATACGCCGCGCCGCATCGATACTTTCGGCCCGGGCAAGCGTCACGCCCATGCGGCGGTGGCCACTCACTTCGGGCTTTCCAAACAAACGAAGTTGAGTGCCAGGCGTGGCGAGCGCTTCGTCCATACCATCAAAGCGCACATTGTTTGATTGTCCCGACACGAGCAACGCGCACGACGCCGACGGCCCGAGTTGCTCAATTGCTGGAATCGGCAATCCAAGCAGCGCTCGCGCGTGCAACGCAAACTCGCTCAAATCCTGCGAAACGATCGTCACAAGGCCAGTATCATGTGGCCGCGGCGACACTTCACTGAAGAATACTTCGTCCTGCTTTACGAACAATTCAACACCAAACACGCCACGTCCCCCAAGTGCGTCGGTTACGGTACGTGCAATGTTTTGCGCGCGCTCGACGGCGATTGATGACATAACGTGCGGCTGCCACGACTCGCGGTAATCGCCGTCAATTTGAAGATGCCCAATGGGCGCACAAAACGAGGTTCCGTTGCTGTGGCGCACCGTAAGCAAGGTGATTTCATAATCAAAGTTGATGAACCCCTCAACAATAACTCGGCCACCACCAGCACGACCGCCTTCTTGCGAGTAGTGCCACGCGGTGTCGATCTCCGCGTGATTTCTGACAACACTTTGCCCTTTGCCAGACGAGCTCATGACGGGTTTGACAACGCACGGAAATCCGATCTTGACAACAGCGTTCCGAAAGCTCTCGATGTCCTGCGCAAATTTGTACCGAGATGTTGGAATTCCCAGATCTTCACTCGCGAGTCGTCGAATTCCTTCGCGATTCATGGTCAGGTGCGCAGCGCGCGCCGTCGGAATGACGGTGTAACCTTCCCGCTCGAGCTCCAACAGCAAACCAGTTGCAATCGCCTCGATTTCCGGCACGATGTAATGCGGCTTCTCCAATTCGATGACACGTCGGAGCTCGATTTCGTCGAGCATATTGATGACATGCGATCGATGCGCCACCTGCATCGCGGGCGCGTTCGGATAACGATCAACCGCAATGGTTTCGACACCAAACCGTTGCAGTTCAAGAATGACTTCCTTACCGAGTTCTCCGGAGCCGCAGAGGAGGACTTTTGTTGCGCCTGGTGATAGCGGAGTGCCGATTTGTGTCATGGCGGTAAGTAATTCCGCGGGGCGCATCGGGTCAACATTGCCGATTGTCATGGCATCACAATTGAAGTCGAATGAACGGTAGAAATTGGACACCCGCATAAAATTTCTTCAATCGACGTAAAACACCCGGAACACACCAACAATTCTTTTCCGGTCGTTCGCTGCGTTCGAAGACGCCCCTCTCTCGTCACATGTCGCAATCATTTGTTGAATCCGCTGTGGACTCGGCGCGCTTGCCGAGCGTAGCTTTTCTGTACAGCAAAATGACGCGGCGCTGATCACCCGTCGTACGCTGGGGCATGACAAAAACCGCACCGAAATACCGGAGGCGTCCCATGGTCGCCGCATCAACTCGCATGACGGCCGAGCAGCTAATCGGCTACGAGATTCCTGGAAAACGCGTGGAGTTGGTTCGCGGCCAACTGCTCGTGCGTGAACCGGCTGGCTTCAGCCACGGTTCGCTCACGCTTCGCCTTGGCGTCGCGCTCACCAATCACCTGGCAAAGGAGCAAGAACGAGAGGGTTGGTCGCTGCCGCGCGGCCGCCTCGCCACCGCCGATCCCGGTTTTACGCTGGCGCGGCGGCCGGATACGGTGCGCGCTCCGGACATCGCGTACGTCTCGCGCGAGCGTCATCCGGAGGCCATGCCCGAAGGCTTCCCGGAGTTTGCACCAGACCTTGCCGTCGAAGTGCGATCGCCCAGTGATCGTACGGGTGCCGTGGTCGCCAAAGTGGGCGATTGGTTGTCGGCCGGCACCTCATTGGTCTGGGTCGTCGATCCGCCACGGCAATCAGTCGTGGCTTATCGCGCCGATGGAAGTGTCACCGTAGTGGGAATAGCGGAAGCTTTATCCGGCGACGACGTGTTACCCGGGTTTTCGTTGCCTCTGGCCACGCTGTTCGCAGAGTATTGACGCCGCGGCATCACACTCTTACCACGCGTAGTGGATGGATGGCCGCGCTACATCTCTCCTGAAAGCACAACATCGGGGCGGCCGACGCCTGCGTACCTGAAGGTTCGGCACATGTCCGTATACGCGCCCGAATTCCAATTCCATCGCGCTCCGCGTATCATCCCCCCATGCTAACGATCAACGAAAAATTCGCGAAACTCGGCACCGATCACGCGCCGGGACAGGAAATACGCCATGGCCAAGCGACTCAGGACGCAAATTTGCGTGGAGACGTGTTGCCGGGAACACCCGTGGACTTCTCGCACGGCGACGTGAACGACAGCGCGTTCGCCCCGACACCCGGCGCGCTCGATGAGTTTGTCGCAGGTGTGCATCGCGGCGGCTCACAGGCCTACACCGAATACCGCGGTGGCGCCGAGTTGCGTGAGAAGGTTGCAGAGCGACTCACCGCATTTACGGGCAAACCGGTATCGAGTGCCGCCGAGTTGATTATCACGCCCGGCACACAAGGCGCGTTGTTTCTCGCGCTTGGTGCGACGGTCAATGCGGGTGATCGCGTGGCCATCGTGCGACCCGATTATTTCGCCAATCGCAAGCTGGTGGAATTTCTCGGCGGCATCGTGGTCCCAGTGCGTATGGACTATCTCTCGCGTACCGACGGCGCCGGTCTCAATGTTGAGCAGCTGGAAGATGCGTTCAAGTCGGGTGTGAAAACGTTTCTGTTTTCAAATCCCAACAATCCGGCGGGTGTGGTTTATTCGGCGGCCGAAATATCGAGCATCGCCGAGTTGGCGATGAAGTATGGCGTGACCGTAATTGTCGATCAGTTGTATTCACGTCTTTTGTATTCCGGGAACACGTACACACATTTGCGCGCGTCGTCGATTGATGCGTCGAACGTCGTGACCATCATGGGCCCATCCAAGACCGAATCGTTAAGCGGATATCGGCTTGGTGTGGCGTTTGGTGCATCGCATGTGATCGATCGTATGGAGAAACTTCAGGCCATCGTGTCATTGCGTGCGCCGGGATATTCGCAGGCCGTGTTGCGTACCTGGTTTGCCGAACCCGCGGGATGGTTGCAGGAGCGCACGGCCAAACACGAAGCACTGCGTGATGATTTGCTCAAAGTATTTGCAACAGTTCCGGGTTTGGCTGCGCGTTCGCCGCAGGCTGGCAGTTATATCTTTCCGCGGTTGCCGAAGTTGAATATTTCGCTGCACGACTTTGTGCGGGCGTTGCGCGTGCAGGCTGGTGTTACTGTCACACCGGGCACGGAGTTCAGCCCCGACACCAACGACAGCATTCGTCTCAACTTCTCGCAAAACCATCAGGCCGCGGTGCAAGCCGCTTCGCGTATTGCGCAGTTGGTTGATCGCTACAGGGCGTGAGTGGCGCCGCGAACTAACGGAACGACAAAGGAACAGTTGATGACACGCAAAGCATTCACGAGTGACACCGCGCCGCTGCCGGTTGGATCGTACAACATTGCGGTTGAAGCCGGTGGACTTGTTTTTCTCGCCGGGCAAACGCCTCGCGATCGCAACAACGTGCGGCATGGCGACAAGCCGTTTGCATTTCAGGCGCGCATGACGATGGACAATCTCGAAGCGTGCGCGAATGCGGCGGGCCTGTCGCTCAAGGATGCGGTGCGTGTTGGTGTGTTTCTCAAAAATCCTGCAGACGCAAAAGAGTTTGATGCGATCTACAGGGAATACGTGAGTGAACCGTATCCAGCGCGCACGTTGACGCAATCAAGTCTGGTTGGATTTGATATTGAAGTTGATGCGGTGCTGTTGGCGAACCGCACGTAAAGGCGCGGCGTGGCGAAGGCAACGACGGTTCGACTGTACGGATTCAAAAGTTGCGACATGGTGCGCGGCGCCATGAAGTGGCTCGACGCGAATGACGTCGCGTACGAGTTCTTCGACTATCGCAAGGATACGCTCGACCCAAAGGTTGTCGACAATTGGTTTGCGCGCGCTGGCTGGGAGAGAGTGTTCAACCGCAACTCAACCACCTTCAAGGACCTTCCGGAAAGTGAGAAGGTGGGCATTAATCCGTTGCGCGCACTGCAAATGATTCTTGCCGAAACGAACTTGATCAAACGTCCGGTGCTCGATACCGGCGATGAACTACTGCTTGGTTTCAAGGCGGACGCGTGGGCGGAGGCGATGCGCAAATAGGAGCGTTGAGCGACGATCGCGGTGCAGGTGTTCGCGGAGGACTGAAGGGCGCTTCATCCGGGCGCGGCGTTTGGGCGTGAACCCCACATTGATTCATCTTGACAAGCCATAGGAAGGATAGCATAATGCTCCTATGGCTTGTTATACTGAGTGGAGCAGATCATTCCCCAATACCGCCCGTGCGGTGGATGGCCGCCATGGCTGAATCGAAAATACCCGGAAAGAAGACCGACGTGCTGCAAGGCACGCTCGACCTGATTGTTTTGCGATTGCTCGAACAAGGCCCGTCCAATGGATGGGATCTCACGCAAGCGATTCAAGTGGTCTCCAAAGGAATTCTCAGCGTGAATTACGGCACGCTGTATCCGGCCCTGCATCGCCTGGAAGCGCAGGGGTGGCTGGCCGCCGAGTGGGGCACGACGGAAAACAATCGTCGCGCGCGCATCTATCAGCTAACGTCGTCGGGACGCAAACAGCTTGTCGAAGAACGCAAGTCATGGCGCCGATTTACCACGGCGCTTGACCTCATACTCGGCGAGTTCTGAGTATGACGCGCTTCTCCACACATTATGTCGCGCGTCTGACCAGGAGTGCGTATCAATGGGTACGAACGTTGCTTAACCGTCGAGCGCGCGAACGCGACCTGGCCGAAGAGTTAGAGCTGCACGTCGAGCAAGAGATCGAGCGCAATGTGATATTGGGCATGCCACCGAGCGAAGCACGCGCCGCAGCGCTTCGCATGTTTGGCAACGTCGAGCTGCTCAAGGAGCAGTCACGTGATACGCGTGGCACACGGTGGGTTGACGAGCTGCAGCAAGACACTCGGTACGCTCTGCGTGACATCACACGCCGACCCATGTTCGCGGCACTGGTGATCGCGACCCTGGCGGTGGGTATTGGTGTGAACAGCGCAGCGTTTTCGGTGCTGAACTTGCTGTTTCAGCCGATTGCCGTGCCCGACGCGCCGTCGGTGGTGGCGCTTGAAGTAACCGGTACCGCGCGCCGCTATCGCGATTCATTTTCGTATGACGATTTGAAATTGCTGCGCGCCAACACGCCGTCACTCAGTGGAATCACGGGATCAAGTGGCCTCATTCCAGTCATTTTTTCGCGACGATCGGCGCAGGCCGTACCGCGCGACGCATACACTTCCTTTGTCGCGGACGAATATTTCTCGCTGCTTGGCGGGACGATTGTGCTGGGCAGAGCAATTCTTCCCAGCGATAACGCCGGCGAGAGTGCGTCGCCAGTTGCCGTATTGAGTGGCCGATTTTGGCGAACGGAATTTGGCGGCGATACAATGGTGGTTGGACAAGCGATCACGGTCAGTGGCGTGGCGTTTCGCGTGGTTGGTGTTGCCGATGAATCATTTGCTGGCGAAGGCTTTGAGCTGCGCACACCGGACGTATGGATCCCGGCCATGATGCGTCGTGCAATATGGCGAGATCAGGATTCGAGCAGCACTTCGACGAATATTCCGTGGCTCGATCTCATCGCGCGTCTCAAGCCGGGCAGTTCACTCGCCCGCGCGAAGCTCGAACTGGCATCGCTCAATCGACAGATCGCGCGAATGCACGACGTGCCCGATTCGACCGTCCGCATCGGGGCCTTCCACCCGGGAGCGCTTGGCCGCGTTACGCTCGCCGAGAGAAGCGCGGCGTTGTCAATCGGAATGCTGGCGCCGCTCCTCATTTTGCTAATTGCGTGCGCCAACCTCACCAACGTGATGCTGACGCGCGCGGCCGCGCGCGAGCACGAACTGGGCGTGCGGCTTTCACTGGGCGCAGGTCGTGCGCGCATTGTTCGGCAATTGTTGGTTGAGAGCGCGTTGCTGGCAGTTGTGGGCGCTGCGGCTGGCTTGCTCGTGACTCGCCTGCTCATCTCGGCGCTTGCCGTTCGATTGTTCGAAAGTTTTGGTCATCGCGATCCGATCACCGCGGCATCCCGTATTGTGGTCGACTCGCACGTATTGCTGGCCACGCTGCTGGTTGCAATTGGGACTGTATTTGTGGTTGGCCTGTTGCCGGCGCTACGTGCAACGCGGCTCGATCTAACCAGTGTACTCAAGAGTGATTCAAGCGGCGCAACGGGTGGTACCGCCGCCAAGTCGCGTCTTCGCAACTCCCTTGTCGTTGTGCAGGTCGCGTGTTCGGCTGTGTTGTTACTGGTGGCGGGATCGTTTGCGCGATCGGCCTCTCAGACGGGTGATGCCGACGTCGGGTTTGACGCGTCGCACGTCGTGGTGGCAAAAACGTATCTCACCACAACCAACGGCGATTCAACGCGGGCCCGTGCAATGCATCGGGCCATTGCGGAACGCCTCGATCTGATGCCGGCAATTGCGGACATTGCCGAAGCGTCAACGGTGCCGTTTGAAGGCTTTATGATGACCGGAGTATCAAGGGCAGAAGCACCAGTAGCAACCCGTCAGACATCCACGCTCTTTGTGCAGGTATCACCCAACTATTTTGGTGTACTTGGCATTCCGTTGGTCGGTGGTCGTGTATTTACGCGAAGCGAAGGCACGACCGAACCAGACGTCGTTATGGTCAGCGAAGCCTTGGCCAACAAACTGTGGCCCGGCGAGAGTGCGATTGGCAAGCGTCTGCAGTCTGAATTCACGGCCCATGGAGCGACCGTGATTGGTGTTGTGCGAGACGTGTCTCTGGCAAGTATCGGCGAAGCCACCATGCCCGTCCTCTACGCGCCGCTGTTGATGAACGGCGCGCCGTTGGGCGCCAGTGGCGTTCTCATCATGAAAACTGTCGGCAATGCGGATGCGGTTGCCAGCGCAATTCACCGCAGCGTTCGTGCGTACGATCCCAGCGTATACGTGTCCGTGTACACATTGTCCTTGGCAATTGAGAAGTCGGAATTTGTGCGAGCAGGGCGTTCTTTCGCGCATGGCGCGAGCGCACTTGGCAGTTTGGCCTTGCTGCTGGCCGCTGTGGGTCTTTACGGTGTTGCGGCGTTTGCCGTAGCACAACGCACGCGCGAAATAGGAATTCGAATGGCGCTTGGCGCCACACATTCGCAGGTGTTGCGCGATTCGCTGCTGCGCGTCGGGCGGTTGGCGATGTTGGGGCTGCTGTTTGGTGGAGCTGGTGGAATTATGGTGCTGTTGGGATTGCGTGCGCTGCTGACGGGACTCGCGCCGTTCAGCGCGCCTGCGTTTGCGGGAGTCATGATGTTGTTGATGCTGACATCCTTGCTCGCTGCCTGGGCGCCATCACGTCGCGCGAGCAGGATTGATCCGATGGTGGCGCTGCGCAGTTAACGACGGGTGGTCGCGGGGGATCTGTCGACGGGAAATTCTTCGTCAGTAACGCGTAATGTGGCGCCGTCACCGCCGTGACGTGCAAGCGAACTGGCGTGGCCAGGTGTGGCCGAAAGTTTTGCTCCGAGACCGGCGGACGAGCAATATTTTGCGAAGAATCGCGTGTCACATCACGGGAAGCCCACAAAGACGGCAATCCGACCTCGCCCATTCCCGGTGACCGCTCCAGATTGCACGGGTGCTCGTCTCACTCCCAACGGAGCTGCTTTCGTGAGTCCTGTCCACTTCCGCGCGATGCTTCCGACCGTCACACTCGTTGCCTTAAGCCTCGCAATCAGCGCGCCTTGCATCGTTTCCGCCCAAGGTAACGTCACCCGACGTGATACGGTCGTGATCAACCGCTCGACTAATCCTGTGCTCGCGAATTTTCGCTTCCGTTCAGTCGGGCCGGCCAGCATGGGCGGACGCATTGACGACATTGCGGTGTTCGAGAAGGACTCGCGCATCATCTACATCGGCTACGCGACGGGTGGCGTGTTCAAGAGCACGAACGCGGGCACGACATTCCAGGCCATCTTCGAACAGTACGGCAGCGCGTCGATCGGCGACATTGCCGTCGATCAGAAGAATCCCGACATCGTGTTCGTCGGCACAGGTGAACCGAATAACCGACAGACATCATCGTTTGGCGACGGCATTTACAAAAGTACCGACGGCGGCAAGACATTCACGAACGTTGGCTTGCGTGAAACGCAAACCATTGCGCGCATCGTAATTGACCCGCGCAACAGCAACGTGGTGTACGTCGCGTCGCCGGGGCATCTGTTTGGGCCCAATGCCGAGCGTGGGGTGTTCAAGTCGACGGATGGTGGGGCGACGTGGACGAACATCAAGTTCATTGACGAGAACACCGGCTTTACCGACATCGTGATGGATCCGTCGAACTCGAATGTGTTGTTCGCGGCGAGTTATCAGCGTCGTCGCACGGGCTGCTGTTTCAACGGCGGCGGCGCGGGCAGCGC
>JBDUBA010000314.1:0-2446 GCA_040004335.1 Gemmatimonas sp.
GTCCTCCAGGCGGCGGAGCATTGTTTCATCGATGAGGGTGCCGGCCAGTCCGTCCCAGTGGGGCGCTCGACGGACGAATACATGACGTACCTCCTCGCGGTTGATCGGTCGAACATGGATATGCGAGCATTTGCTCGCCTTTCTCAATTATGCGAGCAACTACTCGTATTTGTCAAGGGTCAGTCGGCGTCGCGACGGGCGGGTCAAACTGCGGCGTCAGGCTCACGCTCGCGAACGTACACTTCTGTACAAAGGCCACTCGCCGTAGTTGTTATTTTCAATCATCGACCCTCGCTTGCCCAGACGGCGATTGGATGGGATAATGTATCCACCGTCACTCCAGTCGTTCATTGCCCACCGAACTACCGCCCCTCGCCCAGGAAGCGCACATGAGAACGTTGTCGGGACTTCAAAAACTTCTGCTTCTCGTCATCGGTGCGGGCGCGATCGTGGCCGCCTCACCCGCACACCCGCGGCGAGCCGATGTACCACTCGCTTCGCTCGATCTCGCCAGGATGAAAGTCCAACAGGCGGGTGGCCGAGGAGGACAGGCGCAAACGGTTGCGCAGGCCAACACGAGCATTGACGGAAACCCCATTCGCATTGGTGACCGCAGCTATGCGAGCGGCGTTGGCACGAGAGCAACGAGCGTACTGTTCGTGAACCTGAACGCCGGCGCAGAACGTTTCTCCGCCATGGTCGGTGCGGACAACAATCTGGTCACGACACCGCCCGTGCCTCCGGGCCAACAACCGCCAGCACCGCTTCCGCCAACACCCATCGTCTTCCGCGCACTCGGCGACGGCCGCGTGCTGCATGTGAGCAAACCTGTTGTGCGCGGCGATGCCCCAGAGATGTTTGATGTTGATGTGCGCGGTATCAAAATGTTGGTATTGCAGGTCAAGCCGGTAGACGGAACTCGGGGCGTGAGCGCCAACTGGGCCGACGCGAAATTCTCCGTAACCGGAGGCGCACCGGTTGCCGTAGACATCCCAATTGAGGGACGTGAAATACTCACGCCGAAGCCCGCTCCGGCGCCGCGTATCAACGGGCCGTCGCTTACTGGTGTCACGCCGGGACATGACGTGTTGTACAAAATCCCCGCGACCGGAACGCGGCCAATTACGTACGGCGCAACGAATTTGCCGAAGGGACTCATACTCGAACCCGCCACGGGAATCATTCGTGGCACGATCGCCGCGCGCGGTCGCTATCCGGTCACGTTCACCGCGAAGAACTCGGCAGGCACTGCATCGAAGCCGTTTACGTTTGTGGCCGAGGGGCAACTTTCGCTCACGCCGGCGATGGGCTGGAATAGTTGGAACGCGTATGGGCGCGCGGTGAGTGACTCGCTCGCGCGCGCTGCTGCGGATGCGATGGTGTCGAAGGGGCTCATCGATCACGGTTGGACGTACATCAACCTGGATGACGGCTGGGAGCGGAGCGCACGCGAAACAGATCCCTTGTACGAAGGACCAGTGCGCGCGCCTGACGGCACGATGCTCACGAACAAAAAGTTTCCCGACATGAAGGGCCTTGGCGATTACATCCACGCGAAGGGGCTCAAGTACGGTATTTACTCCGGCCCCGGCCCAACAACATGTCAACGGCTTGAAGCCAGCTGGCAGCACGAGCTGCAGGATTTTCAAACGTACGCGAAGTGGGGCGTGGACTACCTCAAGTACGATTGGTGCGGCTTCTCAAGTGTGCTTGCGGCCGGCGAGACCAATCAGCAACTGCCCGTGTTGAAGCGTCCATATCAAGACGCACGCAGCGCACTCAATAAGGTGGCGCGCGACATCATTTTTTCAATCTGTCAGTACGGGTGGGGCAATGTGTGGGAGTGGGGTGCGGAGAAGGGCATCGAAGGAAATTCGTGGCGCACAACTGGTGACATTACCGACACGTGGGAGAGCATGGCGGGCATTGGTTTCCGACAAGTTGGCAATTCAAAGTACGCATCGCCGGGGCACTGGAACGATCCCGACATGCTGGTGATCGGAAAAGTTGGCTGGGGTCCACGGTTGCGTGATTCGCATCTCACGCCGAATGAGCAATACGTGCACATCAGTCTTTGGACGCTGCTCGCTTCTCCGCTGCTACTCGGCAACGACCTCACGCAGATGGATGACTTCGAAGTGAATCTGGTCACCAACGATGAAGTGTTGGCCGTGCATCAAGACCCGCTTGGCAAACCGGCTGATCGCGTTTCGAAGAAGGACGAGGTCGAGGTGTGGTCGCGTCCGCTCGCCGACGGTTCGCTGGCGGTCGGTCTGTTCAACCGCGACGAGATGGACATGAAAGTGAGCGTGACGTGGAGTGATCTTGGCGTAACGGGCAAACAAAAAGTGCGCGATCTCTGGCGACAGAAAGATCTCGGCACGTTCGACAACGAATTCTCGAGCGTGGTGCCGCGGCATGGAACGGTGTTTGTGAAAATCGCCCG
>JBDUBA010000259.1:0-26679 GCA_040004335.1 Gemmatimonas sp.
GTTTTTGGTATCGGTGTCTGACCCCGGTGTTAAAATCCGGCGCAACCGTTTCAATAGTTTTCCCGCCCCGAACTTATGCCACAAATGTGTAACTCCGTGATGTTCACTCGCCGTCATCCGATCGGATGGAATCACGCAATGGCTGGAGTGGCACTTCGTCTCGCTGATATTTGGCGCCGAGTTGGGGCGGTTGGTGTGGTCCTGGCGGTTGGAGGCGCGGTGGTAGTTGATTCGCTTCACGCGCAATCGCGCGCGGTTCCCGTTCAAGTTGCGACCATCGAACTTCGTATCGGTGATCAGAACGGCGAGAAATACGAATTCGAAAATATTCTGGCGAATGTGTTTCCCACGGCGAGTGGTGGCGTGCTGGTTCCGCAGGAAAAGGAAGCCGACGTGCGCGAGTTTGATACGCAGGGGAAGTATGTGAGGACCATTGGTCGTCGCGGCGCTGGCCCCGGAGAATTTCAGGGGATCTCAACGCTTGGCCGTTGGGACGACACCGTTTGGGTGACGGACGGCAAAGCGCGTCGCATCACTGTAATGGCTCCCGGTGCACGAACAGTCACGATTCCCATTGAAGCCGTGCCAACTTCGACGAAGCCCGTCGGAATAACGCGAGCCCGCGTACTTTTGTTTGACGGATTGGTCGCCACGTCAGACTTTCGGAGGGATGTACGAGCAGCGCCCACTGTCCTTGTCGACGCACACAACCACACGACATTGCTCACGCGCACCTTCGCCCACGCGACCACGTCGATCATGGTATTTTCGGGAGCGGGCGTGACGTCGACGAGCATTACGATGGTGAATCGATCATTTTCACAGGATGGATTGGTGGCGCTGTCCAACGATGGGCAGTGGTTGGTGATGATTGATCGTCGGGTTGCGCCGGGCGCGAATGCGGGAGTGTTGCCGGTTGATGTGTACGATGCGCACGGCGTGAAAAAGAATTCGTTTACGGTCCAGCGAACGCCCGTTGCGGCGGAACTCAAATTCTTCGACGTTACGATCAACAAAACATCCGAACGTTTGGCAAGCATGCACAAAGGCATTTTTCCGAGTACCGCCGCGGCTCGCAAGGAAGTCGAAAAGCAACTGAATTTGCCGGCGACCTATCCATTGGCTGGTGGTCTCGTCGTGGAAAACGAGAACTCCATATGGATAGCAGAACCATACGGCGCCAAGCCGGTGTTGAATCTCTCGACGCTCGGAACAGATCCAGGTATTGTGTGGGAGCGATTTGACATGAAAGGAGTGTTGCGTCAACGCGTGCGTATTCCAGTTGCGGTCAAGTTGCAAGCCGTGCAGGACGGCGCATTCTGGGGAACCGCGCTGGATGCGGACGAGGTGCAGTACGTTGTGCGACTCAAGGTGAAGCCGTGATACTGTCGACACGCACCTTGCGAAACGTTCTCGGGGTGGCAGTCTTGAAGGTCTTGGCGATTGGACTGCAGTTGCTGTTGGCCGTGCGGATCTTCGCCACTGTGCCTTTTGTCATTGTGCCATTCGTAATTGCGCCATTCGTAATTGCGCACGCACAGTCTGCACCGTCCTACGTGTCTCGGCCGAAACGCCTCGCGGCAATTGTGGAATCGGGCGATTCCATCTCGTCACAATCGGTGGCGTGGATTGCGCCGAGGTCGGACCACGGATTTTACGCCTACGATCGGCGCAGCGCACGCATTGAGCGCTTTGACGAACACGGCGCGTTCGTGCGATTCATTGGCAAAACGGGCACTGGGAACGGTGCGTACGGCGAGCTCCTTGGTGGTGCAGTCGTCAACGACTCGCTGTTGACCGTTTGGGATCCACAAAATCAGCGTGTCATTGTTTTCCATGAATCAGGCGGCTTTCAACGAAACGTTCGCGTGCCGATGGAGAGCCGTGGATACGCTTCACGTGCTGCGTTCACGCAGTTTGTGGTTGACAACGAAGGTGCGTACTATTTCCGCATTCAGAACGCGATGGGAAGTAACCAGTATTCCTGGTTGCGAACGAAGAGCGACGGCACGGTGCTCGACTCAACCTCGTTCACAACGTCGCAACACTCCGCGCAGTATACGTCCGATGGTATGCGAATATCGTTTGTGCCCGACATCATTCGCACTCCGTGGCAAGCAGGTGGAATGTTGGTCGCAGATCCTGCGGCGTACCACATTGAAGCCGTGGGTGTGACTGCGTCGCCGCTCAAAATCGATCGGGCACACACACCTGTTCCAATTCTGGCCGGAGAACACGATCAATGGATTGCATTTCTCAATCGCGACAATGGGCGGCTGAGTGAAGCGACGCTCGACAGTGCCGTGCCCAAGTTCAAGACCGCGTTTCGCAATGTCCTGTCCGACCGAAGCGGCAACATCTGGGTCGAACTCAACAGCGCCGCTCACGCCGATTCAACCGCATATGGCGCACTCGATCGCCTCAAGTCCGTTTGGCGCGACGTTACGCGTTACGACGTGTTTGCACCCGACGGAAGTTGGAAATATCAAGTGGAACTGCCGCGCCAAACGTACGTGATTGCGGTTGATGGGAACCGCCTGTGGCTTCACGAAACCGATGCAAAAGGGAAATCGGTCGTTGCCATCTATACGCTCTGAAAAGTCGTGCACGTTCGATGCACAACCTGCTGTACGCTCTGGAAAAACCGATCTTCGGCGCGATAATTCCTACTTGAGCGACACCGGATACCCAAACTGCCACTGCGAAAATTCCCGATCCTTCTGCGCGACTTGCAACATGCCCTTCAACGTTGCCACAAGTTCGCGCTGTGTGGAAGACACGATTGCGTCGGCAATTTCCGGTTGCAACCAGAACAGTTTCCAGTACGCCTTCTTGACCGCCGTCACGGTATCCAAGGCCGCCTGACTGGAGCGTCCATCGGGAATTGCTGAGAGGTACACCGCCAACGGCCGATACAATTTCCGCACACTGTCGGAAAAGGTCGAGTCGGCTGCCCGGAGCTTCGCTATCTGCGCCTTACTCAAGAACAATGAATCACTCTCGGCCAACAGTGACTTGTGAATGCTGGACGTGCTGGACATGTACAGCGACATCAGGGAATCGACGGAGCGGCGTTCCCAGGTGTTATTTACTTTGACCGGCTCGAGCGCGCGGCGAAGCTGCTGCACATCGTAATTGACCGACAAATCAACCGAGAAGTCAATCGTGATCCGGAACGGCGATCGCGACAACGTGCGCGAGCCACGCGTGTCGCCAAAACGCGGATTTACATCGTATTTGAATTTCTTCGCCGCGGCGTCGAACCCACGCGGCACCAACAACGTTGGATCGGCGTACGCCTGCGTTCCCCATCCGCGCAGATCGTCTGAACCATGCAACAACTGGTCAATGCCGCCCAACGGATTCTCGAAATACACGTTGGGGCTCACGCGCCGATTCAGAATTTTCGTTGGCAGCGCCGGCCGCCACTGCATGCTGAGCGATTGCGACCAGGGACCGCGGCAACTGTTACGCAGCGCAACACCACCAAGTTGCGAACTGAGGCACGTGTGTACATTCCTACTGGCCGACGCCAGCAAGGCGCGCATTTGCGCAGCCAATGCAACATCCGATTCGGTTGCAGGATTCGGAATGTACGCGCGATCGTTTGAGCGTCCATCACCGTTGATGTCACCTTGCACGACCGGTGTATACGGCAACCCCGACTGAAGACGCGAAAAGAGGGTAATGGTGCCAAGCTTCGACCAACTGGTGCCGCCCTGCAGCACAAACGCGTGACGTGCGTCGTTCTGACTGGCCGCCCATTCCTTCGTGAGCGGATTGTCGAAAGTGGCGCCGTCAAATCCACGGAACTGCTGCCGAATGGATTGAATGGTGTAAGAGACCGACCCAAACCACGAATGACGTGTGCGAAACTTGAAGACGTCGGGAGACACGGTGAATGTGGCCTGGGAACCGTATCCGCGCAGGTCACTCTGTCGCACCGAAACGCGACCGTATGTGTTGTCACGACGTGACTCTGTGGCTGAGACAACTCCGCTCGCTGCGTCAATTGCCGCGGTTGATACAAAGACCGGCCGACTGTTTTCCGTGGGCAACGTGAAGCGTGTAACGCCCGAGAAGTTCGCGTCGGTGGTGCTGGGTTGCGACAGATCGTAGGTGCTCAACGCATCAACTTTCACAAGAAAGTTTCCGATGTTGCTTGTCCAGTTGAGTGTTGCACGCCAACTACGCGCCACATCGTAATTCTTGTCGAGCAACGTTACACTCGGCGCGCGCTCACCCAACGCCCCACTGCCGTCGATGCAACGTGTTGGAATGGCGGAGGGATCGCTGGCAAACAGATCCCAATCGGGAACCGGCACTGCGGCGCCAACACAATTCAACGTTGACGTGCTGCCCGACAATCCTGTACCGGCGCGGGCATCGGCCAGTAGATTTGGGCGCAACAGATCGCGAAATTCACCGATGCCACCGCGAATCGTTCCGGTGGGCGAACGATAGAACTTTCCAACGTTGTTCGAACTTGATCCATTGCCGTTGTTCTTTTCGCGATTGTACAGCCAGCTGAAGCCTGCGCGCGGGCTGACATGAATGCGCGAAGGTGCGAGACCGGTTGGAACTCCCAGCGCATTCTCCAGCGCGGAATTTCGCTCGGGCGCACCACCAAACTTGTTCCCTTCCACGCGTGCGCCGTACAACACACTGAACCACCGGCTTGGAATCCATTGGTGCGCGACCGCTGCCGCCGCGTTGTACGCTGAACCCGTGCGTGTTGCCTGCGTGAGCGTGCGCGAAAATGAGGACGCCCGATTGGCCTGCAAGTCGGACACCGAATTGAACGAATACGACCCGAACGTATTGCCACCACTCTCCTGCGTCAGTCCATCACCGCGCGCCCATAACAGCGTTTTGAATCGATGTTTGGTGCCGCGCGCATTCCACACGGTTTCGTTCGCGCCTTCAGCGGTCCAATTTGAATTGTCGGTTGAGAGGTAGTTGCTGCCACCCAATGTGATGGCACTGATATCGCTCTGTCCGCCGAGTGTGGGAGAGCGCACGAGGACTGAGGCAGCGGGCGCGAATGCGTACGGGTTGGTTTTGCTTCCCACCTGGCTGGCCGCGAAACGCGATTCAGTGGAAATGCGACGTCCCGTTCCAACAAACGCGCTGTAGATGAACTGACCGCCAACCGTGTGATCGGTGCGTTCGCCACCACTGGCGGGCGCAACAAGCGGCGCATAGCCCAGCGCGCCATTCTGCGAATAGCTGGCGAATGTAGTGAGAGTGATTCGACGCAATGAATCACGCGTGTCATCGAGGCGGCCAAGCCACGTGGCAGAAGTCGTGCTGCGTTCAAGCGGGGTGTTGATTCCCGCAACCGGCACGCCAAGTGGCGTCGCCACGTCGATGAGTCGGCGCACTGAGTCTGCACTTACGCCCGCGCGCAGCAGAGTTTCGCTGTTCGCGCCGTACAACGTTGCGGGAGTGCTCGTATTGCGCGCGATATCCAACGCGGTGTTGTACGTGAGGAATTTGCGAATCAATTCACCGTCGGCACCAAGACTCGCGCGAAATGAGGTGGCGCGCTGACCCAGTGAGCGACCCACCGCGTCGGTGAATTGCAACTGCGGCGCGTTGAGTGTGAGGTAACCGTTCCGACGCTGATAGAATCGATCGCCGGGTCCCAAACGCACGTCAATGTTGGCGCCTGCAAATCCGCCGCGGGTCGGGTCGAACGTTGCACCGGTAACACGAGTCTCGACACGTGCTGCGCGCGGCAGCGATAAGCCAGGCAGCGCCATTCCGTTCAATGTCGTGAGGTTCGACGAACTCGCCGCTCCCAACATCGAGACACCATTTGGTGTGAGGGTCACCCCTGGAAACGTGCCCGCCAACGCGTTGAGGTCGCCGGCGAGGTTTGGCGAAAGCTGCCCATTGATCCCGTCCGCCCATTTTTCCGACGCGCCCGTTTCGGCCGAGCCGACGTTCACGCGATTGGTGGCGCGTGCGGGTTTAACCGCGGTCACTTTGACAGCCGCAAGGACCGTCAGGTCACGCGCCAATGCGAAATCGGCAATCAGTTCGTATTCGTCGGCTTTGCGCAGGATGCGGCGGCGTTCCGGCTTGAATCCGGCGAACGAGACATACACCAGATAGTCGCCAGTTCCGGGATCGAATTTCTGGCTGTACAGTCCCGTGGCGTCTGTGGATGTCTGTTGCGTAAGTCGATCGGGCCCGCGCGTGATGATGACCGTCGCATTCGCAACCACGTGTCCGGAGTCGTCCAGAATTTTGCCGCGAACGATGTCTGGGCCATCCTGCCCTTGGCCAACTACGGGCGTGGTGGCGACCACCAACGCCACTGTAATCAGCGACCAGGAGCGAACGAACTGACGACAAATTGCCACGAACATTTGAACCCGGGAGAACGGAAGCCGATGCGGCGGATGAGCGAGATCAGGTGGTCAGACAAACTTCCTGCGCAAAGGGTTGGTCTTGCGCACGTCTGGCGCGGGCATAACGTGATCGGAGCCCGATCCCAGTCCTGTTTCCGCCCCTCACGGCCACCACCAGACCGAATGCCGGGACTTCGCAACAAGATCTTCATCAGTTATCGACGGGAAGACAGTTCCGGCCATGTGGGCCGGTTGCACGACGCACTCGCCAAACAGATGGGGCCGAATTCGGTGTTCATGGACATCGACTCGATTGCTCCGGGTGCGGACTTTGTGCAAGTGTTGCATCACTCGCTCGAACAGGCGGCCGTGGTGGTGGTCGTGATGGGCGGCCGATGGGTTGGCCAGCGGCCCGACGGGACACGTCGCATTGATGATCCCAACGATTTCGTGCGGCTGGAGGTGGCGAAGGCATTGGCCGATCCGGAGCTCCGCGTAATTCCCGTGCTCGTGAATCGCGCCGAGATGATTTCTGAATCGGCGTTGCCCGATGAACTGAAAGCACTGGCGCGTCGCAACGCGATTGAGGTTTCTGATATTCGATGGGCGCACGACACCAAACTGCTCGCGGATGAAATTGCGAAGACGCCGGGCGACGGTGACGGATTTTCGTTCTCGGCAATTCCGACGTCCGTCAAACTGATTGGCGCCGCAGTCGCTTTGGTACTCGCACTGTTTTTGTGGAAGCCGTGGCAATCGCCCGGATCAGACAACAATTATTCGTCGGCGAACGATCGCGAGCGCGACACGCCGGGCGCTATTCCTGCCGCACCTGAAATGAAGATGCCGAAGTCGGTGTTGCCGGAAGTGCGTGCACTGCTCAAGAAAGTCAAAAGTCAGTGGAAAGCTGACGCGTTCGTTGACGAGATCAACCTTGATTGTCGCTCGGGCCAATGTATGTCCAAAGTGTTGTTTGTGTCACCTGAACTGATGCAGGGGCTCACGGCGAGCCGTGCCAATCCTGATAACGATTGGACGTTCGAGAACGCGCGGGGTACCGTTACGTGGGGCACCGATGTGATGCCGTTGAACGTGATGGATTTTCAAGAGGCGATCGCGAAAGCGCGCGCTGCCGGAATGGTGGGACCGATTGCCAGCGCGGTACTGGGTTTCTACTACCCGCAGGGGCAAACCAAATTGGTGTGGTGGTTAACACCAAAAATCTACAAGACTGGCGGACAACGCTCCTTCTGCTTTGATGCAACGTCGGCGTTGTTATACGATTGCGCGCAGTTACGTTAGTGACCGAATCGAACGGAGATTTTGCACCGCCGTCACTATGCTTGCGGGTAGGTGTAACGGCAAATCGCTGGCGCGAAGACGGCGAAGATCCGGATGTTCGTATTGATCCAGCAAATCGCGAGACGCTGGAACAGTCCGTGCGACAGGTCCTCACCATGGTGTCCCGCGCGGTCAACGCAGCGCACAATCGCGGACAACGTGAGCACTACTACGCAGCAACACCTCCCGTCATTCGGTTGATTTCGCCACTCGCCGAAGGTGGTGATCGCATTGTGGGAAGTATTGCGACCACGCTTCCACAATGGGAGCTGTATGTGGTGTCGCCCGAAGATATTTCGCAGAAGCCCGATCGCGATCCGCACATTCCGCTCAAGCCGCTGTGGGATAGTGCAAAGGGACGCCTTACGCTTGGTGGTGCGCAGCTCGATGAGGATTCCCTGATAGAAGTGAATCGGCGATTGCTGTGGAACTGCGATCTGTTGGTGGCGATCTGGGATAAACGCGGTGCACGCGGTGAAGCGGGAACGGGTAACGTGATTCAATTGGCGTCGGAGCTGGGGCTGCCGGTCATCAACATTGACGCCGCTCCAACCCCAGCAGGCCCGAAGCGCAGCTCAGCAACACCACATCCGTACCGTGTGCTCGAACCGAATGGTACGCGTAGTCGCGACAATGACGACAAGGCGATAGACGCGGTAGTGGCGCATTTGCTTCGCGATCCACCCGACGTCGCGATTGAGGCGAAGACTCACGGCAAACCACCAGACAGTGCTCGCACCCTGTTCGAGACGTTTCGTACCGAACGTGTGAGTTCTGCGGTTGTGCGTCGGGCAAGCGGGTGGGCATGGGGCGCGTTCATGCGAGTGCTCACGTTTTCGCGCCAAGGCCATGTGCAGTTGCCGTCGTCGAGTATCAAAGCCAGCGTCGATGAGGGTTATCCTCCACCTTGGGAAGGAGCGAGTCCACCGCGACCGTATACTCCGGGTGTGCTCGAGGCGGTCGTTTCGCCGTCATTTCGTCGGAGCGACTATTTCGCGACGGCGTATGCGATGCGTCATCGCGGGTCCGCCGTGTGGCTCGTGTTGCTGGCACCGTTTGCCGTGATGTTTGCGTGGTGTGGTACACCGCCGGTCAAAGCTGAACCGCACAACGTGGAGGTGGTGCCACGCGTCGAAAATGGAGCACCACCCGCCTCAGAAATTGCAACACCCGCAACAGGAATCGCAACGCCAACGGCAACAACTGCAGTGCCAACGGTGAAAATTGCCACGCCAACGGTGAAAATTGCAACGCCTGCAACTGAAGCAATCCAACACACACCATCAGGCGTCATGCAGGCCGCAGACTCAGCTCCCGAATCAACGAAACACGAGAGCAAATGGACGAGGTCCACCATGATGGTGATTCTCGAACTCAGTGTGTTGC
This sequence comes from Gemmatimonas sp., assembly GCA_040004335.1. GTDB lineage: Bacteria > Gemmatimonadota > Gemmatimonadetes > Gemmatimonadales > Gemmatimonadaceae > Gemmatimonas. The sequence goes on from JBDUBA010000259.1 coordinate 9,087, forward strand.
TTGCCATCATGTACGTGTATGTGCGCGCACTGCGCAAGAAATTTCATGAACGCTGGCTCGACTACCGACTGTTGGCCGAACGATTGCGGCATTTGGGATTCTTGTGGTTTGTTGCGCGCGGCTCCCTCGCGCAACGCGTGCCCGTGCCGGATGCGCCGGAGGATCCGCACACCGCGTGGGTAAATTGGTTGTATCGCGCGACCGCACGACAAGTACCGCTGCCGTCTGTGCAATTCACCACGCCGTACCTCGTGTGGTACAAGGAATTCTTGCGTGAGCGCGTGGTGATCGATCAACGCGCATATCTGGAAGGCACCTTTCACGCCGCAGAGAAGGCCGAACATCGGTTGCGATTCTGGGCCTGGATTCCGTTTGCCGCGGCGTTTTTTGCGGCGTCAATTCACGGAGTTGGGATCGCAACCGGCGTACATGTTGGCGGTTTTTGGAACGGTCTTTTGGAATTTGTCGCGATCGTTGGTCCGGGGTTTGGCGCGGCGCTACACGCGTTTGGAAGCAATCTGGGACTGCCCGAACAGGCGCTTCGCAGTCGGTCCACCATTCGGGCACTGAGCGTTGTGCTGGAGTCGCTCGATAAAGTGCACATCGATCAAATTCGTGGCTCGACAAATCTGCAGGCGGCAATTGCACTGGGCGAGTTGGCGCAACAAACCGCCAGCGCGTTGGGTGATGATCTCGTGGGCTGGCGTGTCGATTACCTCGTGCGTCCAACTCCGCAGCCGGGTTGATCGGCAATCTGCTGGTTGACTTCTGTGCGATCGCTGTCTAAAGTCTTGTCCATGCTTCTTCTCGCGCTCCGTCGCTCGTATGCCTATTGGTATACGTATCTGCCTGCCCGCATGGGCCCCGGCCGACGGACTGCGCGCGTCTAACGCTCACCTAGTCCCAATCTTCCGAGGCTCGTGCGAAATGCACGGGCCTTTTTGTTTGAAAGGTGCCGACATTCGATCGAGACCTCGGGAACACCCCGAACTCCACAGGCACCACTCATGATCATCGTTACAAGCCACGGCATTTCCGACGAGCAGTTGAATTCGCTGGTCGCACACATTGAACGCGCTGGCTTGCGCGCACACGTTAGCCGAGGCGAGCAGCGCACCATTGTTGGCTGTATTGGAGATGAAGGCGCAATAGCGGAAGCTGGACTCGCGGCGCTACCCGGTGTGGAACGTGTTATGCCGGTTATGAAACCCTACAAACTCGCGTCGCGCGAATTTGCCGTCTCGAACACACAAATTCGCCTCGATGACGTTGATGAAACGGTGATTGGTGGTGCGGAGATTGTTGTGATTGGCGGACCGTGCTCGGTGGAAGGGCGCGAGATGCTGCACGCGACCGCGCAGGCCGTGAAAGCATCGGGAGCGCGCCTGTTGCGTGGTGGGGCGTTCAAACCACGGTCGTCACCGTACGCCTTTCAGGGCCTGGGCGAACCCGCGCTCAAAATGCTGGCGGAGGTACGCGCGGAAACGGGACTGCCGATTGTCACCGAAGCGCTCGATCCGCGTCATGTGGAAATGGTCGCTCAGTACGCCGATGTCCTGCAAATTGGCGCGCGCAACATGCAGAATTACGCGCTCTTGAGTGAAGTTGGTCGTTCGCAGCGACCGGTGTTGCTCAAGCGTGGCTTGTCCGGCACGATCACGGAGCTGTTGATGTCGGCCGAGTACATCATGGCGCAGGGGAATCGTAATGTGATTTTGTGTGAGCGCGGTATTCGCACGTACGAAACGGCCACGCGGAACACGTTGGATATTGCCGCAATTCCAGTGCTCAAACGCGAAACACATTTGCCGGTGTTTGTTGATCCCAGTCATGCGGGCGGGCGCGCGTCGTTGGTGGCGCCGTTGGCGATGGCGGCTATTGCGGCAGGTGCGGATGGTTTGATCATCGAAGTGCATCCGTCGCCGGCGACGGCGCGTTCGGATGGTGATCAGTCGCTCGAGCCGTCGGCCTTTGACGCGTTGATGAAACAGGCGGCGCTGTTTGCGCATGCGGCGGGGCGGACGTTGAATACGGGCGCAGGTAGGTCGGCAGTGGCCGTGTGACGTGGTGCTGGCACGGTGTGGCGTGGGGAGAATTGCGTGCGACTTCGACGGCGATCGTGTGGGGTGAAGTGCAGTCGTTCCTTGTCGCGGAAAACTCAACGTGTGACGCCACACATGTGAGTGGATTGACGTATCATTTTTTTGGAAACTGCACGCGAGTTGGCGAACACGCGTGCAGTTTCATGAAAAGCTATATCTCCAATTCGAGTGTGGTTCGGCTAACCCGCGCGCAGTTCTCCGCGTCTCCGCGAAAAAATACTCTTGACAAGTTGCGAGCGGGGCCCGGTCGAAAACGCGATGAGTTCTCGCAGTTCCGGTGCGACTATATCGTCGCTATCCCTGATTCTTGAGCGGCAACACCACGCGAAACCGCGCACCACCCTCACTATCATCAAGCGACAACGTTCCATGATGTGCCGTCGCGATTGCCGTCGCGATCGCCAAACCCAGACCGGCGCCACTCGTGGCCCTCGGCGAGTCGTGAAAGGCCGGGCGCTCGTCCGGTCCGGCGCGCACAAATCGATCGAACACGCGCGCGCGAAGCGCTTCGGACACACCGGGTCCACTATCGTACACCACAATGTTGACCGACTGCGCTTCCGATTCGACTGTCACCCCCACGGTGCCGCCGCGCGGTGTGAACTTGAGCGCATTGTCAAGCAAGTTGAGCATCAACCGTCGTAACAGCGGCGCATCCCCTTCAATACAAATTGCGGAGTCGGGCACGTTCTGTTCGAGCACAATGTCGTGGTCGTCGGCAATCGTTCGAACAGATCGTAACGCTCCCAGCGTGAGATCGCGCAGGTCGAGCGTGCTGTATTGCGCCACGGGCGCTCCGGCGTCGCTGCGGGCCAGCAGAAAGAGGTCGTCAACAATTCGCGTCAGTCGCACCGATTCTTCGCTGATGATCCCGAGTGCTTCGCGATACTCCACTTCGTTCCGCGTATTGCGTTGCAGCGTCACGTCCGCTTCACCGCGCACGATGGCAATTGGTGTGCGCAATTCGTGCGAGGCATCCGCGACAAATTGGCGTTGCTGCAGAAACGCTACGTGCACGCGTTCCAACAATGCGTTCACGACGGTGGCGAGACGGCCCAACTCGTCGTGTTCATTCGCGACGGGCAATCGTTCATCCAGTGTGGCCGCCGAAATTCTGGCCGCTTGCTCGGCCATCGCTTCGACCGGCGCGAGACTGCGACGCGCAATCGCGTATCCGCACAGAATTGAAAAGATCAATGCCAGCGGGATCGTGAATATCAATCGGTTGCGATATCTCACCTCGAGAGCGATGTCTTCTTCCCCTGACCGAAGCACCGCCACAGCCATGGCGGGTTGATCTTCGCTCGCCCCCTGCGGAACGCGCATCACCGCAGCGCGATAGTTGATACCGTCAACTATCAAACTCGAGAGCACCGGATCTCTCGACACCGACGATGTATTGAGCAGGTCCCGAACATGCGGTGGCAGTAGGATGAGGCTGTCGCGTGCGGTTGGCGGCACAGGTGTCTTGCCGGCGGCTTCGGGCTTGGGCGACACGGCCGCCCGCGTTGAACGGCGCGCGGTTGCGCGACTGGCGGCGACGACGCGAGATGCCTTCTGGTCAACGATATACACGTCGAGGTCGCCGGCGCGCAGCCGCTGCAGTGAATCACGTAACACTTCGGGGCGCGGATCTTCACCACGCGCGAATGCACGCGCGCGTTCATTCTCAATTGTTTTTTGAATGGCCAACGCTGAAACGCTGACTTCGGTATCCCGTCGCCCATCCAGAATTTGGACGAGCGTCACCCACGACGTGTAGGCAAACCCAATCAGCAGGAGCGCAAGAATAGCGGCGTTCCAAAGGGTGAGTCGGAATCGTACGGAAGTCTTGAGTTGGATCACGGGGCGGGCGGGCGTGACGGACGGGTCGTGCGATCCTGATGAAACGGGTGAAACCGTCGAAACGGGGCGGGGCGGGGAAAGGGTGCGTGTTGCAGTTGGAGTAAAGGTGTTACTTGGGAGCGGTGGCGGCGAGTACGTACCCAGCACCGCGCCGAGTGTGGATAAGGGGCGTGAAGGGGGCGCAATCGATTTTGCCGCGAAGGCGATTGACATACACCTCGACCGCGTTGGTAAACGAATCGTGATTGTCGTCCCACACATGCGCGACGATGTCCGCGCGCGAAACGACGCGACCCGTTTGCCGTGCCAGCAATTCGAGCAGCGCGTATTCTTTGCCGGTCAGCGTAATGGGCGTGCCGCCGCGCGTGACTTCATGTGCGCGCGTATCGATGCACAAATCGCCAATCGCGATCGTGTTCGGTTGCAGCACCTCGGGACGACGCAACAGTGCGCGCAACCGTGCGAGCAGTTCACCAAAATCGAACGGCTTGGTGAGATAGTCGTCCGCACCACCGTCGAGCCCTGCAATGCGATCAGCGATGGCGTCGCGCGCCGTAAGCATCAACACGGGCGTGCGCAAATTGCGCGCGCGCAATTCCCGAATGACGGTAAGTCCGTCCTTGCCCGGAAGCATGAAATCAAGAATGATGGCGTCATATTCGTTGACGACTGCTTGCACCATCGCTTCGCGTCCGTCACCGCACACGTCAACGGCGTACGTTTGTTCGCGCAGACCGCGAGCCACGAGATTGGCAAGTCGGGGATCGTCTTCGACGATAAGTATTCGCATGGTTCGTGACCGGCTGACTGGAAAGTGTCTATCAATAGTGACAGAATGCAGGGCCGCCGTAAATGAGTGAAAAGAATGTCATTTTCGTTAATCGGCCGTTAAGGTCGATTCCCGTAGAATAGTGCGCAGATACACTGTGATGGGTTCGGCACGAAGCGGAAGTTGCAACGCCGCAGTTTTCGAAGCGTGGCGCACAGTGGTCGTGACCAACCCGGTACAGGGCGACAAAGAAAGTTACGAAAAAGGCCGCCAAGCCCGATTCCGTGAAGAAAGACAGCACGCACACGACCGTTAAGAAGCTCAAAGGCAAATAGGCAGACATAGCAGAAAACACCGTACCGTCAACCAGGGGCGGGACCCGAAGCGAGCGGACGGTGTGCACGACAACATGCCCGGTGAAAGCCGGGCATGTTGCGTTTCTGTACCCGAAGTTGTGTTGAATGCCGCGCGAGAAAGTTCGACGAGGAATGTGGCCATGCGGCATGACGCCTACGGCGCGAATGTGCGCGCCTTCTCCGCCGGACGCCGCCGAAACCAACTCGAGACCAGATGAAATTCATCGAGGTCGTGCAGTGGAATATCAGCGCCAGTGGCATCGGCCTCGGCATATACGCGCTGGGCAATTGCATCCCATTCCAGATGCTCGCCTGATTGCGTCGGCATTACACGTTCGGCCCGCACGGTGCCCCGTCGCACGAGATACACATATTCCTGGCCGTCGGGCGCGAGCGCGTGATAACGAAACGTGAGACGATCGACATTCGCGTGAAACTGCTGGAGTCGCTGCTGCAACCACGTTAACCGCGCAATGTGATCGCGCAATGATCCTGCACGCTCGAATTCCAGTTTGTTGGACGCATCGACCATTGATTGTTGCGCAACGTCGAGCGGCGCGTTGCTCCGCCCTTCAAGAAACTCACGCACGACGCGGACACTGCGCGCGTATAACGTGCGGTCCGCCTGCCCAATACACGGAGCACTGCACGTTCCCAGTTCGTATCGCAGACATCCGGCAGCGCGCGACCTCACCACACGTGTGGTACGGCCCTTTCCCGCAGCAGCTGTTGCACCTTGCGCATTTGATGCAATGGTGGTGTTCCTGCTTGTCGCGACCACGATTGCTGACTGCGTATCATCCGCAAACCACAACTTGCGCGCCGACACGCCACGCTGATGATCGTCAATCGTGCAGTCGCGAAGCCCTGCCAGCGTCGCCAGCGTTTGTGCCGCTTCCCGCAACTCAAACACCTTCCGGAAGGGGCCGTACATCGCGACAGCGTTCGGATAGTCGGATTGTGCAACCACCCGCAACCCTGGTACCGGTTCACCCGTGAGCGCGATGTACCCACGCGGCCAATCATCGCTCACCATCATGCGATTGAAGTGCGGTCGGTGCAGTTTGATCAAACGCAACTCGCGCAGCAGCGCACCAAATTCGGTTGGCGTGTATTCCCACTCAATCCTGAACGCATGGCGCAGAATGCGCGCCGCTTTGTTGCGCGCACCCTTCGCGCGGAAATACGAAAGCAGTCGTGTGCGTAACACGCGCGACTGGCCAACATAGACAACCGTGCCGTTTTCGGCAAACATCCGATACACGCCCGGTTTGTTCTGGCAACCCGCTCGCACCAGTTCGCGGAGCGTCCGCCGATGCGCCAGCGTCGACTGCGGTGGGCGCACGTGCACTCGGCCTTTACGCATTCACCAGCTGCACTACATCGTTCGCGCAACCCCACGATAGCGTAACGCCCGCACCGCCATGACCGTAGTTGTGAATCACTTCCAGTCCGTCGATGGTTTCTGTCTCGAGACGTACAGTGCTGCGGCACGGACGAATCCCCACCTTGTGCTTGAGGACTACGGCGTTGGTCAGTGCCGGCTCCAACGCGATACACCGTGTACGAATCTGTGCGGCCGTCGCATCGTCAACGACAGCATCGTACACGTGTTCGTCGGCAGTACCGCCCAACACGACATCGTGCACGCGGGGAATGATGTACGTAGGTCCGGCATCGTCCAGATAGAAGCGCGTTATCTCGGGCGCCTCAACAACCGACACCTGGCCGCGCACGCCGTACACCTCTCCGTCATTGGACACTTCGCGCGCCGACACCCCAGTGCAGTTGATCACCACGTCCGCGAACCCTTTCGCGTCGGTGATCGTTTGAATTGTTCGCTGCGTGATGCGCACGCCGCGTGCACGCACTTCACGTTCAAGCCACGTCAGGTAAATCGACATATCGATGATAGGCACGCGCGCAAAAAAACCATCGACATATCCCGCCGGCAGCTCCTCCGCAAACGCTCGGCGATAACTGGGCACGGCCGAGGCCCACCACGCTTCATGGAGCTGGGGTTCGCGAAAAATTTCGCATCCGTCGCGCATGATCACACCGGTTTCCGGATTGTCCGCGAGTCGCGTCAGCTCAGTGAATGCAACGGCGCTCCATGGCAGTACGCGGCTGACGGGTTCGGCCAGATACGGAAACCACAACGCCGCCGCAATGCTGGAAGTGGTGTCCTGTGGTAACGCGCGCGCCCAGATCTCGACCGAGTGACCGGCTTCGGCGAGACGCAGTGCGCAGGAGAGACCGGAGACGCCGGCGCCGATGACCAGGGCTTTCATCAAAGTTTCAGTAGTTCAGTGCTGAGATCAGAAGACCAGAGCATGCTTTCAACGAAACGAAAAGGTAGTTTCGGGCCGAATGAAACTTCTATTTCGCGGGTCCGCGGCTCCGCGAAAAATGCAGTGACAGCTTGTTGGGATATTGCTTTGTGACGTTCTTCCGTTGGCCAATGCCTACGCCCGCACAACCCGCTTCGCCGCCTCAGCGACCTTCTCCGCCGTCAAACCGAACTCCTTGTACAACGTCTGATACGGCGCGCTGGCACCAAAGTGATCGAGCCCCACCACCACACCGAAGTCACCCACCCACTGATACCACGACATCGGATGGCCGGCTTCAACCGCAACACGCGCGACCCCTTTCAGCAACACCGACGCTTGATACGTGGCATCCTGCTTCGCAAATAGTTCGAGCGATGGGCAGCTCACAACGCGCGCGCGAATGCCCGCGGCCTGCAACTGCAAACGCGCTGCGACTGCAATCTCAACTTCCGAGCCTGAACCCATCAACACCACTTCGGCGTCGCCACCCTCGGCCTCCAGTAGTACATACGCGCCACGCGGCACACCAGCCTTCGCTTTGTCCGGGCTGTTGAAATACGACAACTTCTGACGCGTCAACGCGAGTGCAACCGGACCGTTGCGATGTAACACGGCCGCACGCCAGGCTTCAGACACTTCATCCGCATCGGCCGGACGCAATACCGTCATTCCGGGAATGCAGCGCAGTGAGGTGAGCTGTTCGATTGGCTGATGGGTTGGCCCGTCTTCGCCCAGACCAATTGAATCGTGCGTGAACACGTAAATGACTTGTTGCTTCATCAACGCCGCGAGACGAATGGCTGGACGCATGTAATCAGCAAACACCAGAAAGGTGCCACCGTACGGAATGATGCCGCCATGTACCGCCATACCGTTCATGATGCCGCCCATCGCATGTTCGCGTATGCCGAAATGGAAGTTGCGTTCGCCGGGCGTTGTTGCCGAGAAGAAGCCGGCGCCCTTGATGGTGGTGAGGTTGGATCCCGCAAGATCGGCCGATCCACCAATGAGACTGGGCAGCGACGACGCAATTGCGTTTAGCACAACACCTGACGCCGCTCGGCTTGCAACGTTGCCACTCTTCGCATCAAACGTTGGGAGTTTCGATTCCCAATCCTTGCCCAATTCGCCGTTCAACTGCGCCTTGAGTTCGGCCGCGAGTTCAGGATAGGCGCTTGCATACGCGCTCCAACGTCCTTCCCATTGCGCGTGTGTCGCGGCGCGAGTTGCTACACCATTTCGCCAATCCGCCTTTGCTTCTTCCGGCACGAAGAATGGTTCGATACTGGGCCAGTCGTACGCTGTCTTGGTGAGCAAAATTTCTTCGGCACCGAGTGCTTCGCCGTGCGCCTTGGATGTGTTCGCTTTATGTGGCGAACCGAATCCTATGTGCGTTGTTACGACAATCATGGAAGGACGATCAGTGACGGCCTTTGCCGCATCGATGGCCGCATCCAGCGCATCAAGGTCGTTTACGTCGGGCACTAGCTGCACGTGCCAATGATACGCTTCAAACCGTTTCACCGGATCGTCGCTGCACGAAATGGCCGTCGTGCCGTCAATCGTGATGCTGTTGTTGTCGAAAAATCCAATAAGTTTGCCAAGTTTGTTGTGCCCGGCAAACGATGAAGCCTCATGCGAAATGCCTTCCATCAAACATCCGTCACCGGCCACGAAATACGTGTGATGGTCGATGATGGTGTGTCCGTCGCGATTGAAACGCGCCCCGAGATGTGCTTCGGCAACTGCCATCCCAACGGCGTTTGCGATGCCCTGTCCAAGCGGACCAGTCGTCGTTTCAACTCCAACGGTGTGGCCGTGCTCCGGATGTCCCGGCGTTTTGCTGCCCCACTGACGAAACGCCTTGATGTCATCGAGGGTGAGCGGATACCCTGAGAGAAAGAGTGACGAATACAACAGCAAGCTGGCATGCCCCGCCGACAACACGAAACGATCGCGATCCATCCACTGTGGCGCCGCCGGATCGTGCCGCATGTGACGCGTAAACAGCACGTACGCCAACGGAGCCAACGCCATCGGCGTGCCCGGATGCCCCGACTCGGCGGCCTGGACGGCGTCCATGGAGAGCGTGCGCACCGTATCGATGGCGAGTTTCGTGGACGGCGACAGAGATTTCAAAGCAGTGGACACGAACGGCTCCAGGATGGTCGGGGCAGAAACTGGCTTTACGGGAGCCAGCGAAAGCGAATACACAACTTACCCGGTTTGACGGCCAAGCGAATGGCCTGCACAGTCATTCGATCTGGTCAGCGATTGGGCCACTCGACTGGCCCACACTCGCGGCGCACCCGGTGGTGATGCGCCGTACAATTTTCGCGATCCCCGCTCGCGTTGCTCAGGCCGTGAGCGCCGGAACGTACCGATCGCGCGTGATACCCAGGTGATGTGTTGCGTGGCCGGCAATAATCCAGCACAACGCTCGCGTGCTGACCAGCCGGTCGCTGGCGGTGCCTACGCGGTCAATGGCGTCGTTGTCAAACGAATTGAGCAGTGCCAAACTGGCGGCGCGCACGGCACGAAATTCGGCGAAAATGTCAGCGAGTGCGCGCGTGTTGGCGCGCGATACCGGCACAAAATCGTTCTGTTCAAACGACGCGAGCGGCGTTTGGTCTCCGCGTGCAATTCGCAACGCACGATATGCGAACACACGCTCGGCGTCGCACATGTGCACGATTGATTCCTTGAGTGACCACTTGCCCGGCGCGTACGTGTTGTTGGCGGATTCTTCGGAAATATCGCGCACGATTGTCTCAAGTTCGTCGCATTGCCCCAGCAACAAATCGCGAATGTCCAATTGGCCCGATTTCTCGAGCGTGGCGGCTGCAGCGGCAATGTACGTGCCGTAGTACGGGGCGTATTCGCTGGCGTCGGGACGGGGAATGGCGGAGCGCATAGGAGTTCGTGGAGTGAGAGACTGTTGCAGAGAAATCTGTGACAACGAATACTTCTGTGAGCGCATGTTTCTCAGGCGTGCGTAACACCAAGTGCTGCAAGTACGGTTCGAATCGCGCTGGCGTCAGGCAAACTGGCTTGTGCCAAGCGCGGCGATCCACCACCACGTCCACCAAGCGGCGTGACGGTTGCACGTATGGTCTGACCGGCATCAACCCCACTGTCGGCCGACGTGGCCAACATCACACCAACCGGATTATTGCTGGTGATCACTACAACGGCGGCGCCGAGTGTCGCAATGGCTTGCGCGAGTGCCTCTTGGTCCTTGACTGGACCGTTCGGAACGGCAATGTGAATGTGCCGAATGCCACCGGCGTTGGGCGTTGCGGCTTCCCAGTGTTTGCGGGCGTCGTAAACCGCAAGTTCGCCCTTGAGTTTCTTGTGTTCGCGTTCGAGATCACGCAACTGCTGTTGTTGTGACTCGACCAGACGCGGGACATCGTCCGTGGCTGCGGTGAACACCGCGGCGGCGCGCGCCAGCAATCCAGCGTCATGACGGGCGGCCGTGACAGCGCGCGTTCCGCACAGAAATTCGATGCGTGTTTGTCCTTTCGTGCGTTCAGCGCGTCGCAGCAGGATCGATCCAATTTCTCCCGTGCGCCGCACATGAGTGCCACCACACGCACTTCGGTCGAAGTCCGTAATGGACACGACGCGTAACGTGCCAGCACGGTCGCTGGCTTTACGTAATCCCTGCGCACTCGCGCCGTCTTCAAACGACACGACGATCGCGCGATTTTCCGACGCAAGCGCATTTGCGGCGAGTTCAGCGACTTCGAGCACAGACGCGTCCCAATTCGGTGCTGCAATATCCAGCGTGGAACTCTCCGCGCCAAAATGGACGCTCACCGTTGACCATCCGAATCGATCTTCAAACAGGGCCGACAACAGATGTTGTCCCGTGTGTTGTTGCATCAGGTCAAAGCGCCGCGTCCAGTCAATCATTCCGTCAACCGAACTCGCGCCAGCAGGCAGTGGTTGGGCCAGTACATGTGCGATACGATCGTCTTCGTCCACAACATCCACCAGCGGCACACCGTTGATTGAACCAAGGTCGTGCGGCTGCCCTCCGGACGTGGGATAGAACGCCGTTTGGTCGAGGTACACGCGCAGCCCGTCGTCGCTTTGGCCAACGATGTTGCCGCGGAACGACTTCACGTACGAATCGGTGTAATACAGGCGGTCAGTCATGTGTGAAATCTGTCACCGCGCTATTCTGTAGGGATAGCGAGTGATACGGCCCGAATCCATTTCCAGCGACCATGCTTCAACCTGCCCGGCGCTTCATTCATACCGATACGCTCGGCCCATTGCTGCGATTGCTCGTGGGCGGGGGTGCGCTCGCTCTCGCGTCGGCGTGTTCGTCGATGTTCAAGCTGACGCCCGAGGAGGGCGCAGGCGCCGCGGCGAAACCGACGGCCGCCAAACCTGCCGACAAGCCCGAGGCGAAGGTCGAAAAACCAAAGACCGAGAAGCCGCCGAAGGTTGAAGCTCCCAAGGTTGAGAAACCGCCCAAAGTCGAGACGCCGAAGGTCGAAAAACCAAAAGTCGAGAAACCAGTAGCGGTCGAGAAGAAACCGGAGACCAAGGGTGCTGAGAAACCGCCGCAAAAGGTTGTAGAAAAACCGGTGCCCGCACCGAAGCCTGCGAAAGAGCCAGCCGCTCCCAAACCTGATAAGTCGGCGAAACCGTTGGCGGTCGCGCCACCGCCGCCCGAAGTCCGGCGCAGCGAACCGGTTGTCGAACCGATGGCACTCGAGCCAACACCGGCTGGCTCAGATTCCGCCGGAGTTGAGCGACTGAAATACGCGGCAGTGTTGTGGGATGCTGTTCGGCTGTTTCATCCAACTGTTGCCGCGAATAGCGCACAGTGGGACAACGAAACAGTGCGCCGGCTCACAGAGGTGCGGACAGCGCACGGAAGTGAGTATGGTCAGGTGATGCAGCAGTGGATATCGCGGTTGAACGATCCCGTGACGCGACTCGTCGACAACGGTTTTGGCGACTTTGCCACTGGGGTCCCAAGCGGAATGCCAATAACTTCGCAGACTCAGATTGTGGTGACTGGCGCGAAGAAGACGCGAGAAGTCGATACCACCGTTGTTCTGAGCCTGGCAATATCGCAGCCGACAAGCGACACGGTTGCCTGGAGCAGCTTGCTGTCCGCGATTCGAACTGCGGGAAATGCGTCGCAACTCGTGATCGATCTCCGTACAAACCGTTCAACCCGCGGCGTCGCAAATTTTGAACAACAGGGCTCGGTTCGCGACCTGCAACTACAAGTTGCCAACGCGCTTTCAACGCTGACTGTCGCTGGACCTAGTGTTCGTCGTCGTGTTTACGAAGGTTGGCCCGATGAACGAAATGTGGGCTTGCTCTCTTCAACGAACGCCGCATGGCGTGTAAGCGAACCGCTCGTGATTGTGCACGGCGAATCGCAAGTGCATTCCCGCCGCCTGGTATTTGTCGCCAGCAAAAACACAGAAATGCCGCCTGCGCTGCTGGCGCTTGTATCCAGCAGGCAAGCGACGCTCGTGACCGACGCGCCGTTGAGTGACCATCTGCTGGTTCCGACGCGTCGCATTGCACTTGGTGAGCAACTCTCTGCGTTTATTCGCGTTGGCGAACTCCTCAACGCCGACGGCAGCATTGGAATCGTGCCGGATACAATGGTCGCGCCATCATCGTTGCCCGACTCGGCGCCCGTTATTCGCACCGCGATTCAAATCGCGCGCGGAATTCTGTCACCGCACGCACGCATTGCTGTGCACGAACCACCAACAAGTTCGGCAACCATCGCCAGCAACGCATGGACCACTGCGCACTACCCGATAATGGGTGCGCGCCTGCTGTCCGTATTCAAAATGTGGGGCACGCTGCGCGCGTTTCACGCGTACAGCGAACTCCGCGACGAAAGTGTGGATGATGCGTTAACGCGTTTCATTCCGCGCGCCGAAGCCGCGACTGATGCATACAGTTTTTCGTCGGTCATGCTGGACTACGCGTCCACAACGAACGACGCGCAGAGCGAACTGACGTCACCTACCATCGTGCAACACCTGGGCGCTGCTGCGGCACCATTTGCCACACGTTGGATTGAAGGGCGCGCAATTGTTACACAAATCGCACCGGACGACGCGGGGCGCGCTTCAGGCCTGGCGCCAGGCGACGAAATCACCGCCGCCGACGGGTATCCCATGCCCGCGTATGTGAGCGAACACCGGAAATACGGACCGGCGTCAAACGAATGGACTGCCCTGCGCAACACAATGTCGCTTGTTCCGCGCGGCGTTCCCGGCGATGCGGTTTTCAAAGTACGCGATGCCAACAACCGTGAACGTTCAGTCACGATTCCACGCAGTGGGACGTATTTCAGGCGGTTCACCGAAAACGATCGCACGTCGACCAGCGTGTTCCGGTCATTCACTGGGGGAATCGGGTATCTCGATCTCGATCGCGCCACTTCGGCACAAGTCGACAGCGCGTTTCAGATGCTGGGCCCGACACGCGCGCTGATTGTCGATGCGCGGGGTCGCGGTACTCCAACACCGTCAGGCGCAATGTCGGCCGCCATGAACAACGTGATTCGGCGCCTGGCGGCCGTTCCAAACGCTGTGGTCGACAAACAAACCGTTCGCGTCGCCAGCGAACCATGTGCGCCCGCTGACTTGCGCGTACCATCAACCGCTTGCCTGGTGGAGCGTCGGCAATTCGACGACATCCTTGCGGCGGACACCGTCAATCGGTACAAGGGACGCGTAGTTGTAGTCATCGATGAACGCACGCAAGGCGCGATGGAACAGTTCGCACTGGGCATTGAAGGTTCGGCAAATCCGGTATTTGTCGGAACCCCAAGCGCGGGAGCGGCCGGAGCACTGACCAGCGTGAAGTTGCCGGGAATCATCACGCTCACGTTCAGCGAAAATGACTTGCGGCATGCCGACGGTCGCCAGCTGCAACGCGTAGGTCTCACACCGCAGGTTGAAGCCACGCCAACGGTGAAAGGTGTGCGATCGGGAACGGATGACGTGCTCGCCCGTGCGCAAGAATGGCTGTTGCAACAACTCGACTCCGCTGCGCAAAAACGCAAAAAGTGAGCAGTGATGGCGCATCAATGCCGGATACATCGGCTACACACGCAGTAACGCGAACAGCGCTGCCCATTGACGATGTGTTGCCCGCGTTGCGACAGGCGTTGCAACAGACCACAAACGTTGTCTTGGAAGCACCGCCAGGTGCCGGCAAAACCACGCGAGTTCCGCTCGCCCTGTTGGGTGAGACCTGGCTCAATTCCCAACGCATTGTGATGCTCGAACCGCGGCGATTGGCGGCGCGCACGGCTGCGCAATTCATGGCGCGTCAATTGGGCGAATCAGTTGGTAATACCGTTGGCTTTCGCGTTCGCGGCGAAACACGTATCGGTCCTCGCACGCGAATCGAAGTTGTTACGGAAGGTATTCTCGCGCGACTGCTTGCCGCCGACGCATCGTTGGACGGCGTTGGGATCGTGATCTTCGACGAATTTCACGAACGCTCACTACACGCCGACCTCGGCCTCGCGCTTGCGTTGCAAACGCAGCAGGTGTTGCGCCCCGAACTGCGGGTGTTGGTGATGTCCGCAACTATCGACGGTGATTCCGTCGCAACGTTGCTGTCGGATGTTGCGGGATCTGCCGCGCCAGTCGTCCGAAGCGAAGGACGTATGTTTCCCGTGGCCACTGAATATCGACCACCGCGCACAGACGAACGTATCGAATCCGCCGTTGCACGCACGGTGCTCGAAGCCGTGCAACAACATCACGGTGACGTGCTGGTATTTCTTCCGGGCGTGGGCGAACAACGACGCGTGGCCGAACGATTGGCCGGAAATGATGTTCTGCAACAAGCGCGTGCCACAATACATCAACTGCATGGCGCGATGCCTCTCGCCGCGCAGGACGCCGCGATTGGCCCCGCACCAACAGGCGAACGCAAGGTGGTACTCGCCACAAGCATAGCCGAAACAAGTTTGACAATCGAGGGTGTGCGCGTAGTCGTCGACGGCGGCTTGTCACGTCTTCCCCGCTACTCGGCGCGCGCAGGAATCACGCGTCTCGAAACGGTAAAGGTGAGCCGAGCGTCGGCCGATCAACGTCGTGGGCGTGCGGGACGTGTTGCACCAGGCACATGTTACCGGTTATGGGACGCGCATGGCGACGCGATGCTGGTTCCGCGTTCGCGCCCGGAAATTCTCGAAGCCGATCTCGCGCCATTGGCGTTGGCACTTGCGGATGCGGGTGTGCGCGACCCCGCCGAATTAAAGTGGCTGGACGCGCCGCCAGCGGGCGCATTCAAGCAGGCCGTCGATCTCCTCAAGCAACTTGGCGCACTCGATGCAGAAGGTCGAATCACAACGCACGGACGCGAACTGGCGGGCTTGCCAACGCATCCAAGATTCGGCCACCTGTTGGTTCGTGCGCGCGAAACGCAGGCAACACACCTGGGCGCCGAGCTGTGCGCGCTGTCCGAGGAACGTGACATTTTACGCGGCGAGTTTGGCCCACCGCCAGCCGATTTGCGTTTACGCTTGGAGCTGTTGCGTGGCGTTTCAGCATCCGCGTTGGAAGCTTCGCTGGCAGGCGCACGCGCCGACTACGATGGTGTACGTCGATTGCGTCAAACGGCGAACGAACTGCGCGCACGTGTGGGTACGACTCTCAAACGTGATGCAACTTCACGAAATTCCGAGCTCGCGTCGCGCCCACCTGTAACCGACGATGCAGACAATCACAACGCCATCGACTCGGCCGGAACCCTCCTCGCATTTGCATATCCCGATCGCGTCGCACAACACCGTGCCGGCAGCGATCCCCGGTTCGTGATGCGTTCCGGCGTTGGAGCATCACTATTGCGACACGACGCTCTCGCAAACTCACCATTTCTGGCTATCGCCGATCTCGATGGCGCACCGCCCGAATATCGCATTGCTCGCGCGATTCCCCTCACGCGCGATGAAGTTCTCGCCACGTTCGGTGATCAAATCGTCCGCACCTCGGTTGTGGAGTGGGATGACGATTCACGCTCCGTGCGTGCTCGCCGCCGAGCGCAGTTGGGCGCAATTGTGCTCGAGGATCACGCGTGGAGTTCGCCCGATCCCGATGCGGTTGCTGCAGTGTTCCTCGCAGAGATCAAACGCGTCGGAGTAAACGCGCTTCCGTGGTCCGACTCCGCGACGGAAGTTCGCGCTCGCATGAACTTTTTGTACGCGCAGAAACAATTGCACGACGAATCATGGCCAGATGTCACCGCGACCGCACTCGAGGCGACACTCGATGAATGGCTCGCACCGTCCATCGGCACGCTCCGCAAATGGGACGAACTTTTTAAAGTCGATCTCGGCAACGCACTGCGCGAATTACTCACATGGCAACAACGAGAAGTGCTCGACAGGCTCGCACCAACACATCTCGACGTTCCCAGCGGTTCACGTATTGCACTCAATTACGACGACCCTTCATCGCCCGTGCTGGCGGTGAAATTGCAAGAAGTCTTTGGTTGGACCACTACACCAACTCTACTCAACGGTCGCGTCACAATCACCTTGCATCTGCTGTCACCGGCGCAGCGGCCAGTGCAGGTGACGCGCGATCTCGCTGGCTTTTGGCGCACCTCGTACTTCGACGTACGGAAGGATCTGCGCGGACGGTATCCACGACACCCGTGGCCGGAAGATCCGCTTACGGCGCCCGCCACTCGTCGCGCAAAACCTCGTGGAACCTGAGTGAACACAAGCAACAAAACGGGCCCGTCGTCGAACACAGCGCGTATCGTCTTTACAGTGCTGTCATTTGCCACCATGTTTGGCGCGTCATTTTATGTCGTGGCCACCAATTGGCCTGCCAGCGGGATGCCAATGCTGGCGTGGCAAGCGCACGTGGCGGCCGTCGTTGCAACGATTTTCGAGACGGTCACGCGCGCATTCAAAATTCAGGCGTCGGCGCGAGCAGTTCATCTCAAACTCAACTTCAGCACTGCGCTGCGCGTCTGTCTTGGCGGTGATTTCGCTGCGGCCATCACACCGGCGCGATCCGGCGCCGAGCCCGCGCGGTATCTCATATTGGCCGAAAGTGGTATGGATGCGGGTGGTCGTGTGGTGGTGTTATTTCTCGAGTTATTCCTGGAAATGGTGTCACTCGTAGTGGTCTGCGCGGTGCTCGCATGGATGTTCGCGGGACG
>JBDUBA010000004.1:0-26596 GCA_040004335.1 Gemmatimonas sp.
GTCCAGTTGCCGAGTGTTGTTTGGGTTGCGGGCGTCGTCCAGCGACGTTGCACCGCGGGAATGGCAGCGCACAGCGCTGTTGCAGAGCAGCTATTCGGCGGCAACGCAACACGCATCGCAGTCTCTACGTTGATGGCATTCACCAGGAGCGGCACTGCATCGGCGCTCAATTGCCCAGCAAGAAAATCGCGATCGTAACGCTCACCACCGGCTGCACGCGCGAGGTGATTCTGCGCGATAATTACGTCCGGATTGGCAATGTTGAGGGCCAGTACTGTGGTCCATGCCAACGTTATGCTTCCAAACGCAAATCGCGCCGGACGATTGCGCAATACAGTCACCGCAAACCATATCATGACGAGTGCGAGCCAACCGATAATCGTCATGCAGTAGAAACGTTCGATGGACGCACCATACACATTCATGTAGATCGTCATGCGCGCCGCCGATGACGCGAGGACCACGCCAACTTGCGCCAGCACTGCAAGCGATAACAGTTGCATCGATTTGGACGAACTCAATCCTTTCTTGTTTTCAAGCAGTGCGTTCAGTGCCAACAGCAACGAAACCACCAACCCCGAAGTGAAGATCAGCGTGAAAAATCCGCTACGCGCGTAGTCGGCAAGCGACAGGCCCGTCGTTGCCCGGACGTATTGCTGTCCACCGAACAATGCACGCGCCTGCAGTGCGACAAACGCGAAAAATACGCCATTGAGAGCGACGAGCGCGCTCACAACATCGGCCGACTTGAGTGGCAGTCCAGAAACGTGCCACGCCCAGGTTGAGGATTCGGTGCGGAGCATGTCCATGTTGCTCCACAACAATCCCATTACTGGCCATGCAAACAACAGTACAAAACCAAAGTGCGAAAAAATTGTGCCGGGATTCCAATTGAACATCCCGTGAATGGTGTTTCGGAACACGGGATCGCCCGAAGACAGCAGCGTGCCGAACAATGCCGCAACACTTCCAGCGATTGCGAACAGCCGGATTGTGCGCAACAACGCAACACGTTTGATCGCCTGTTGTGACAACGCGACTCGCGCAATGAGAGGAATCGCGCCCGCGAAGGTTTCCACTCCGGACATTGATATTGAACGCACCACATCACGGACGCGCGCGTTTGTGAATTCAACGAGTGGAATGGGTGCTGCAACGGCGAGCGCCAGCACGAGGCACGTGCCGCACGCAATCATATTTAGCAGCGCAAGTTCGGCGGAATCGCGGACGCTGAAGAGCAGGGCAAAAACACCGGCCAGCTGGAGAAGCCGAGCGGAAGTTTTGGGGACGCAGCCAAACCGCAAATCAAGCACGGAGGCGGCGCTCAGAATGATTGTGAGCGCGTAAACCGTCAGGTTGAGACCGTTGCCCTTCTGCCAGGAGAAGGAGTCGGCGACGAGGCCGCAGATGAGCGCCTTCCACCAGATGCGGTTGCCGAGTTGGCGGGCGAGGTCGGCTTCGGGGGAGGGAGCGCAGAGGCTCTGCGCAGATGCGCCGGCAGCTGCTGGCGAAGAGTAGGCGGGTGCCATTGGCGAACCCTCGGCGCACTGCGGCAGGTCGGTGATCGAAGCGGAAGATTGTGGGGAAGCTGTGCTGGGCGTCATGGGGTGAGGCATTGAGGGGTGGTCGGTGGTGCGACTGACATAAAGAACTTTATATGACAAAGTTAAGTCACAGGCAAGGCGAAGACAATTGCGGCGGCAACCGTTGGTGGGGCCATCTGACGTGCGCTACAACTAAGCCGTTCTTTCCGTCGAGGGGTCCGCGCAATCCGGGTCAGGCAGTTCAATCTCCGCAGTCACGCTCGGCAGCACTCGCAAAACCCAATCCAACTGCGTGAGGCATGGCGCTCGGTGTGACTCGTACGAACGGAACCCCTAAAACACCCGCACATTCACGTATTTCTTGGGATTCTTCTTGACATCCGCCACCAACGCGCGGAGCTCCATGATCAGCGAATCGGTGTTCGAATACAATTTCGAATCATTCACCAGCATCCCAATCGTTCCGCGCTTGCCGTTCACTTTCGCAAAGACCGAATCCGCTTGCGCAATCGCACTATTCAATCGCGACTGCGTACCGCCGGCGCTGTCTGCAAGCGATCGCAGGCGCGTTGTAGCCGCAAGTAATTCACGTGTTGCATTCTGGGTCGTTGCGATGATCTGTTTCAACTCATCCTTGCTCGTGGACGAATCAACGCGACTCGCAATTCTGTCAATAGTGGCAGCCGCACTCAGAACCTTCTCAACTCCCTTGTCGGCGTTGCCACTCAATTTGTCGAGATTCACCGACTGTTTCTTCACTGTGCGCGCCAGTTCGTCCGAGAGCTGCGCGAAATTACGAATTGACGCGCGCAGTTCACCGGCCGCCTGATCATCGAATGCCGTTTGCACGCGATTGGACACGTTTGCAACATCACCCGCAATTCGGCCGGCGACAGCTGTCAGTTGCGCGATATCGGGCAACACCGCACCAGCGAGCGTATCGCCACGCGTGCGAGCTTCGGCAATGTGTGCGCGCAATTCCTTGTCAGCCGGCAATCCCGCAGCGTCTGCGATGGTTGCCTGCCATTCTCCAAAAAGACTGGATGCAAACAACAACACAACGGGATCGCGCGGCAGCGACACTTCCTTGTCGACGGCGAGCGTGACCACCACCCAACCCGAATCGCCCAGCGCAATTGCCTGAACCTTGCCCGCGCGCACACCGCGCACCACAACCGGATTACCCAACGCCAATCCGCCCACATCACGCGTGCGAAGCGTCATCGCATTGGACGCGCCACGGATACTGGCCTGCTTGAGCCACAAAACCGTCGCAATAATCAAGACACTCACCAGCAGCACGGTGAGCCCTACGATAAAGTCGTTTTTACGGCGTTCGGCAGTCATGACAGAAGATAGTCTAGCGCAGGGTGCGGCCCGAGAGCCAGATGACCGCCCAGAATGCATCCAGTACAAGGATCATGACGGCCGACAAAACAACAGCCCGCGTTGCGGCGGCCCCAACGCCCTGCGCGCCACCCTCTGTTTCAAGTCCCGCCTTGCACCCAATCAGTGAAACCGCTGCTCCAAAACTGGCCGCCTTTACGAGACCGTACCGCACATCGAAATCCACAAAGAAAATACGTGCACCTTTGAGGAATTGATCGGTCGTGACATCCAGCAACGTGAGCGACGCGAGCCAACCCGATAACACGCCAACAAGCATCGCGAGTGCAACGACCACGGGAAACATCAATGTTGCGGCAATGACGCGAGGCACGACGAGATGGGACAGCGGATCAAACGCAAGCGTCTCGAGCGCATCAATCTGCTCAGTTACCTTCATCGTTCCCAACTCGGCCGCAATGTTGGCACCGACTCGCCCTGCCAGCGCGAGGCCCGTAAGCACGGGTGCGAGTTCAAGTGTGACGGTCTTTTGCACAAGCGTGCCCACAAAATACGGTGGCACCATATCACCGACGGAATAACTCGCCAGCAACGCCAGCACGATACCCGTAAAGAGCGCGATGAAAATTCCGATGGGAATTGATCCAACGCCCAGTGAACGCGCCTGCGCGGAAAACTGCGGCACCCACTCACCAACATCTCGCATGGCGCGCGCAACCAACGCGACAAAACGCGCACCTTCCCCAATAGCTTCGAAGCTCCGGCGTACTGCGTGACCGAACGACGCGACAAGGGCCCGCGGGTGAAGCGCGCTCACGACATCCAACTAAATGCCACCACCACAACGCGCGGATGAAGCTTGGTCACGACATCTTCGAGTGATCCATTCCCGTCATCGTGTCACCACCTCGTTTGTATTGCGGACGGAGACGCAGGAACACCAGGCCACCAAGTGGCGTTCGCGAACCATACCACGCCTCGAGACCAAGCGGAAGCAAATTGAAGGTGCCCATACCACCAAGACCCAGCGTCGCGCCGCGTCGCGACACCAACTCGCGAACATAGCCAAGCGACAACGCTCTCACTGCAACCTTCTGGTCAGCGAGTAATCGAAGTGTTGGGCCAGTCAGCACGAGATCCTCACCAGACTTCTGCACATGTTCGGCGCGCGCAAACAGCGTGTTCTTGTCGTTCGCCATGAGTTCCGATTCCAGCAGGAAGCTGTGCGTCCGAATGTTATCCTGGTCGCTGCTCAGTGCCGGAAACGTAAACGTATGGGAACTTCTGAGCCCGTGCTTATTCTGACCGAACACGAACGTGGTAGCCCACTGGCCCGCTGCTCCGATTTCCCGTCCGTACATCGCTGACCCAACAAGGCGATCGATGGACTGTTCCGGATGCAACGCTTCGGGGCTGGTTAGGTGGCCGTAGCCGGTGGTGAACGACCAGTTCCTGTTGGGATTGATTGTCACACGCGCGGAGTACGAATCGATGTTGATTTTGTCGAAGTCCCATCGATGTTGGTCGGGTTCACGTCCGTTGAACACCGAACCTTCCACCTTGAACTTGTTGGTGAAGAGACCTGCACTCACGACGCCAAACGCTACGTGCGTCGCGTCCTGCCAGTGATGGCCGAGTGGTGCGGTGGGCAGGTCCATAGCTGATGGGCGGTGCATGAACGCCACCGGTCCAAGCGCAGGTTCGCCCGACGGCGCGGCATACACTGTGATCCCCAGCGTTTTGGTGATGGGACGTTCGTACGAAACACCCATCTCCATGAAGAAGTCGTGTGGATGCTGACGATCAACGACGGGTTGGTTGTCGTACAGTTCGCCGGACTGCGCGAGCAACGGGTATCCACGACTGCCGACGGTAGCCGCATCGAGGCTGAACATGGTGCGCACTTGTAATCGACCACCTTTGACGTTCCGACTGGCCATGAACATGCCCCAGTTGAGCGAGCCAAACTGGTCGTCACCACGCTCGCCGCCTTGTTTGTTGTATTGTCCAAAAACAAACCCGTGCATCATGAGGTGCCAGCTGCCGGCCATGACATTGTGTGTTGGCAGTTGCACTGCGTCGGGAATCCAGGTGGTGCCGGACGCTGCGCGATTCATGGGCACGCCAAGCGGGTCGGAGTTCGCCGACGTCGGCCCCATCTTCGCGTGGTCCATCGCAGGCGCGGGTGCGCCTGTTGCCTGAGCGATCGCCAATTGAGCCGGGCATACGAAGAGCACTGAAGTCGCGAGCGCCGTGCGCAAACGATGACGGTGAAAGAGTGGGATCAATCGCAACGCGCTGTGCACGGAGCGGCCAATATTTGCTGCGCAGAATTTGGTGAAGAACATGACCGCGTTAAAATAAGTCCGCGCAACGCCCTTGATTGACGCGTTGCGAATTTCGCAGTGCGCGGATGCACACGGCGATTCACACAATTAGTGTGCGGACTACGCTTTCGGCGGCGGGGGTTCGGGCGCCGCGCGTTCGGAGGGCGGCGCTGTCATCGCGCTGGGTGCGATGGATTCGGGCGCTGTGAAAATACTCGCAACATCGAGTTCACTGCCCGCCGAAAACACGATGCTGCATGAAGCCAGAGCTTTGCAGCAATTGGGTTGAACCGGGAGACCGCACGGAGGCGCCTCACTGGTCATGTTCGACACGTCGCTTGCGGCCGTTTCGGTCGTGTGCATGGAGTGATGTGTGACTTCATGACTCGCGCCGTGCATGTGCGATGCAGCGGTAACCGGCATCACCATTGTGTGTTGAGTCACGTCCCCGTTGGCCGGTCCGTGTTTCGCGCACGCAGTGTCCGCACCCAGGAGATTCAGGTGCAGCGTAAGCAGTGTGAGCACGACCCCCGTGAGGCGACGAAAGCGCATGCAAAAAATCTAATGGGGGAATGGGGCCGAAAGGGGTCCGTGCGGCATGGCGCAATATCGACTGCTCACCCCGGATCCGCGATGGTGATCAGTACCATGGTACGCCCGGCCTTGATCTCGCGCACGGTGTCTGCATCGTCACCAACATCAATAACGGCGCGTCCGGGTTTCAGGTTGAGGAATAGTACGCGCCCAAATGTGTCGGTATTGAGGCTGGTGCGTTTGCCGTCGGCGTCCGTGACTTGCACGCGCCGCCTGGAGATGGGAACCAGGTCGGCATCGGTAACCCGAATTTCCAGGTACGCCAATGCCGACGCGTTAACCGCGACGGCTGTACGCGTTGAAGGGCCGTCGGGTGCAACCACGATGGGTGCTTCGAACAACGAAATCGCGGGCGGCACTGTCAGTTGCCGTACAGTTTTTCCAGTCGTGTTCTCGGCTTCGACCGTGAGTTTTCCGCGTGGTGCGTTGCAAATGACATACTGTCCGCGCAGGTCGATCAACGCTCCCACCACTCGTGATGATCGGGATGTGGAATCGCCGCTGTCCACTCGTACGGTGACCGCGCCGTCACCACCGACCAAATCGAAGCCGGCCGTGTCGCGTACTGTGCCAAACAGCGCGACGGTTTCTTTCTTGAACGCCTGGTCGCTGCACGTTGTTTTCAAAAGTGGTTTCAGGTCGGGTGCACCCAGCGAGTCGATAACGCCCAGCTTGTTGACCATGACAATCTTTTTCACTTCGGTTTCGCCGAACATTGCGAGCGAAGGAAACGTGGCGCGAAATTCGTAACGGCCGGGCACGATATTGCGAAAGACGACGCGCCCTTCGACATTGGTGTTGGCGACCAGTTCGGTTCCAACAATTCCCACTTTGACGCCGGATAACGCGATGTTTGTTCCGGCCAGTTTCATTTGCAGCGCAATGGATGGCAGCGCTTGCGTGAACAGCGTTGTGTCAACACTGCTCACGCTGTTGACCAGGCCGCCGGCTTCGTCGACGGCCGTCAGACGCAACCCTTGCACGTCGAGGCCGTTGATACGTTGCGTTCCAATGTGCGGCATACGAATGCGCCAATTGGAGAGAAGCCACAAGCCATTGCGCAGCGCGGTAAAATCGACACGACCGCCAGCGTGTGCATTTTTCGCGTACGACGGCAACCCAACATAGGCGTAGTCGACGTAGCGCAGGTACGAAGTTTTCCGATCGATCCAGAACGTACCTTCAATTTCAACCTGACTGTTGGACTTGCTCGTTGGCGTAAATGCAACCCCAATGTCATCAATGTTCGCGCCTGTGCCTTTGACCAATGAAAAACAGTGTGCGCCTGCAAATGAATCGGACGTGAGGGTTGCTGCATCGGGCGATCGATACACGGTGACCGTTCGCCCTGAGACGGTAGTTTCGGTGCTGTAACCTTTGACGGCGAGACTCTCGGGTGCCCAACTGGCATACGCCCGAAACGTGTGTCGCGCCTCATTGGTCATCTGTTGCCTGGTCACCACTTCGTCGTCAAGGGTGACTGTGCGCGAATAGTTGGTGCGTGCGATCAGTGGCGCGTCACCACGCTCTGCCAGAATCGCGGACAACATTGCCTTGCGGGCTTCATCCCAGACGTTGGATACCACCGTGCCCGAGTCAGCCGAAATTTTGCACGTGCGATTGCTGGTGATTACCTGCGCGGTGAGTGCGAACGACTCGCCTGCCCACGCGATTACAACCTGATCGCTTTGGCCGTTGGCCAAAGTGACAGGCGAACCGACAAACGGACGGAATCCGATGCGCAACACACGCAGTGTATACACACCATCCGGCAACGGAGTGATGGCGAAGAATCCAGTTGCACTCGATAGCGCGCTTCCCGCCAAGGTCCCATCGGCGGAGAGTGCCTGAACGATGGCGCCGGGAAGTGGCGCGGTAGTAGCGCCAACCAGTACTCGCCCGCGAACGGTTTGCGCCTCGGCCCACCGTACGCTCAACCCGAGCGTCAGGTAGACCAGCACCAGGAATCTCAGGAGTCGAGGAATTTGCACGGGTGGTGAGACGTTGGCGGACAGTGAGTTGTTAGTCGTAAGTGTCACAAGAGATTCTTGGCTACCTCACGATAATCCGCACGAGGTTGTAGCCTGGCGCAAGCGTTTGTTTCAACACCGGCTGCTTGTCGATCGTGACTGACAGCAGGCCTTCTGGTTGGTCGGGCAGCAAGGCGCGCCCGAATTTGTCGGTGGTGACATCGAAAGTCTTTTTTGAAGAGTTCACGAAACGAACTTTTCTGGACAGCGGCTGGTTGTTCGTATCGAACAACTGGACTTCGACGTTCGCCGTAAGTGGTTGCGGGCCCGCATCTGTCGGTGGCGGTGGCGGAAGATCGATTGTTACGAGTTGCACCGGATCGGCCGTGTTGAGCGTGAACCGACGCTCTTGTTTTGATACATCACCTGACGCCTGCACGACCACCACACCGCGTGGAACTTCGCAAACGACAAATCGCCCATCAGAGTTTGTCACCACTTCACGAAGGACCACAGCGTTCACGTGCAGACCGCTCTCATCCGATTGCCCGTGAGTTGGCCACTGCACAATGAGCGACACGCCGGGCCTTACCCTCTGATTGACGAGAAGTGTTCCCACAAGCGCCGATTTCGTTTTGAAATCCGCGCCCGGTCCGCAACTGGTGCGAACCACCGTGTTCATGGTTGGCGCTTCGATCGAAACGAGAACATCGGCGCCGCTCACGGTCACGAGCTTGTCCACGGCCACACGCGCGAATGAGGACACCGATGGAAATGTTGTGCTTACGAAATACTTGCCATCAAGAAATCCGGGAAGAACCACCCGTCCGTTTTGGTCAGGGGTAAAGACCGTGTCAATGCCGGTAATGCGAACTTGCGCGCCCGACGCGCTCACCAGACTGTCATGCGAAACCAACTGCAGTGACAACGCGGGAAGACTCCGATGCAATTGCGTTGTGTCGTTGTGCGAGATGTTCGTGACAAATCCACCGGATTCATCAATGCCGACAACAAGTGCAACGCCGCTCAGACCACGTATCTGCGTTCCGAATTTGTTCGCAAACTGGTAAGCCGGATCGATAATGGGTCGCGCGATGCGCCAGTTTGTGACCAACCACTGTCCGGACGTCAGTGATCCAAACTCCACCAACCCTCCGGGACGGCTTCCGCCTGCAAGTTGGGAGTCTTTGTCAAACAGACTGCCCATGTACGAGTACTCGACCGAACGTAGGCCCCACGTGCTGCGATTGACCCAAAATGTCCCGGAAATGTCAACTTTATCTTTGTTGTTCGACTTGACGGGAGTAAACGCAAGACCGATGTCATCGGCATGAGTGTCGACACCGTCGATTAACGTAAAACAGTGAGTGCCCGCAAATGAATCCGAGAATAGCGTCGTTGCATCAGGACCAACCATCGCGAAGACATTGCCATCGATGATGACGTAACCATGAAGCGCCAGGCTATCCGGCGACCAACTGGTGTACGCCCGAAACGATTTGGATCGGTCGATTGACGCATCCAGATTGACGATTACGCCGGCGGTATCGACGTAGCGTTCAAAGTTGACTCGTTCGATGTCCGGCGCCTCGGACTGCTCCGCAATCATCGACGAAAGAAGCGCTTTGCGTGTTTCTTCCCACACATTGGCAATCAGCGTGCCGGAATCGGGCGAAATTTTACACGCACGATCGGCCTTCACGAGCATTGTTGCGAGCGGAATTGCGCTCGCGTCCCAGGCCACGTTGAGTATCACCGGAGCGTCGCCGGTGACAGTTATTCTTCCTGCGTCGAACGAACGAAATCCGATGCGCAAAATGCGAACGAGATACGAACCGGCGGGCAACCCAGCCGTTGCGTAATTACCGCTGGCCGAAGTTGTTGTGGTCGTCACAATCTCGCCGTTCGGTTTGCGCACTTGCACAAGCGCTCCGACCAGCGGTGCCTGCGTGGAAGCCGCAACAACGCGCCCGCGAAAAATCTGATCCTGTGCGCTCGCAATTTGCGGCGTCAGCAGCTGAAAAACACACAGCAGGAAAAAATGCAGGTGTTTCACGGTCAGCTGCGAAAAGTTTTCCCCTGCGCTTTGAGCGCAGCTTTCAGAATGCCGAGTGCCTTGGGGCCCATTCCATGCAATTCCGCGACGTCCGCCTCGCGATGTTTGGCGAGTTGTTCCAGTTTGGTCACGCCAATACTGGCCAATGCTCGGACCGCTGGTTGGGCAACGCCAGCTGGGAAAGCCGAACGCTTCGTCGCGGTCATGGAATTTTCCGGTGGAATGGGTTTGCCGATTCTCTTGTTATACCGATTCTGACGCCGAATCGCCAGACCACGATGGGTGCGTCGTTCAGGCCCTTCCGCTTGGCGACGGAGGTGGCATCAGCGAACTGAACTCCCGCGTGTGCATCCGATCGCCGCCACGAAGCCCTGCAATAATCACATCGGCACGATCATCATCATAGCCCAATGAGCGCAGCGCGTGATACGCCATTCCAAACGCGAGTTCGCGTTCACCCATCAACGCTTTGCTTACGCCCAACGCTTCAAACAATTCCTGTTCCTTGTCGCTATGCGTGCGCACGACAATGTCGATTTCGGGATTCTTCTTGCGCACCAGCTCAATCAAGTGACGCGCATGATACGGATCGGGCGCCGCAATCACCAACAGACTGGCCAGCTCCGGATTGGCGAGTTCCAGCATGCCCGGTCGCGTGGCATCGCCGTAAATCGTGGCTACGCCAAGCGTGCGCATTGCTTCGACGGTGCGACGATCCTGTTCGATGGCAATGAACGGCTTGCCGACGCGCACGAGTGCATCACCAATAGTGCGACCCACGCGACCATACCCAACAACGATGGCGTGGCCGACCACCTGCGCTGCAAAAAGATCTGTTGCGACCATCCGCGGCGCTTTCTGGCGCTCCAGCCTATCCAACAGTTTGGGGAATTTTGTGAGAAAGTCAGCAAAGTGGCTGAGCAGAAAGAACACCACCGGATTCAGCACAATTGTCGCGAACGCCGCGGCCAGAATGAGACTGCGCCCAACCTCTGGCAGCACACCAATACTTACGCCCAGTCCCGCGAGAATGAACGAGAATTCACCAATCTGCCCGAGGCTGGCTCCCAACCGGAGTGACGCGCCCAGTGGATGCCGCAGCAACACCATCAACATTGCGGATACCACTGCATTGCCCAACAAGATCACACCCACCGTTGCCGCAACACGGCCGGGTTCCGTGAGGAAAATTTTTGGGTCCAGCAACATGCCAATCGATACGAAGAACAACACCGCAAACGCGTCCTGCATGGGTAATGCGTCGGCGCCTGCGCGATAGCTGAGATCAGATTCGCTGATCACCACGCCGGCAACAAATGCGCCCAACGCGAACGACACACCAAACAGCGATGCTGCTCCGACGGCAACGCCCAATGAAACAGCAAGCACTGCAAGTGTGAAAAGTTCGCGCGAACCGCTCCGCGCAACGTGCGTGAGCAACCACGGCACCGCTCGGCGCCCCACAATTCCCATCAGCACGATGAACGCCGCAACTTTGAGCAGCGTAAGCGCGATGGTCCACGCAAGGTTTCCAGATGATGCGTTGCTGATGGTTGCCGATGCACCCGCGCCACTGAGTAAAGAAGGCAGCAACACCAGCACCATCACAACGCCCAGATCTTCGACGACCAGCCAACCAACCGCAATGCGACCGTCGTTTGAATCGAGCAACCCGCGCGCTTCGAGCACACGCAGCACCACCACCGTACTTGCGACGGACAACGCAATTCCGAACACGATCGCTGCTGGCAGGTCCCACGACCATGACAACGCGAGTCCGACCCCAAGCAGTGTGGCAATGCCCATTTGCAATGCCGCGCCGGGCAGTGCAATGCGGCGCACGCGCATCAAGTCGCCAGGTGAGAAATGCAAACCGACACCAAACATGAGCAACACAACGCCAATTTCCGCGAGTTGACTGGCGAGTTCGATGTTGCCAACAAACACCGGTGAGTGCGGCCCCAGTGCGACACCTGCGACGAGATATCCCGCCAGCGGTGGCAGTTTGAGACGCGAGGCAATGTAGCCGAAGACGAAGGCTACTGCGAACGCGGCCGCCAGGTTGTAGAGCAGCGCGGTGTCATGAGGCATCGGGCAAAACTAACGCGTGGCGGTCCTTCGCACCCACGCCATGGGCACGTCGTTCTCGGGCAGACCGGTGGTGGTGCTGAGAATGCCGTCGATCAAACGTCCCTCCTCGCGAAAACCGACCGAGTCGTAGAGGCGCCGAGCGTGCGTGTTGCTTTCCTGAACGATGAGTTCGATGCGCAGAATTTCTGAGCGGTGCTCGCGCACCTCGTCGATCAAGCTTTCGAACAATCGCCGGCCGACGCCTTGCCCCTGCGCGTCGGGATGGATGACCACCGTGAGTGACGTGAGTACGTGTGCCAAGCGACGAATTCCGTACGGATACGTATGTAACTCGCCGAGGAGCGCATGGTTCTCAGTGCTTTCAGCGACAACGATGATGCCGTTTTTCAGACTGCGTGTGATGAACTCGTTGACGTATTCGTCAGAAATTTCGTCCGCGTAACGCGCGATGCCGCCCGACCGCGTGGCAACTGTTTGGTGAAGTGAGCGGATGGCGACGGCATCGGCGGCTGTTGCCGCACGAATGATGATCGATTGCGACAGGGCGTTCTCGATTGGCGTGTACGGTGTGGCCAGGAAATCGTTCAAGCCGTGCGCAACGACCGTCGGTTGCCCCACAACAACAGTGGTGCCAGCAGGATGATCACAGAGTCATCGGTGGACTGACGCCGACGCCAGATGATTCGTGCCACGAGTACGCTCATCTCGTACAGCAGATACAGTGGCACTGACATGGCCAGTGTGCTCCAGATAAAATCGCCCGGCGTGAGCAGCGCCGACGCCGCCAGAATAGACACAAACGCATGGCGACGGAATCGACTGAGAAACTGTGGGGTGACCAAACCGGCGGCAGCAAGCAGCAACACGACCACGGGCAGTTCGAAGGCCAACCCGAAACTCAGCACCGTGCTGAACAGAAATCCAAAATAATTTTCGCCGGTGATCATGGGTTCGAGAGCTGTGCCCATCAATCCAAGCAGCCAGGGCATGCTCATCGGAAAAATCACCGTGTAGGCAAACAGCGCGCCGCACACGAATAACAATACACCGCCCGCCAGCGCCGCCATCAACAAGCGCCGCTCTCGCGGATACAGCGCGGGAGAGAAAAACATCCACGCCTGATACAACACAACCGGAAAGGCGAGCACACAACCAAACCACAGGGACGCACTGATGGTGATTTGCAACCCGTCAGTTGGATGCGTGGCAACCAGGTGATGTCCGTTAAGGAACGGCAGAATGGGTCGCTCGAGCAGCGTGATAATGTCGTAGTGCAACACGACATAGAACCCCAGCGCGACGGACGCAAACACGGCTAGCACCGACCAGATGATGCGCCAGCGTAACTCCTCGAGATGGTCGAGAAACGGCATTTCCGGGCTGTTGCGTTGCACGCGGCGCATAATTCGGTTGGTTAAAGGTGAATCTTCGTTTCTGAGAGTGAAGCTCGGCACACCATTCCGCAAGAATCGCCCGTATCCTGGCGCAGCAGCTCCGGTTTCTCGGTACTTATTTCGTACCTTCCAGCCTTTCACAGGCGACCGTAATACACGTTGGTGTCGTACGCGAACACTACTTCCCCATTCACCTGCAACGTATTGAACAGCTCACGCAGCGCCGCAAGCATGGGTTCGTGTTTTGGATGACCGGATTCTGGCGCGTACGAGGATGATAAGAGTCGACCTTTCAACCCATCGAAGTCGAAGTGTTGCGCATTCGGCAACGTACGCACGACGTACTCGCCCGCAAAAAACTCAGCGAGCGAGTTCGCACTCATCGACCGTTGATTCACGATCTCGTATTCGGTCGCATACTCCATCAGGAGCTGTTCGTACGCGTCACCAAACGCCGATTGAGCGGTTGTGCGCTCGTTCCACACCAGCATCACCCAACCCGACGGTTTGAGAATTCGCTTGAATTCGCGGCGAGCTTCGTTGCGGTCAAACCAGTGGAACGCTTGCCCGGCTGTCACAAAATTAACGCTCGCCGCAGACAATCCGGTATGCTCGGCAGTGCCGTCAATACTTTGAAATCGCATGTGTGTTGCCAACAGCTTTTCGGCCGCGTGGCGCATGGGCGCATTCGGCTCCACACCAATGACGGCATTCCCATTCTTGAGAAACAGCTCCGACAAAATACCGGTTCCCGAGCCGACATCCGCAATGACAGAATCGGAAGTGAGCCCGCAATCGCTTCGCAATAGTTCGACGACGCCCGGCGGATACCCTGGCCGGTATTTGACGTAATTCTCTACTCGGCTGGAGAATCGTGTAGTGGAATCGGCCATGAGTGGGGGATGAGAGATCACTCAACTTAATACGACTTGCATCTCGTCGATTGGCACACATGGCTGCTTCGATTTTTCAGTTCAGAACACGACGCCTAAGGTTGGCAACACGATCCACCGCAGCCCCGCCACACTGCGCGACAGC
Organism: Gemmatimonas sp.; assembly: GCA_040004335.1. GTDB lineage: Bacteria > Gemmatimonadota > Gemmatimonadetes > Gemmatimonadales > Gemmatimonadaceae > Gemmatimonas. The sequence continues at coordinate 14,362 of JBDUBA010000004.1, forward strand.
CCCTGCACACGAACGCTGAAAACCGGTGAGACACGCCGGGCCGGCATCAGCGCATACTCAATGCCTGCGTTGACTGTCGGGCTGTTTGCGCTTGTTGTGTCCGAGAGATTCTGTGCGGAGAGAAACCCCGCGCCGAGCACTGCGCGCAGCTTGCGATTGCGCGTGGCGACCACGAACTCTGCAGCTGCTCCGTAGAGAGCCGTGGGCGATTGAAACGTTGGGCACGGAACGTTTGGAATGCAGTCGGCAGCGATTGTGGTGACTTCGAGCGGGACAATGGCCTGAGCCGAAACTCCAACGCTCCACTGCGGCTTTGCCACAACGCTCACTCGGCCCGCAGCGATGGCAGCCGGAATCGTTCCGCCGGACCGATTGCTCATTGGAAGGACTGTCGCGCCAGTGGCGACGGCGAAACGTTCGAGCGATTGCGCTGGAAGTAATCCCATTGGCGCTACCCCGCAAACGGCGATGGATACCACAAGCAGGAGGACTGTCCGTGTTTTCGCAGTCATGGATTGAATAGTGGCGGGAGGTGAAACGTGACGGATATCAAACACACGTCACCAGCTTTGGCGTCACCATAAGACAGCTACGGACGTTGTTGTGCTATTGAACCAGGGAAAGCCATCAAGTGCATGAGTTGAGAAGTTCTGTCCCGTTTTGAGAAGACTCGAAACAGCCCGACTTTGGGATCGAGTCGATGTGGACGCGCAACCGCGTTCAGGATTCCCATCAGCACCGTCAATGTTGACGAAGTCGATCTCATTGAAGTGTAAGGAAAAGAGCCGGCCGCTACCTGGAGAGGTCACGGTAGAAAAAGGTAGTGGCGCACGGTGCACCGTCGGGCATAAGCGCGAAGTTTGGCACAGCACCAACCCGCACCCATCCCAATCGCTCATACAAACGTTCGGCCGTGTCATTCGCGGTGTCGAGCACCAGCAGCGTCTTTCCACATTCACGCGCAGTGGATTCGGCGAGTTGCAGCAAGGCTTCGCCAATTCCACGCCGACGCGCGCGGCGATGCACCAGCATCTTGGACACGTCCGCGCGATGGGGCTGGTTTTCCGGTTGATCGAGGATCAACTGCACGGTGCCGCAGATACCGTTCGCACCTTCTGCGATGATGAGTGCGCGTTCGCCATTGGAAACGCACTCGGCCACACGATTCCAGAATGTGAGAGCGGTTTCGCGTGATATCGGGAGCATGAAACCCACCGAAGCGCCGCCTTCCACGCAGTTAATCAACACATCGGCCAGCGCTGCTACCTGCGCGGCACTGACGTCGTGCAAGCGGCGAACAATCGGCTTGTTGGCATCGGTGTCGGGCGCTGGGGGCATTCGGGAATATAGCAACGACCGGCGCCCTAACCGGAGACGGGCACACCAAAAACTCACACGGACAAGGTCTCGGGCGTGGTGTGTGTGGCCGGATCACACGTAAACCGACACTCTTAAGCGAACATGCCTCAACATTTGATGTATCGGTGGCCCCTTGCACCGTCACCACTGCCTGCAAAGTGCGCAGCGCGCGCACGACTGATATCGACTCTTTTCGCCTTCACATGTTTCGTGCTCACTGCCGCTTCAATTCAGGCGCAGGCCAAGAGTGACACTGCGCTAACCATCGTTAACGGGCCCATTGGCCAGCGCGCCGACTCAACGCTAACGGCACTGCAAGCGAAAGGGTTTTCTGGAGTCGCACTGGTCGCTTCGAGAGGGCAGATCGTACTCAAGAAAGGGTACGGTCTCGCCAACCGCGCGAACAACATGCCAATTGTTGCAAACTCCATCGTGCAGATTGGATCCAACACCAAAGACTTCACGATTGTCGCAATGCTACAGTTACAGGAACGCGGCAAACTATCGCTTGACGATAACATTACGAAATTCTTCAAAAATGTTCCGACGGACAAGCGCGGGGTCACGCTCAATCAGCTGCTGCATCATCAAGCCGGATTTGATCAGCACCTGGGTGGTGATTGGGATGTCATTTCGCGCGATGAAGAAATTGACAAGGCACTCGCGTCGAAATTACTGTTTGTTCCCGGGACCGACCGCCAGTACTCCAACGTTGGCTTCAGTCTGTTGGCGGCGGTCATCGAACTGGTGAGTGGCGTTTCGTATGATGTGTACGTGCGCGACAACATTCTAAAACCAATTGGTTTAACGGAAACCGGGTATTTGCTGCCGAAGTTTGCTCCTGCGCGAGTTGTTCGTGGGTATCGCGATGGGAAAGATCAGGGAACGTTTCTTGAACGCGCGCACCCGCCTGACGGTGTGTATTGGAATTTGCGAGGCAACGGTGGCATGTTGTCGACCGTAAGCGACATGTTTCGTTTCTATCGCGCGCTGTACAGTGACGGGCCACTGCTCGAACCGGCGTCGCGCAATCTATTTTTTCGTCCGGATGAACCAGTAGTATTAGCCGGATCTGACCTGACCTTCTTCTTCTTTTACAGTCGTTATCCGGGAATAGGATTGGATGTCATGCTTTCAACCAATTCCAACGATTTCCCGGCCACGCAAGTGCGACAAGCGCTCGATGTTGCGGCTGGCGCCCCGCTTCCCCAACCCGGTCGTGGTGGCATGCAAACGTCGATTGATACTGGACCGCCGGGCGGCGGGCGTGGCCGAGTTGGGAGAGGAGGAACGAGTTCGGGTGCGGCTGTAAGTATTCCCGACACGCCAGCTGGTCGCGGTTTGCGTAAATACCTGGACACGTATCGCGGTCTTGATTCAACCGTCATGCGTCGCTTCTTCGAGCAGGACGTGGCAAAAAGTACGCGCACCACCGACGAACGTATTGCGACGATGAAAGGAATGCGCGGCGACATGGGCGATCTTACGCCTATTCAGGTCGTGACATCCACCGGGCAGCAGATTCAGGTGGTGTTTCGCGCAGCAAGCGGTGGTGAGGCGACAATTACCGTGACTGTTGAACCAACGGCTCCTTTTCGCATCGTGACTTTTCAGGTGGAACGATGAATACGGTACGCAACGTTCTCACCGGCTCTGATCGAACGGTGAAAAAGATTACGCGACTAGCAGAAGGTTGGTGACCGAACGATGAAGCGGACTTTGCAACTTCCAAGGGAGCGCTTACAAATTCATGACGCCGGTTTTCACAACGTGGTGCCGATAGGCTTGGTGATTTGACGGGCGACGCGGAACTGGTTGCGCGGTCCCTGGCGGGTGATGCTTTGGCGTACGGAATGTTGATGCGACGACATTTCGATGCGGTTTTTGCCACGACGCGTGCGCTGACGTCGGTGGTGGAAGATGCCGAGGACGCCTGTCAGGAAGCGTTTGCGCGCGCGTTTTTCCGTTTGGATGAGTGTGCGCAACCCGACCAATTTCACGGTTGGATTTTGCAGATCGCGCGGTACCAGGCGATGAACATACGCCGCTTCCAGACGTTACGTTCGGCGGTGGGGCTCGATGCGATTCCCGAGCCGCCATCAACAGCCCACGCGCCCGATGCGCGGATCACCAATGATCACACGCGCCTTCGACAGGCGCTCGATGCGTTACCGCCCAAACAGCGCGCGGTTGTGGTGCATCATGAAATCGACGGTTGGACGCACCACCAGATTGCGCGCAAAACTGGACTGAGTGTGCTGATGTCGCGACGGCATTTGAGTGATGCGCGTGCGTCGTTGCGCCGGATGTTGGGATCCATTCTTCCCGAGGAAAGAGCCGATGCTTGACGAACAGTTTGACCACGCCAACGATGAGCGTCGCGAACGGATGATGGAGGCGGTATTGCAACGTATCGCGTCGGCGCCGCCGCGTGTTCGAAGCGCTATTGGAGCGCGAACCGCAACGACAACCGGACCGACAATCACAGCGGTAGTCGGAACGACATCGACCCCCGCAAGGACACCTGCATCAACACCCGCATCAACACCCGCACCAACACCGCGCGCGTGGGTGGACATTACCGCGTGGCGAGTGCCTGCGTTGGTGGCCGCGGTGCTGGTGATTGTTGTTTCGGGAGTCGTGATTCTCAAATTCGATGCGTCACCTCCACCATCACTGCCCCCGCTTGGGGGATTGCTGGCTCCCTTGCCACCGCCGCTGGTGCGCTATCTCGCGACCGGTGAAGTCGCCCCGATGGAATGGCTCAATTCCTACGGAGGACGGCCGTGAACGCAAACATACGTGCGCGCGTGTTTGGGGCGCTGCTGCTTGCAGCCGTGTTTGTTGCGGGCGCGATGTCGGGTGTTGCATACACGCGCGTCAAACGCCCCGGCGTCAGTGTGAACGTACGCATGGTGACAACGCGCGAACTTCCGCGCGAACTGCGCGATCTGGGATTGACCGCGCCGCAGGAAGACTCGCTGCGCGTCATTCTGCGTACTGGCGAACAACGCACCATCCGCGTGTTGAACGACTTCGAACCTCAACTCCGACAGGCGATGGACTCGATGGACACTGCGATTCACGCCGCGCTCACGCCCGAACAGCGAGTCAAATTTGATGCGGCGCGCGCGCGTCGGCCAAAGGAAGAGGTGGAGCGCCTGATTGACACGGTGCGGAAGTAGAACCTGTTAGTACTGCCGCGGACGCGGCGCATTTACCAGCTTGAGGCGAACAATCAAACTACCTGGCAGCCGATCTTGCGTTCCCAGCTTTCCGCAACGCCCAGCGACCCAACAAAAACACAACCGCAATACCTATCCAATACCAAGTGATATCAACCATCGCGTCATGACGTCAAGACGTCATCGGCGTGGATTCATCCCAGTAAATCACGAAGGTCGACAAGTTGTACAGATCTCTGGCCACCGGATAGAAATCGAGTGCGCGACTCGCGATATGTCCGAAATTCAGCTGGTCCTTCTCACTCTGCGCGGGACGGCGTCCTCCTCTCGTCCAACCATGGAGCGCTTCAAGCTGACGCTGCACAACCGTGATTGCATTGTCGCTTGGGTCCTCCTTCGCGTGTTCGTCCAATTCCGCACGGGCCTTGGTGAGCAGCGCGTCAAACTCTTCGAACGACTTGGGTAAACGGTGCATTGAATTGCCTTACTTCTTATAGACGTAGGTGGCGCCGTCTTCGATAATCGTCATGGTATTGGCGTTTGTAATCTTACTGAGCCGCGTACCAAGAGCGTTACCCATCAGTGCGACTGAAATTCCCTGCGACGAGTATACGCCGGTTTCAGTAGTCGCCTTGGTCGTCACTTGCGCACCGGTCGTGGTACGCACGTGTCCCTCTTGTGCAAACGTGCTTCCGGAATAGAGCGAGTACTGGTCATCAAGCAACTCCACCTTTGAACCATTCGCTGTTCTTGTAAAAGGCAGCGCGGCTCCGTTCACGGTACGTAACGTGTAGGTGCCCCGAATAGTCGAATCACTCGCCGCTATCTTGTCGAGGCACGCCGTTAACGGGATCAACGCGCTGGCCAAAAATGCTCGGCGCATCATCAGTGTGAGGTTTCGGGCGCTCCTGTCATTCGGTTGGAATCCGGTCATGCATTAACATGTCGACGCCGGAATTGTCCCCGCAAGAGCAAAGACATCCCTAAAGGTTCAGCAGGCTCTCGGCCGTGGCCACAATTGCGTCCTCGCTGGTGCGCGGTGACCAACCCAGCAAGCGCCGAGCCTTCTCACTGCTCGCGTTCTTGACCTTGCCCAATTCGGGCAACGATTCGCGAACGACTGGATTGAACAGTGCTGCCAGCCGGACTAACCAATTCGGTAGCTGACGCGATGGCACTTTTGATGCGGCCGGTCCCATGCGACGTCGAAGTATCTGGGCAATATCAAGCACCGAAAGAAAATCGCCGCTTACTGCCAGGAATCGTTCCCCGTTGGCCGCCGGGTGCACCATCGCGCGACTATGCAAGTCGGCAACATCCCGCACATCGACCACACCAAAATAGAGTTTGGGACAGCCCGGAACGGCACCATCCAACATCTGTTTCAGCAATCCAATGGACGACGAATAGTCAGAGCCAAGCACGGGACCAAATACACCAACCGGGTTCACGACAGCGAGTTGCAGACCCCCACCCTCCGTGGTGATGAACGTCCACGCCGCGCGCTCGGCCAGCGTCTTCGATTTGACATACGCCGAAACGTCTTTCGTCGCGTCCGTCCAATTCAGTTCGGTAAACGGCGCTTCCTGCTGCGCATGGCCATATCCAATTGCCGCGAAGGAAGAGGTCAACACGACACGTTTAACACCCGCATCCCGCGCGGCCCTGAGCACACGAAGCGTACCTTCACGCGCAGGAACAATCAGTTCATTTTCGTGTTTCGGAATTCCGGACGGAAATGGCGATGCCACATGTTGCACAAAGTCGCAATCGGCCACAGCAGCGGCCCAGCCATTGTCGCTGGTGAGGTCCGCCACGGCAAATGACAACGCCGATTGATCGTGCACACCCGCCCCACGGAGCATGTCCCGCACCATGGGTTCGCGCTCGGGACTGCGCACCGTTGTCCGCACATCGTAACCGGCGTTGAGCAATTGCGCGATGCAATAGCTGCCCACGAACCCCGATCCCCCAGTGACCAAAACGCGTTGTTGCATAACTGTTCCCTTGGGCCCGATATCACCGTACTCCGCGCAAGACCTACGCCTTGCGCAGCAGAGAAAGTTACCCCGTGACTGGCTGCCAGACGAACCACTTGCGCCGCGGCCAGCCGTTCTACAGCGTAGTATCTTCCAGCGCCACGAGCCAATTTCAACCAATTCCACCTGTGATTTCATCCGTCGCTGATCGCGAGCGCATTCGTACTGTTGTGGTCGAAGCGCATGACGACATCGCGCGTCTTGTTGCCGAGCGAATTGCTGGCGTCATTGAGGCCCGGAATGGCGAGGGCCGGAAAGCGGTACTGGGGCTCGCTACTGGATCGACGCCCATTGGTGTGTATCGCGAGCTCATTCGTCTGCACAATGACTCAGGACTGAGTTTCAAGAACGTCATCACGTTCAACCTGGACGAGTATTACCCAATGCCGGTGGACAGCGTTCACGCATACCATCGGTACATGTGGGAGAATCTGTTTTCGCATATCGACATTGATGCGAAGAATGTGCATTTACCGCCTGGCACCGTATCACACGAACGCGTTGATCAAGCTTGCCGCGAATACGAAGAAGCAATCTCGGCCGCCGGTGGCATCGATTTTCAGATTCTTGGTATCGGAAAAACGGGACACATTGGTTTTAACGAACCGGGTTCGGGCGAAACCAGCCGGACGCGTTTGGTGCATCTGGACAACATCACGCGGAAGGACGCCGCAGCCGATTTCTTCGGTGAAAACAACGTCCCGCGCGAAGCCATTACGATGGGTGTTGCGACCATTCTTGGCGCGCGCGAAATCGCGATCCTGGCCACCGGCGAACACAAATCAGCAATTGTGAGGCGGGCCGTAGAAGGCGAAATCGATCGCGAAGTGGCCGCGACGTTTTTGCAGCGGCATCCAAATACCACGTTTTATGTTGATCGCGCCGCCGCGGCCGATTTAACGCGCGTTGCAACGCCGTGGCTGGTGGATGAAATCAAATGGACGTCCGAACTTGCTATTCGTGCCGTAACGTGGCTGGCGTGGCAAACGAATACAGCGATTCTCAAACTCACGCAGTCCGATTACGCGAATCATCAACTGTCGTCGCTGGTTGCGCGGTACGGTTCGCCTGGTGCTGTCAACGGCGAAGTGTTCAACGCGTTGGGCGCGAAGATTCGCGGAAAAAGCAAACTGCCGCGCAACAAACGCGTGATTTGTTTCTCGCCGCATCCGGATGATGATGTCATTTCGATGGGCGGAATTTTGCGCAAGTTCGTCGAAAACGAAAACGATATCTGCGTGGCGTACATGACCAGTGGCAACATCGCGGTGTTCGATCATGACGTGCGCCGCCACATGGATTTTCTCGTCCGTTTGCACGACGAGCGCGATTTGGGTGGAAGCGCCACTGCACAACTGGCCACCCGTGTCCACAAATTTCTGCAGCAGAAACATCCGGGCGAAGTTGACATTCCGGAAATTCAGGATCTCAAGCGAATCATTCGCGAATCGGAAGCGGTGAGTGGCATCGAAGTGATGGGCCTCAGCCGCGAGAACGCACGCTTTCTGAATTTGCCGTTTTACCAAACGGGGCAGGTAAAGAAGTCAGATATTGGTCCGGGCGATATTGCCATTGTTGCTGCGCTTCTGCGCGAACTGTCGCCGGAAATCATTTTTGTGGCCGGCGATTTGTCCGATCCGCACGGCACGCATCGCATGTGCAAGGAAGCGATTGATGCGGCGCTGGCCGAGGTGTACCCCGGTGGTGAGGAGCGGCCAGAGGTGTGGCTGTATCGCGGTGCGTGGCAGGAATGGCCGGTGACCGAAGCGACGTGGCTCGTGCCCATGTCGCAGGAAGAACTCAAACTCAAGATTCAAGCCATCTTCAAACATCAGTCGCAGAAGGACTCTGCGCCGTTCCCGGGTGCTGATGAGCGCGAATTCTGGCAACGGGTTGAGCAGCGCAACAAACAAACCGCGGCGCAGCTCGATCGCTTGGGGTTGGCCGAATATTTCGCGATGGAAGCGTACGTGATTGACTGATGATGGTCAGGCTGGCGTACTGGGCACGTTGGTGCGACCGCGGTACGCCAGCCATAACATGATTCCGCTGATCACCACATGCGGCGCATTCAATCCAAAGTTCTGCATGAACGGTTTCTGCTGCAGAATTCCGGTCACAAGGTAGATTGTTGCGTCGTAGGCGTAGTACCAGCCGAACGCGGTGAGTGCGAGTCGCGACAGGCGGGCGGACATCAGCGCACCAATCAGAAACACGATCGCGCTTATGCCATGGGTCACGTCGTCCTGCAGACTGATTTTGAAGAGCCCCAGCATCGTATGTTCATCGGGTGCCGTCGGTTCATCCGCTCCTGATGCTGCCGGCATTGGCATGTTCGGCATTGCCGCCATGGCGTCCGGATTATGAACATGCGGTTTCACGTTGATGCCCGGGATGTATCCCATCGCAACAACACCTGTAAAGAAGATCGAAAACGCGAAAGCACTCCACCGCACCGCCTTATCTGATGGCATTGCGCATCTTCTCCCGTAAACAGAATCGCTCGGCCGGCAAGGCATCCAAAATGGAAGCCGCCCGGGCCGACGCCCTTGCGCAGGCCAACGCCAGCGCGAAACGTCCGATGCTACGTCGTGTCACGCGATTAGGTAAGCGTCTGCTCGGGATTTTTCTTGCCGTGCTGCTGTTTGGCGTGGTGGTGAGTGTTACGTCGTATTCGCGCACGCCGTCTGTTGCGGTCTCCGCGGCCACCGACTCGAGCGTTGAAATCAAGGAGGTCACTCGACTCTTTCCCGTGACGATGGCGCACGTGTTCACGCCGCATTCCGTTGAGGAAATTGCGCAAGCCGTGAAGGCATCGCCGGGTCCGGTTTCCATTGGCGGTGGTCGCTACAGCATGGGTGGACAGACCGCAACGCCCGACGGTGTGCAACTCGACATGCGCGAGTTTCACGGGGTGGTGTCAATTGATACCGCACAGCGTATTGTCACTGTGCGTTCGGGCACGCGTTGGCGTGAGCTGCAGGAAGTGTTGGATACCCTCGGATTGTCCGTCAAGATCATGCAGACGTACAACTCGTTCACCGTGGGTGGCGCATTGTCGGTAAATGCGCATGGCCGCTATATCGGCCAGGGTCCGCTGGTGCGATCGGTTCGGAACATTACACTCGTGCTGGCCGATGGCAGTATTGTGAACGCAAGCCCTACGGAAAGCACCGATCTGTTTTATGCGGCCGTTGGTGGATATGGCGCAATTGGTGTCATTGCGCATGTCACGCTGGAACTCGCGCTCAACACCCATGTTAAGCGCGACGATGCAAAGATGCCCGTGGCGTCGTACCTCGCTTACTTTCGAAGTACGGTGCGCGACGATTCAACGGTGGTCTTTCATAATGCCGACATTTACCCGCCGGCGTTTGAGAAGGTGCACGTGGTGTCGTATCGCAACACAAAAGATTCCGTCACGATTGCTGACCGGTTTCTGCCCGTTGCGCAGAATGATTTCCGGCATCGAGCGGCGTATTCGATGATCAGCACGTGGCCGCTGGGCAAAAAAATTCGTGAATACATTCTTGATCCGTATTTGTATCGCGATAATCCGGTTACCACGCGTAATTTCGAGGCCAGTTACGACGTCAGCGAGTTGGAGCCCGGCTCACGTGATCTTGAAACATATGTGTTGCAGGAGTATTTCGTTCCGGTTGACAGTTTGACGGTGTTCATGGCGCACATGCGCGACGTATTGCAGCGTTACAAGGTGAACGTTGTCAACGTATCCATTCGGCATGCGCTGCCCGATCCGGGAACCGATCTCGCCTGGGCGCCCACCGAAGTGTTTGCGTTCGTCCTGTACTACAAGCAGCACACCGATCCCGCCGCCAGGCGCGAAGTGGCGCAGTGGACGCGCGAGTTGATTAGTGATGTAATCGCCAGCGGCGGTCGCTACTATCTCCCGTATCAACCAGTTGCCACGCGCGATCAATTTACACGCGCGTATCCCAATTCGCGGAAGTTGTTTGAAGTGAAGCGTCGCGTCGATCCGACGGGGAAGTTCACCAACGCGTTGTGGGATTTGTATCAGCCAAGTGCGGATGGCTCGTCACCGCCCGTAACATCAGCGCATATGCCCGCAAATTTGTCCGCCGAGGCGCGCATTGTGTTGGATGGTGTCAAGGGATATCCGCGAGAGGAAGTGGCGGATTTTCTCACGCATCCCGAGTGGGACCTTGTGTACAGCAGCGAGGCGTACGCGCGGTGGTTGGAGGCCGGCAAACGGCCTAGTCAATTTCCGTTTATCGGATCAGTCGGCACGTTCTGGCGTTCGTATCATGACACGTGGAAGGCTGCGAAGCCGCGTTACGAAATCGCAACGGGCACGCATGTGATGTTGTGCGTGATTGGTGTGAGTACGGCGGTGGAATACGGACTGAAGGGGGTGTACGAGGGAACGCTGGGCCGATTGTTTGAACCGTATGCACCCAAGGGCGGAACGGAGGAAGACAAATACGCCGCGAAAGTGGCGCGCGACTATGCCACTCTAATTACGACGCGCGGCTGGTATGAGTTTTCGTTTACGGGCGCACTGCGCGGATTGTGGGAGCTGCCGGCGGGTGGTCCTGGATTGCTTCGCAAATGGGAGCGCCGGTTCGCGTTGACTGGCGAGTATCTCATCAAAGCCGTGTATGCAACGGTGATTGGTGCGGGAACATCTGCGGGTTACACACCCGATGTGTTGACGCGATACGCTGTGGTTGCGGGGTGGAGCGACTCGTTAAGCAGCGCACCTGACCCGGCCACTGCGAGGTTCAAAACTGTTGCAGCACTTGATCGTGGATACGCGCTTATTTCCGTCAATCGATACGATCCGTATCGCGAAGCGTTGCTGTCATTGTCCGATCAGGCAAATCGCGTGCGCATTGCGGAGATTGACGGCGCGGACGTGGTAACGGTGAGTGGCACCGCACCAAAGACGTGGCAATTGGCGCCGCGCACATCAGCCGTTGTTGCGTATGGAATGCCGGATGATTCCACGCGCACGCGCATGTTGCTCAAGGTGCATGTGCGCGATTTGTTGGATGTGTTGCACCGGATACGAGTGGAGAATTTGTTTCGGGTGGAGCATGTGTATGATTATTGAAACATCAACTGCGCCCGAACCTACTTCTTCGCCGAAACCTTTAACTTGTTGTTTACCAACGCAATTTTTTCGCTCGGAAGCCCAGGCGGAGGCGTGGTGTGCGTCATGCCGCACGCGCTCCGTGTTGGTTGCGCCGACCAGCCTTGGGTGTGACCACCATGCTATCGATGAAAAGAGCAAGCGCTCCCTCGACGTACTTCGTGCCGGCGTACGTGCCGGAATAGTTGAACAGGCGCGGTTCGGGCGGCGCTGCCGGTACATTCTGCGCAGCCAGCGACTTACTTATTCAGCATTGAGCCAAACGCAACAAGAACCGGGAGTGCACGCATTGCGGAACTCCTGCCGGCGTTATCCCGCGCAGGTTACAGGTCTCAAAACTCATTCGGCGGAGCGCAGGGAGGTGGCCCAAATTAACTCTGGCCGAGCTCGCGTGATAGCCACCCCCGCGATACTCTTGTGGTAGCCGAAAGCCGAAGCACCACCCCCACCCTCTCCGACTGACCTTCATGCGACACGCACTGATGTACGTAGGCGGGTTCGAGCGCAACTTCCCCAAC
>JBDUBA010000493.1:0-26585 GCA_040004335.1 Gemmatimonas sp.
AACGCAAAAGCCGACGACCGAATGCGGCCGACCTTCGGGTCACTGCAGCCGGTTTTGAATCGATAGCCAACACGGCCGTCAATTCGAGCGAGGACACTCGGCGAACCAGTGGGGCGTGGGCGTACACATAACGGGCATCGGTTCACGAAGGTCGATTTACGATGCCCATCATGCCAACCGCTGGGCGGTTGGCCGCTGACAGACAACTGAAGAGGAGCGGGACGTGGGCGACGAAGAGCGGGACACCCCGGGGGTGACGCGAGTGCAGCACGTGGTACTGCACGGACCGGCAGATGGCCGCACGATGGCGGCCGCACTGAGACCGGCCATTGAACGCAGCCGAGACGCGAAAGGCATTGCAGCGCCGGCCTGCCTGGTGATTACTCCAACTGTTGAACAAGCATTGGCGGTGGCGGACGCCGCTCGCACGTTGCTTGATGACGATACACATCGCGTGGTGCCGGTCACCGCTGTCATTCGCGCGCGTCGAGTACTGCAGGCCGGACCGGTCGCAGTGGTTGCCGGCGCGCCACACGATTTGCTGGCCTTACGCAAAGATGCGTCCCTCGACCTCCAGTCACTCCGGTCCGTTGTGTTGGTGGGTCTCGATGAGTTGCTGGCCGACGGCGCCGACGAAACGTTGCAGAGCTTGTTGGCCGACGCGCCCGCCGATGCGATGCGCATTGCAACGCTGGATTCGGAAACCGAGGCGACGGATGCGTTTATCGAGGCACAGATGCGTCGCGCGCGCCGAGTGAATCCGGTGGTGCAAGGTGATGGAAATTTTGTCATCACGCCGCGGTATGCGGTCAGCACTCCCGCTGCACGCGCTGAATTGTTGCGCGCGGTGCTTGATGAAATTGACCCGCCATCGCTGGTAGTTATTGCAACGTCCGAGGCCGGCGAAACGGATGCGCGTCGCGCACTTGCGCGCCTCGGCATTGCGATCAACAGCGAAACTGTAAATGTCACGCGTCATGCGCCCAACACGCCGGCTTCGCTGGTCGTGCTGTGGGAATCGCCCGCGGGTGTGGAAGCCATTACCGAAGCACTCGCGGGACACCCCGCTAACGCCGTCGCATTCTTGTTGCCGGACGAAGTGCCTTCGTTTCACCGTCTAACCGGAGGCGCGGCGCAGCCGTGGACCCCAACTGTGCGTAAAGATTCAATTGAAAGCCGCACGCGTACGTTGCGCACAGCGTTGCGCTCGACGCTTGCGAACGGCGGCGCGTCTGCGAGTGAACTCGCGTTGCTCGCGCCGCTGCTGGACTCGCATGATGCAATAGAAATTGCGGCGGCGGCGCTGCGTTTGTACGAAGGGGCCAAACGTGAGTCCGCTTCGACGCGCGCGAAAGCTCCGATCGCCGGTGCACCGATGCGCAGTGACGCCAATCGCGGTGCGCCTGCAGCGCGTGGTTCAGCACCGCTTGAACTGATGGGTGATGGTCAGAAGCAGCGCGTGTTCCTTGCGGTTGGTCGTCGTGACGATGTGCAAGTTGGCGACATCGTTGGCGCGATCGCGAATGAAGCGGGCATCGATGGTGGTCGCATTGGTAGCATCGCACTCTTTGAATCACACGCAACGGTCGAACTCGATGCGGCTGACGCCGCGCGTGTGGTTGAGTTGATGGGCAACGTGGAGTTGCGTGGTCGTAAGTTGGGTGCGCGCATTGATGAACGCAGTGGGCCCGGCGGCGCGTACGGTGGTGAATCGCGCGGCCGCAGTTCGGGCGGCGATCGTGCCGGCGGCGAGCGATCGTCACGCAGCGGTGGTTTTGGTAAAGAGCGCGATCGTGGTGATCGTCCGCCACGTGGTGGCGATCGTGATCGCGGTGGTGAACGGAGTCCGCGTTCGGCGCGCACGTTTGGTCCGCCGCGTGATCGGAGTGAGCGCAGCGAAAGCGGCGAACGCCCTGCGCGCCCGAGTTTTGGCGATCGTGAAGCACGTGGCGAGCGTCCGGCACGTTCGTTCGGTGATCGTCCGGAGCGTGGTGATCGTCCGTCGCGTTTTGGCGGTGAACGTTCGGAGCGTCCGAGTTTCGGCGATCGTGGTGATCGTCCGGCGCGTCCGAGTTTCGGCGATCGTAGCGAGCGTCCGGCGCGTCCGACTTTCGGTGATCGCAGCGAGCGTCCGGCGCGTTCAAGCTTTGGTTCCGATCGTGGTGAACGTGGAGCGCGTCCGGAGCGTAGTGGCCCGCCGCGTGGTGATGGCCCGCGTGGCGGTGGTGGTCGCAGTTCGTTTAGCCGCGGTGAGCCGCGCGCGTCTGATGAACGTCGCTCGTTTGGTGATCGTCCAATCAGCGAACGAACCGAAGCAAAAAAAGAGTGGTCGTCGCGCGGCGATAGCATGAAGAACGCCAAGCGCGCTCCTCGCAAATCTCCAGGCACTTTCGACGAGATCTAACCCATGAGTGGAGGCTTCCAGGCGTCCGGCGGGTGGATTGAAGTGATTGCCGGCGTGATGTTCAGCGGAAAAACCGAGGAGTTGTTACGGCGTGTTCGACGTGCAACCATTGCGCGCAAACGCGTGCAGATATTCAAGTCACATCTCGACGACCGCTACGCCGGACTCTGGGCTGTCTCCAGTCATGATCAACGTTCGTTCGAAGCAACCCCTGTGGATTCGTCGGCGCAAATCAATCAGCGTCTCGATCCCACCGCGCAAGTCATTGTGATTGACGAAGCGCAATTTCTCGACGAGGGCATCATCAACGTTGCGACCGCGTTGGCCGATCGTGGCCGGCGCGTGATTCTCGCTGGAACCGACACGGATTTCCGCGGCGAACCATTTGGCAGTATGCCGCAATTGATGGCGATTGCTGAGGTGGTCGATAAACTGCACGCGATCTGTATCCTGTGCGGTGCGCCGGCCAGTCGGAATCAACGTCTTATTGGTGGGCAACCGGCGCCGTACGATTCGCCGACGATCATGGTGGGCGCCGCCGACTCTTACGAGGCGCGGTGTCGGGCATGCCATGTTGTGCCACGACGGGATGACCGGCAGACCAGGCTGCTCTAACGGCAGCCGAAGCAACAACAGCAGCCAAATGGCCGAATGGGCCATGCGGCCTTTTCCAAGGCCGCAGCCGAAGCGCCGAAGAACGGACCGCAGCCGAACAGCCGAATAACAAGCTGCAGATGAACTGCCAAAGCACTGCCACCTCGGCCGAATTGCCCTTCCCGGGCAGTTCGGCAGTTTTTGCTGTGGCCGCTACATGTTCTTTGGCCCTTTGGCTGCTGTCCGTTCTTCGGCCCTCTGGCTGCAGTTTGTTGTTCGGCTTTTCGACTGCAGTTTGTTCTTCGGCTTTTCGGCTGCAGCCTTTTCAAGGGCTGCGTGGCCCATTCGGCCATGAGGCTGCTGTTTTTTTGAGCTGCAGTCACCTGTTCGGCCATTCGGCTCCCGCACGCGGTGCGGCCGCCAGGCCGGCACAAGAATCACTCACCGGTGCTGGGGCCGCCCCGCGTGCGGCGCCTCCTGCCCACCGTTACAAATCGGGCGATGGGCCCGATTTGTAACGCTGTGAGTGACCCAACCCGCCCCCGCCGCGTCCTACCCGTGATGCTACTCCGCTTTCCTCTTAACTGGACGTTGGTCGCATGGGTGTAATCGCGACACTACTGGCGCACGAACAACGACACGCTCGGCTGCGTTCCGCCGCGCGCGATCGCTATCGCTTCGTGACGTGTGAAGACTGGACCTCCCTCACACGCGCGTGTGAACGCGGCCCAATCAATGTGGTCGTATTCGACCTGTATGTGGACGGCCGTGCCGATTTCGAGCGCGTTCGCCAGCTCCGCGTGCGCGTGCCTCGCGCCGCGCTCGTTGCCTACGTGGACGTGAGCAAAGAACGCGCGAAGGACATGTTCGATGCCGGACGTTGTGGCATCGACGTACTCGTTATCGCGGACGAAGGTGACACGCCCGCCCTGCTTGGCGCTCTGCTGGATCAGGCCGAAGCGCGCAGCGTTTCCAGCTTGCTCAAGCCCCATCTGGCCGGGCTCCGCAGTGTGGTGCGTGACGCCGTCATGTTGTCCGTGACGCGTGCGCACGAACGCCTCACGCCGGACGGGTTGGCACGACTGATTGCGGTCTCGCGCCGCTTGTTGTCCAAGCGACTCGAAGGCGCGCATCTGCCCCCGCCGCATCAGCTGCTCACGTGGGGACGCATGATTGTCGCCGCGAGCATGCTCGAAGATGGATCACGTAGCGCCGATGGCGTGGCCGGTGCGCTCGACTTCCCGTCCGGAAGCGCGTTCCGTAACACCTGCCAGCGCTATCTCGGATGCACGCCACACCAGATTCGCCAGCGTGGTGGTGCGTCCTGGGTCATTCAGGAATTGTTGGTCAACCGTGAGAAACGGAAAATCGTTCACGATGCGGGCGACAGCGCACACGCCAGTGCGGCTGCCTGAAAGGATCGTGAAGCGGTAACC
The DNA here is from genome assembly GCA_040004335.1 of Gemmatimonas sp. GTDB lineage: Bacteria > Gemmatimonadota > Gemmatimonadetes > Gemmatimonadales > Gemmatimonadaceae > Gemmatimonas. The sequence continues at coordinate 4,435 of JBDUBA010000493.1, forward strand.
GACTAATAGTCGACCGACTTGGAGAAACGCCCCGCCGTGAGTCCACGAGCGGGGCGTTTTCGTCGTAACTTGTGGCATGATCCCGAATACCGATTCTGCGCCAGCACATTCCGGGAATGATCCGGCGATTCCGGCGGCGGGAACGTCCGCGTCTGGGTCACCGACATCGCCCGAACCACAGCAGCAGCCAGCGCTGCATGTTGGTCTGACCGGCAACATCGCGAGTGGAAAATCGACTGTCGGGCGGATGCTCGCCGAACGTGGTGCCACCGTGATTGACGCGGATGTGTTGGCGCGGGAGGCGGTCGAGCCGGGCACACGCGGGCTTGAGGAGATACGCGACCGTTTTGGCGATCAAGTGCTCAGGGCTGACGGCACACTCGACCGCGAGGCGCTTCGTCACATTGTGTTCTATGATCCAGTGGCGCGCGATGCCTTGAATCAGATCGTGCACCCGGCCGTCCGGGCGCTTCGCGACCGCGAACTGGAGATCGCACGCGAGGGTGCTCATAAGGTCATCGTGTCAGATATCCCGCTGCTGTTCGAAACGGGCCTCGAGCACAGCGTCGACGCCGTGATTTTTGTTGATGCCCCGGATGCGGTGCGGCTCAGGCGATTGATGCAGAATCGCACCTTGCCCGAGGCCGACGCACACGCGATGATGAGCGCGCAGTGGCCCGCCGCCGAAAAGCGGGCGCGGTCACAGTTTGTGGTCAATAACGATGGTTCGGTTGAACAACTGGCCAACCGCGTGTCAGATTTGTGGAGCCAACTTCTCACGTTCGCCAATACGCGCTGAGTCGAGCGCTTTTTCCTTCTCGTTTTCGGAGTCTGTCCGTGTCGAACATCCCAGGCGATTTGCGTTACACCAAGGAACATGAATTCGTGAAGGCCACCAGCGACGATGGCGTGTTTGCAATTGGCATCACGGATTTCGCGCAGGGCGAACTGGGCGACATTGTGTATGTCGAATTGCCGAAAGTTGGCGCGACGTACGGATCGCACGATGTGTTCGGTACGGTCGAAGCCGTGAAAGCGGTCTCCGAGTTGTACATGCCGGTTGCCGGCGAAATTGTCGCGATCAACGATCGCCTCGATAAGGAGCCTGCACTCATCAACACCGATCCGTATGGCGATGGGTGGATGGTGAAGGTCAAGATTGCGGCGGGTGGTGATGCGGGGTTGCTCAGTAGCGGCGACTACAAATTGCATCTGGGCGAATAACGGCAGTAGCAGCGCAACGGGCCGTTCGCGAATCGGGTTAGCGAACGGCCCTTCAGTACGTTGACCGAGTGTAGTGAATGTAAAAATGAAAATCGGCGCATGACTTCTCGCGTTTCCGCGAGCCGTAGTCCGTGCCTGCGTGCCTGCGTGCCTGCGTGCCTGCGTGCCTACGTGCCCACGTGCCGCTGCGAAAAGAATACCTGCGTGCCTGCGCGCTACCGCGAACAAGAGTTTGCACTTCAGCTGCTACCACCTGTTCTTGTTTTGACCCACGCACAGATGTGCGTAGTACCGGCGTCCGGCCTGCGTGAATCCGATGCACCGACCCGCAACAATCGACAGGCAAGAATTCAGGCCTCCCCTTGACATCCTAAGTGAACGACCCCAACCTACTCCCTCAGACCAACTAAGTGAGCAAGTCGTGGCCGAAACCTCCGTCGCACTGCTGCAAGGCAGTCTCGATATCCTCGTTCTCAAGACACTGTCATGGGGTCCGCTGCACGGGTTCGGTATAGCGCGCTGGATTCAACGCATCACCGACGACGCGTTGCAGGTTGAAGAAGGCTCGCTGTATCCCGCGCTGTACCGAATGGAAAACCGCGGCTGGCTTGCTGCCGACTGGGGCATTACCGAAAACAACCGACGTGCGAAGTACTATCGCCTTACTGCCGCCGGCCGCAGACAACTCACCGCCGAAACAGCCATCTGGGATCGATTCACAATGGCCGTTGGCAAGGTGTTGGATGCCACCGAAAGTCCGGCCTGACACGTGTCAGCAAAACGCACGGAATCGCCGCGCGACTCAAGACCTCTATCGGCCTCCAATTCGCACGCGGCCGCGACACGCTGGCGTCGATACCTCCGATTCTGGCGCCCCAGTGTCCGTGACGACGTTGATGAAGAGCTCCGATTTCACCTCGAGTCTGCCGTTGCTGAATACCTGGCTGCCGGTATGTCCGAGAAGGATGCCCGATCGGTTGCAACACGACGTTTCGGCGATATCAGCTCAATCACACACACTTTGGAAACGCTGGGCCAACAACGGGAGCGAGCGATGCAACGAAGCGAATGGCTGACATCCGTCCAGCAGGACTTACGATTTGCCACACGTCAGCTTCTTCGCAATCCGGGCTTCGCGCTTGTTGCCGTGCTGACGCTCGCACTGGGCATCGGCGCGACCAGCGCAATTTTCAGCGTCGTGAATAACGTGCTGTTGCGTCCCCTCCCGTACGCGCACGGCGATCGCCTCGTGCAATTGCGTGAGAAGAACGGCGCCAATGACCGCTTCGGAATGTTTGTCACGTTCGGAAACTACGCCACTTGGGTGCAGCGCACGAAGTCGTTCGAAGCGCTCGCTGCCACGACAGGCGATCGTAGTCGAACACTCACCGGTAATGGAGATCCAATCGCGCTGCGTGTCACGCGCGCATCAGCCAGCTATTGGCGCGCCATGTACATCCCGCCCGTTGTCGGACGTTATTTCACCGAGCAGGAAGATCACCCCGGTTCGCCGCCAGTAGTTGTGTTGTCGTACGCGCTGTGGAAAACAAACTTCGCAAGCGACAAATCAATTGTCGGTCGCACGATCATTCTCAACGGTGTTGGACACACGGTACTCGGTGTGGCCGCGCGCGAGTACGCGCTTTCAACGCAAGCTGCCGCTTCTCCGGGTATCTGGTTACCACTGGCACTCACGGCAGAACAGATCAATGATCACGGCGATCATGAAGTCAGCGTTGTAGGATTGCCACGCGAAGGAATTTCTGCGGCCGCCGCCGTTGCAGAACTTGAAGGTGTGCAAAAAACGCTGGCGCGCGAATTTCCGAATTCCAGTTTCGATGGCGGAATTATTGCCCGTCCCCTTCGTGACGTTGTAGTCGGCGATGTACGATCCATTCTCTTGCTGCTGTTTGGTGCGGTCGCACTCGTCCTGCTCATTGCGTGTGCAAACGTTGCAAACCTGCTGTTGGCGCGTGCTGCCGTGCGCCAAAAGGAGATGGCAGTTCGAAGCGCATTGGGCGGAGCCCGCCGACGTATTTTGCGCCAACTTCTGGTGGAAAGCATGGTACTGGCGCTGGTTGGTTCAGCAGCGGGATTGTTGGTTGCGGTCGCGAGTCTAAGAGTTCTCGTTCGAAATGCACCGGCCAGTATCCCGCGCCTGCAGGACGTCACGCTTGACGGAACAATGCTTCTGTTCACCATCTCGCTCGGCCTGGTCGCCGGGATCGTGTTTGGACTCGTCCCGGCTTACCGTGCATCGCGTCCCGATCTGCGCGGTACACTCAGCGAAGGGCACCGTGATGGCGCAGGCAGCTTGCGCAATGGATTGCGAGCTTCGCTGGTTGTTGGCCAGGTTTCGCTTGCACTGGTGTTGCTGGTGAGCGCAGGCCTGCTGTTACGGAGCGCAACGTTGTTGCAAAGCGTCAAGCCAGGATTTGATCCGCGTAACGCACTCATTGCCACGATTGCGCTACCAGAGTCGCGCTATTCCAGTGATACCACTGTAACGCTCGCGTTCGAACGCATTGTTGATGAAGTGAGCACCATTCCTGGCGTCCTGGCGGCGGGACTCATTTCTCGCATTCCCATTGGAGCTGGTGGCGCGGATTGCGGCGTCCAGGCCGAAGGCTCTACGACAGACAAGACACTCGGCGCCAATCAGCGTTCGGGAACGCCTGCGCTCATTCGCGCACTGGGGCTCACGCTCGAACGGGGACGGGCATTTACATCCGCCGATCGTGGCGGTGCGCCGTTGGTTGTAATCATCAATCATTCATTATCGCGTGAACTCTTCGGCGCAGAGGATCCCGTTGGCAAACGCATTTCAAGCTGCAACGGGAAAAATTCACCAACAGTCTGGCGCACTGTTGTAGGCGTGATCGGCGACGTACGCGCAAATGGTTTGAGCAATGATGCGACGGATGAAGTGTATTATCCAGCGGCACAACGTCTCGAGCGCACAATGACCCTGGTAATACGCGGGTCACTACCGGTCGAGTCGCTGGTTTCTGACATTCGTCGCACAATTACTTCCATCGACCCGTTGTTGCCACTGTCCGGAATTTCCACAATGAATGAAGTGATTTTACGGTCGGTTGCGGTGCCGAGGTTTACAACGTTGTTGTTTGCGCTGTTGGGTGCGTTGGGATTGGCTTTGGCAGTAATTGGTATCTATGGTGTGATCGCTTACTTCGTCGCGCAACGCACTCGCGAAATAGGCGTGCGAATTGCACTCGGCGCCAAGCCGATAGACGTTGTGCGACTCATCGTTTGGCAGGGGCTGACGCTTGTGATGGCCGGGGTCTCGATTGGACTGGTGGCGTCGTGGTTATCCGCCGGATTGATAGAACGCCTGCTGTTCAAAGTGAGCGCCCGCGACCCGATGATTTTTGGCGGAGTTGCTATGGTGCTGTTGATCGTGTCAGTGGCGGCCAGCGCCATACCGGCGTGGAAAGCCGTTCGCGTTGATCCGTTAAAGGCAATGCGCGCATGATGGCGGACTGGCCGTTCCTCACCATCTCCAACTCACCAACAAATTCACCGGCGACACGCTGGCAAATACATCCGCGTCGTGCCCCGCCCCCGCAATCCATCCCGCGGTTAACCGCGTACCAACCTTCACCCGGCGTCCACCCACCGCCGCAAGAACACTCGGCCCCACGTATGCCTGCGGCCAACAGTCGCTGGCCGTGCACACGAAGTAGTCGGCGACACCCGCGCGTGCGCCGAGTTCAAGGAGTGCGTGATCGTTTGCAAAGTGTGTCCGCGCAATCGCGCCAATGTTCAGGTAGTCACGAAAGTCTGCGCCCTTCTTGCCAGACAAGGTCTGATCGGCCTGCGGAAACCCGAATCCCGCGCTCACACCGAACTCCCATTTTGGTGACGCAAAGCGCGTGTACGACAACGTCCCGCGTATCGGGTTCGCTTCGATGGAAAACGAATTGGGATGTTCCACCGGTGGTGACGGCGATTGCCCATGCAACTCTGCGCTTATTCGACCAGACGCCGGCAACAACCCCAGAAGCAAAAAAACAATCGCCGCACCAAAGACCGAAGTCTTCGAAACGACGAAAGTATTGCGACTGGTAAACAACGTTTTGTTGAGAGCCATACTGCTCCATAAACGCCTGGGACGAATTAGTTCTCCTGATAACTCTCGATGGGCGGGCACGAGCAGATCAGATTGCGATCACCAAACGCACTCTCCACACGACCCACCGACGGCCAGAATTTCCGCTCACGCGTGTGTTGCGTGGGATACGCGGCCTGCTGACGCGTGTACGGGCGATCCCAATCGTCCGACGTTACATGAGCCGCCGTGTGCGGCGCGCGCTTGAGCGGATTGTTCGTGCGATCCAGTTCACCACGCTCGACCGCGGCAATCTCCTCGCGAATGCTGATCATCGCTTCGATGAACCGATCGAGTTCAACTTTCTCTTCACTTTCTGTCGGTTCAACCATCACGGTACCTGCAACTGGGAATGAAATGGTCGGCGCGTGGAAGCCGTAATCCATCAGCCGCTTGGCGATGTCTTCCACTTCGATGCCGGATGATCCCTTGAGGGCGCGCGTATCAAGAATGCATTCGTGCGCCACGAGTCCGTTCTGTCCGCGATACAACACCGGATAGTGCGCTTCCAGTTTCTTCGCGATGTAGTTCGCATTGAGAATTGCGAGTTTGGTCGCTTCGGTGAGTCCCTCACCGCCCATCAGGCGAATGTACACGTACGAGATTGGCAGAATGCTGGCCGATCCCCACGGGGCCGCGCTGATTGCGCCAATCGCATGTGATCCGCCCGTCTTGATAACGGGATGTCCGGGCAAAAACGGCTTGAGTTGCGGCGCAACACCAATCGGACCCATGCCCGGTCCACCGCCTCCGTGCGGAATGCAGAACGTTTTGTGCAGATTGAGATGACAGACGTCCGCCCCAAGATCGCCCGGACGCGCGATACCAACCATCGCGTTCATGTTCGCGCCGTCCATGTACACCTGCCCACCATGTTCGTGCACGATCGCGCAGATGTCCTTGATGCTCGACTCAAACACGCCGTGTGTTGACGGATACGTCACCATCAGCGCACCCAAACTTGTCGCATGCTCCTCGGCCTTTGCGCGCAAGTCGGACATATCAACGTTGCCGTTCGTGTCGGTCTTGACGACGACGACATGGAAACCGGCCATCACCGCGCTTGCCGGATTCGTTCCGTGCGCCGACTGCGGAATGAGGCACGTGGTGCGATGTGCTTCACCGCGCGCTTCGTGATACGCGCGAATTACAAGGAGTCCAGCGTATTCACCCTGCGAACCGGCATTGGGTTGTAACGACACTCCCGAAAAACCCGTGATGTCCGCGAGATCACGCTCCAGTTGCGCGAACAGTTCCTGATATCCCTGCGTCTGCGAAGGCGGCGCGAACGGATGCAACTGCCCAAACTCCGGCCACGTAACCGGAATCATCTCCGTGGTAGCGTTGAGCTTCATCGTGCACGAACCCAGCGGAATCATGCCGTGTACGAGCGAGAAATCTTTCGCCTGCAACGAATACATGTAGCGGAGCATTTCCGTCTCGCTGCGGTACCGATGAAACACAGGATGTGTCAGGAACGGCGACACGCGACGGAAGCGTTCGTCGAAACTGTCATCAATGCCGGCCGACATGTCTGCAAACGTGAACGACACTTCTTCGCCGTTGTTGAAGACGGCCCACAACGTTGCGATATCTGCGGGTGTGGTTGTTTCATCGAGCGAGACTGTAAGCGTACCCGGTTCAAGCACACGCAAATTGAGCTGCGCACGATCGGCCGCAGCAAGAATTTCTTCCTGGCCGTGCGCGCCCACTTCCACGCGCAACGTGTCGAAATAGTTGTCGTGCGTTACGTGCAGACCAAGCTCTTGCAGCCCGCCCGCCAACGTCGTGGCCAAACCGTGCACACGTTTCGCGATGTGCGTTAATCCATCGGGACCATGATACACAGCGTACATGCCCGCCATCACGCCCAGCAGCACCTGCGCCGTACACACATTGCTGGTCGCTTTTTCGCGACGGATGTGTTGTTCACGCGTTTGCAGCGCCATACGCAACGCGGGCTTGCCGTCGCTGTCGCGTGACAATCCAATGATGCGTCCCGGCAGATTGCGCTTGTATTCATCTTTCGTCGCAAAAAACGCCGCATGTGGTCCACCAAATCCCATCGGCACGCCAAAGCGCTGCGAATTTCCGACGGCAATGTCAGCGCCCCATTCGCCGGGCGGCGTCAGCACGCAGAGCGCCAACAAATCCGTCGCGACCGTCACCAACGCATCCGCCGAGTGCGCGGCTTCACACAACTCGCGATAGTCCGCAACGACGCCATCGGTGCCCGGATACTGCAACAGAATTCCAAACACCCCGTCAACGTTGAAATCCTTGGGGTCGGCAACAATCACTTTCACTCCGCGTGCTTCGGCACGAGCTTGCACCACCGCAATCGTCTGCGGGTGACAATCGTTGGCAATCAGGAACGTGTTCTTCGTTGCACTGCCCTTGCTTGCAAGCGCGAGATACATCGCCTCGGCCGCGGCCGTGCCTTCATCCAGCAGCGATGCATTCGCAATGTGCAGTCCCGTCAGATCAACAATGACCGTTTGAAAATTGAGCAGCGCTTCCAGACGTCCCTGCGCAATTTCCGCCTGATACGGCGTGTAGGCCGTGTACCACGCGGGGTTCTCCATGATATTGCGAAGAATCACCCCCGGCGTATGTGTGCCGTAGTAACCCAGGCCGAGGTGCGACCGATACACGCGATTCTTCGCGGCAATCGTGCGAAGCTCCGCCAAAACATCGGGCTCACTGCGCGACGGCCCGGTAGAAAGCGTGCTGCGAAAACGAATCTGTTCCGGAACCACTGCATCGATGAAGGCATCCAGCGACGCGTATCCAAGCGCAGCCAGCATGTCCTGTTGTTCGTTGGCGTCGGGGCCGTTGTGGCGCGGGATAAACGAATCCGCCGCGAAACTGGTCGCGGGGCGGGTACGTGTTGCCATGAAATCCTCAGAATTCGGACGCGGGGTCCGGGTCGAAGCGATTGAGAAGCGCCGATTGGCGCGCTGGCTAAACTTAACCCGACTTCATATCGCTGCCGGATGCCGAAAACGGCGGAAATCGTTCGATGGCGCTTCCGCACCACAACGGCTTTGAGAGCCAGAACTTTCCTCCTTCCGGAGCCTCCTGATGCAGCTGCCGGACAGCTGGTTACTACTTCGCACGCCCCCAGCGGCGGGCGCCTGGAATATGGCATGCGATGTCAGCCTGATGGACGTGGCACGTGCTCAGGGTGTCGGCATTCTGCGCGTGTACGAGTGGTCAGAGCCCACGGTCTCGTTTGGAAGGCACGAACGTGCGAAGGGCGTCTATTCGGCGGATGCGCTCACCGAACTGGGGTTGCGTGCTGTGCGGCGGCCAACTGGTGGGCGCGCCTTGCTGCATTCGAGGGAGGTGACCTACAGCGTCACGATACCTATGCCGAACCATGTCCGCTGGGCCACGGCCTACGACGCCGTGAACGCCCGGCTTCTCCGCGCGATGCAGATTTTGGGAGTGCCGGCACGTATTGTTGGTGCGTTGCAGACAGGCGACCTGAGCACGAACGACGGCAGCACGAACGACGGGAGCACGAACGACGGCAGCACGAACGACGGCAGCACGAACGACGTGGGCGCAAGGGCGGGAGGCGCGAGCACGGTCGGCGCACGCATTGCGGATGCGGTGGGGGCCACCCCGCATGACGAAGCGATCGTGTGTTTCTCTGGGATTGCCATGGGAGAAATTGCAGTTGGCGACCAGAAACTCATTGCGAGCTCCGTTTGGCGCGAACGCGGCGCTTACTTGCAGCACGGCAGCATCCTGATTCACGACGATCAGCATCGCCTCACTCCCGTGCTTGGCGCCAATGCCATTCGCCCGGAACCGGCAGCGGTGTTGTCAGACTGGCTGAATCTGGGTGACGGGACAGAGAACGCGGCCGTGGTTGTAGAACGGGCACTGCACGAGGCGTTTCGTGACTGCGGAAACTGTGTTCCGTGGTCGATACCCAGAAACATCCTCGATGACGTGGAAGTAGTGCGAAAACGAATGGCAGAACCAGACTGGCTCTGGCGCCGATAGCCGCACTCTCACATCGTATGCATGCGTTTGCCGTGCGGTGATCCACACCAGTGGTCGCGTGTCACACCGGTTGCACTAACGACATCTTTCCCCGCGCTCATGAGCATCACATTCAACTGCGTGAACAAGATGATCGCACCATTGGCAGTGAGCACTGCGGACACACCTTCCCAAGTCATGACTCGATCGAAACGAGCTCACGCGACCCGCAGTCTTTGGGCCACGCTACTCCTCATGATGGCGTGTACCGACAGCAAGAGTGCAACGTCGGTAGCGAGTGGCGCATCTCCGAGCGGATCGCCCACCGGCGGACATGTCGTCATCGCAATGCCGGTGGATTTTGACCGATTCTATCCACCGTCCGCGGACAACGCCGCCGACTTCGCCGTCATCCACGCGGTCTTCGACAAACTGGCCGACATCGGAGATAGCCTGAACACCATTGGCGACGCCGGATTTGTGCCGCAGCTCGCGAGCGCGTGGCAATGGGCGCCCGATTCGCTATCAATCGCGTTCAAGTTGCATCCGGACGCACGTTGGCATGACGGTCAGCCAGTACGTGCCGCTGACGTCCAGTTCACGTTTCGTGCGTATACCGATCCAAAGTCGAAAAGCGTAAACTCCGACTACCTCTCGAATATCGACTCTGTGAGCGTGAAGGATTCGCTCACCGCCGTCGTTTGGTTCAAGCGTCGCATGCCACAACAGTTTTTTCAGGCGACGTATTCCATGTACATCATGCCTGCGCATCGTTTGTCGAAAATTCCGTTCGGCAGTCTGGCAGACGATTCCCTCACGCAAACACCAGTTGGGTCTGGACGGTTTCGGTTTGCCAGCCGAGTAGTGCTGCAGAATGTCGAGCTGGTCGCGGATTCCGCCAATTATCGCGGACGCGCCAAACTGGATCGTGTGACGTTCTCCGTTGCTTCTGATGCGTCGGCGGCCATCCTCTCGGTTTTTGGTGGCGAATCCGATTTCTACGAGAAATTGCGCGTTGAGGATTTGCCAACGGTCGCACGCACGCCCTCGTTGCGCGCGCAGTCGTTCTCGCAAAGCGGCTACGCGTACCTCACATTCAATTTGCACGCTCGCAACAATCCCAAGGCGCCCAATTCGCTTTTCGCTGATATCAACGTGCGTCATGCGCTCAGCATGGCCATCGACCGCTCGGCATCAACGCGAATGGTGTTGGACACGTTTGGTGCGCCCGCCATTGGTCCGTCGCCACGCGCATTGGTCGTGAACGCGAACGACATCAGGCAAATCCCGTACGATCCGGCACATGCGCGCGCCCTGCTTGATTCGGTGGGATGGTTGCTGCCAAAGGGCGGTGACGTGCGCATGAAAAACGGTGTGCCGTTGGCGTTTCAGATTGCGGTCAGCAGCAGCAGTCAGAACCGACAGACATTCGCCAACTCCATGGAAGGACAGTTTCGGAACGTAGGTGTGAAGGCAACAGTGCGCGTGCCCGAAATGACCGTGTTGCGCGAAGAATTGTCAGCCGGGAATTTTGATACGTATCTTGGCATGTTCGTTGTAACACCTGGACTGCAGGGGCTCGCCGGTGCATGGGGCACACGTGGCATCGGTGGACGAAATTTTGGCGGCTATTCCAGCAAGCCGTTTGACGCAAAGATTGACAGCGCACTCAGCGCATTCAAAGCACCGGTCGCCAATCAGTTGTGGGTGCACGCGATGCAGCAGATCGTCGACGACGCGCCTGCCATCTGGTTATTTGAAGACGTGAATATCGGAGTCATTCACCGGCGCATTCTGCTGCCGCCAATGCGTGCCGATGGTTGGTACGCGCATCTTGCCGATTGGTCGATCGATCCGGCGCAACGTCTCAAGCGCGATTGATGACAACCGTAGCATCCAGCGGAGCACTCTCCGTAGCATCCAGCGGAGCATGCTCCGGAGCGTCCCGCTGATCAGCGTTCCGCGCGTCCTGTCGCGGTTGGCGCAGGGACTCCTGGTGGTCTTCATCTCGGCGTCCGTCGCATTCGGCTTGATGCGATCGGTCAAGGGTGACGAATTCTCGCACTTGTTGGACAACACCAACGCCACCGCTGCAGTCATTGCGAGCCTGCGCGACGATGCCGGCCACAATACGCCGATCTTGCAGCAGTACGGTTCCTGGATGTCCCATGTTGTTCGTGGCGACTTGCTGACGTCCAAGGCTTACCGCGGTCAAACAGTGGTGTCGTTGATTGGCGCAGTGTTGCCGAATACGCTGTTGCTCATGTCACTGGCATTTTTTTCAAGTCTGGCCCTCGGAATTGGGTTTGGCGTATGGCAAGGCGTGAACACGGATTCGCGTTCTGATCGCATCGCCAGCAGTATCACACTTGGCATCATCTCCATGCCCGATTTCTGGGTCGCGATGATTCTGATTTTGTTGTTGGCGCTGCATTGGCCGCGGCTTCCAACGGGAGGCATGTCGTCCACCGACGTCGTCGGTTTCTCGTGGCAGACGCTCCACGACCGCACACGGCATCTCGTACTCCCCTGGTTGTCGCTCACACTCATTAACGCAGCGGCTTTTGCGCGATACCAACGCGCCGCCATGCGTGATGTGGTGGGCCTGCAATTTCTGAGAACAGCCCGGGCCAAAGGCGTACCAGAATCGGTTGTGATTTCGAATCATGCGCTGCGTGTCGCCGTACTTCCGCTGGTGACGATAGCGGGCATGTTTTTTCCGGCGCTGCTGGTGGGAACAATTCTCATCGAAAAAGTCTTTAGTTGGCCCGGAATGAGTGCGTTGTTGACACTGGCAGTGAACAAACGCGACTACCCGCTCGTTTCCGGTATCATCATTGTTGGAAGCGCGATGACGGCACTCGGAAGTTTTCTTGCAGATGTTGTGCGGGAACTTCTTGATCCTCGACTGCGCCGTTGATGCAACGTCCGCCAGTTCGCGCGCTGTTGTTGCGCCGCTCGGTCTTGCTGCTGCTGGCGTTCATGCTGACAATTCTCGTGGCACCGTACTTTGCGCCGTACGACTTGCATTCCGGTCTGGTGTCGCAGACGAAGTATCAACCACCCTCGTCAACGCACGTCATGGGCACCAACACCCTGGACGTCGATTTGTTCAGCCTTGTGCTCAAGGGAAGTCAGGTGTCGCTCATCATTGCCGCGAGTGCAACGGCAATCTCGCTGGCAATCGGGTTGGCCTACGGGATGATTTCCGCAATGGTTGGAGGCTGGTTTGAGACGGTCTTGATGCGAATCACCGACATCTCGTTCTCGTTGCCGAGATTTCTCATTCTGCTGGCAGTGTCGTCGATTGTAAGCGAGCCGTTGAGCGTGCCCCAGCTCATTCTGTTGATAGGAATGACGGGTTGGTTTGAAGTAGCGCGCCTTACACGAGGCGAAGTGGGCAGTCTGTTAACGCGAGACTGGGTGTTGGCGGCGCAAGCAACTGGTGTGAGCAGGGCACGCCTTGCCGCGCGCCACATCTTCCCGCACCTCGTGCCGATACTTGCAGTGATGGCCACTCTCGGAATCGGGCACGTGATCGTTCTCGAGGCCGGACTGATGTTCCTTGGTGCAGGCGGACCGCAATCAAGTCTCGGAAGTCTCTTGCAAAGCGCATCGGGCATATCCGGCTGGGACCATTGGTGGCTGGTGTTCTTCCCCGGCATCGCCATCGTCCTCATCGTCCTCGCCTGCAACGCCCTCGGCGACGCCTTGCGCGATGTGTTTGCACCGGAACAGGTTCACGCGTGGCCAACAACCTGATGAATTCTTCGCCAACGACCAGCGCAAACGGTGAGCCCCTGCTCTCCGTCAATTCACTCCGTGTGTATTTCAACACGCCGGAAGGAGTTGCGCGTGCCGTGGACGGCGTATCGTTCACCGTGGCCGCCGGCGAAACTGTTGGCTTAGTGGGTGAATCAGGCTGCGGAAAGTCGGTGACCGCGCTGTCGCTCTTGCGATTGGTGCCACCTCCGGGGCGCATTGAACCGGGCAGCAGCATACGATTCGCGGGTAAGGATCTCGCAACGCTGCCCACCGAAGAATTGCGTCAGATGCGCGGCAATCGCCTCGCCATGATCTTTCAGGAACCAATGACAGCGCTCAATCCCGTGCTGACGGTTGGTGACCAAGTTGCGGAAGTGGTGCGCGTGCATCAAACGGTGTCACGCCGTGATGCATGGGAGCGGGCAGTCAAAATGCTCGCGCAAGTTGGAATTCCCGACCCCGCCACGCGCGCAAAACAATATCCGCACGAGCTCTCGGGCGGCATGCGTCAGCGCGTCATGATTGCAATGGCACTTATTCTCGATCCGCAGTTGGTCATTGCGGACGAACCGACAACGGCACTCGACGTCACCATTCAGGCGCAAATTCTCGAGCTGCTGCGCGACATGCGCGACCGCACGGGCCTCGCACTCCTGCTCATCACACACGATCTTGGGGTCGTGGCCGAAATGGCATCGCGCGTGATCGTGATGTACGCAGGCGAAGTCGTCGAGGAAGCTTCGGTTAATGCGCTCTTCGAACATCCATCGCACCCATACACCGAAGGTCTGCTGGCCGCCATTCCACGCATGGGCGAAGACAACGAACGCCTGCAAACCATCCGCGGCACCGTGCCACCACCAACAGCCTGGCCAACGGGTTGCCGGTTTCGCGATCGTTGTCCGTATGCGTTCGATCGGTGCAGAAACGAAGCGCCAAAGCTGTTGCCCGTGGCAAACAACCATTACGCGCGTTGCCATCTCATCGAAGAGCCTGAGCGACGTGTGCGCACCGCCGAATCAAACGCGGGTGTGCTCTCGTGAGTGATGCATCAGTCGACGCCGCAAACTCTCGGCGCCTCGTACCCGAAGCAAGAAGCGATTCACCGCTGCTGACCGTGGGGAATCTCGCCAAACATTTCCCCATCAGGAGTGGCGTCTTTCGCCGCGTAACAGGTCAGGTCAAAGCGGTGGACGGAGTGTCGTTCACCGTGAAGGCCGGCGAAACCCTCGCGCTCGTTGGCGAATCAGGATGCGGCAAAACTACCACGGGACGCGCACTGCTTCGTCTCATTGAACCCACTGCGGGCTCGGTGGAGTTTGACGGCGTCAATGTGCTCGCACTCAAAGGAGAAGCACTGCGGAAGTTGCGACGAAGCATGCAGATTGTGTTTCAGGATCCTTACGGATCACTCAATCCGCGCATGACAATTGGTGGCGCCATTCGTGAAGGGTTGATCGTGCATAAGCTGGCCGAAGGGGCCGCTGCTGATACGCGAGTGCGCGCGTTGCTCGAAGAAGTGGGGCTGCGCCCTGAGTACGCCACGCGATATCCGCATGAATTCAGCGGCGGCCAGCGTCAACGCGTCGGTATTGCACGTGCGCTCGCGGTTGAACCACGCTTCATCGTGTGCGACGAACCAGTGTCGGCGCTCGACGTCAGCGTGCAAGCACAAGTTGTGAATTTGCTGCGTGATCTCCAACGCGATCGCGGACTGGCCTATTTGTTCATCGCGCACGATCTCGCAGTCGTGGCACACATGGCCGACCGCGTTGCCGTGATGTACCTGGGTCGCATCGTGGAAATGGCGCCACGGGCAAGCTTGTTCGCAATGCCGCTTATGCCCTACACCCAAGCGCTCCTCTCGGCCGTACCCGTTCCCGACCCACGCATCAAACGTCAGCGCCTCCTGTTGCCGGGCGAACCACCATCACCCGCCAATCCGCCAACCGGCTGCGTGTTTCATCCGCGTTGCCCGCATCCCGCGAAAGACGCGGCGTGTTCGGCTATCGTGCCGCCATTGGAAGAAAAAGCACCGGGTCATTTTGTAGCGTGCATCAAGCAAACGCCAACTAGAGTCGATTGGGATGTGCAACGCGCTGCTGGTGGTACCAAACCTCCGGAGCGCTACCTGCCAATCCATCAGGACACAAAGCGTTAATACAGTCAGTAGAAAAACAAATGCCGTCGGCTGCAGTTGGGCGGCCACTAGTCCCCCGTTCATATGCAGTTAGTCCGCAGTTAATCCGTGGAAGCGGTTAGCAGTATTCGATTTCGAAGTCACCCTGCGACCACTTCCAAGTGGCACACAAAAGAAAATCGCACCGCGGCCAGATGTCGGCCAACGGTGCGATTCTTTCAATCTTCTACAACAAAGTCGAAGAGCGCTAACCTCGCGCCAACATCTTCTTGATCGGATTAATGAGCAACGCCAGAATCACTGCGAACACCAACGCGTACGCCGCGACCACACCAAACAGCTGGGGCAACGCCAACGACTCGTACAACCCGGCCACCGACCCGCCAATGAAGCTGCCAACCGACGTCGCCAGAAACCACACACCCATCATCAACGAACCCACGCGCGCCGGCGCCAGCCGCGTCATGGCCGACAGGCCCACGGGGCTCAAACACATCTCGCCAACCGAGTGCAGGAAGTAACATCCCAGCAACCACCACCAACCCACACGATTTCCGTTCGCGGCCAGTTGCGCTGCGGGAACCATCAGCGCAAAACCGGCCGACACGAACAGTAACCCCAGCGAGAACTTCGCGGCGCTGGTTGGATTTCGATTGCCCAGCTTCACCCAAAGCCACGCAAAGATGGGCGCCAGAATAATGACCCACAATGAATTGACCGACTGCCACTTGCCCGAGGCAAACGACACACCAAACAGTTCGTTCCGTGTGCTGCGTTCAGCAAACAACGTGAGCGTGCTTCCGGCTTGTTCAAACACCGACCAGAACACGCACGCCCCGAGGAACAGCACGGTCATGACCACCAGGCGTTTCTTCTCTTCTGCAGTCCAACCGCCGCTGGCAAACAACCAGACGAAAAACGCAACCACAGTCAGCAGCAATCCAGTGCCAAAAAGTTTGCTGACTTTCTCGACATTGAACGACATCACGCCCAAGGCCTGCAGTGCAACCAGCACCACCAACACCGCCGCAAACACTCCCAATCCCATGAAGAACTTTCGCCGAAGGAGTGCCGCTTCATTGGGACCACTCACGGCCGGTGCTTTGCCAGCGTCCCCAAGCGTTTTGCTGTCGATGATGTACCACACGACACCAATGAACATGCCCACGGCCGTCGCACCAAATCCCCAGTGCCACGACGTTTCGGGAGCAATGCCCCACCCAGTCAACAAATCCTTGAACCACTGTTCCTGCGCAAGCGATGACGTCACCAGCGGCGCAAGCAACGCACCGAGATTGATGCCCATGTAGAAGATCGAAAAACCACCATCGCGGCGCTCATCTTCGGTGGAATACAATTGCCCAACCATCGTCGAGATATTTGGCTTGAGCAATCCGGTGCCAACCACCACACACAGCAGTCCTGCGAAAAACGTCGAAACGCCCGGAAACGCCAGAATGATGTGCCCAATCATGATGATGATGCCGCCCATCAAGACCGCTCGTCGTTGCCCGATCAGTCGATCGGCGAGCCATCCTCCCGGCAAACACATGAGGTAGGCACTGGCCGTGTACATCCCGTAAATGGGGCCTGCTTCGGCAGTCGGCATTCCAAGTCCACCAGCGGCAATTGGCGCTGTCATGAACAACACGAGCAACGCGCGCATGCCGTAGTACGAAAAACGCTCCCAGAGTTCAACAAAGAACAGGGTTCGTAATCCGGCCGGATGACCAAAAAATCCCGTCTGGCGTGGAAGGGTCACAGCGTCTCCGTGCAAATAATTGTAAGAAGCGGGCAGGCCGGCATGATGCCGGGCTTCTGGCGTGGGTGATCGCCGAAAAGATCTTACGTCGCCGAGCGAAGTCTGGCCACTACCGCGGCCGCAGTGTAGTGCCGCGGAAGTTCCGTGGGTGAGGCCGAGTGGATGTTGCGTCCAGGGGACACTAGGGCCACGCAAAAATTCCGGTTGGGACGGCACGCTCTCGCGCGCGACGCATATCGGCCGGATCCTGCCAGAACACACGCGTTCGGTCCGCATTTGAAAAGCGGATTTCAAATCGCGCGTCGGGATCACCACCCACCGGCATCGCAAAATCAAGCCGCCAGGTCCGACGCGATTTCGGCGGCACCGCCGCAATGATCGACAATCCGACGCTGCCGCGCACCGGAGACCCCACCGAAAATGGCACGTCCTCGGCCCACAACTTGCCCGCTTCGAGAAACATTGCCGCGCCAAAATCCGCTACCGTGTAGCGCGACGGAATACGGATGCGCTCTTCCGTGCGCAACACCACGCGATGCGCACCCGGTGTACGCGAATTGAGGTAACCGTGCATGCCACCCTCCGGGTCTCGGAAGCTCAACTGGTACGGAACGCGCACAGATGTTCCCGTCGACCACAACAATTCAGTCAACGTCAACTGTTTGTCCGCGGGCTTGAGATACCACGCCAATCGCCCACTGGTCAACACACCATCCCATTTGTTGGCGGCGCGATCCCGGCGCGCTTCAGTCAGCGTTTGAAAACCGAGGAATGAACTCTTGTTACCATACCCCGCGTAAATATCGCCCAGAATAAACAGGTCCTTGTCGCGAGCACCCAACCACTGCACCGAACGACCGAACAACATCCCCGTTTGAATTCCCACCCGCAAATCCTGTACGCCGGTAAGTGCGTCAAAACCAGCCACTCGTGCAAACCGCAACTGGCGGATGCCGATCAGTGCATTCAACCGCGTTACATCGAAGTTGCGATAGTTGCCCGGCACGCTAAGTGAATCGGCATTGCGAAATCCATCACGCGTCAACAGCACCGGCTTGTTGTCGATCGTTACCAACTCACGAGACAACGACGCACCAATCAACTTGAGATTTCCCACGCCGCCAATGCGGCCCACCGCACCAATATCCTGAAACTCACGATCGACTTTGATTGCGCCGCCTTCAAATTCACGACTGATCAATCCTTCATATGTTTCTGTTCCGCCAATTTTTCCGCGCCACGCCAGATGCTGCAAGTCCGTGAGATATGGGCGGACCATTTCCAATCCATAGTCGTAACCCTGCGGCGCCCGTGTCGAAAACGCGCGCAGAATGTTGCGCCCACCCAGAAATTGATAGTGCTCGAGTCTCGCTCCGATCTTGTCGCGATACGCGCCACCGTTGGCCCACTGCACCGCTCCGTACACGCCACCGCCGGCCAGGTTACTTTCACCAGCTTTCAGCCCGCGAAACAGCGGACCACCAAGTGCGACGTTGGGTTCCACCGTCAGGCTGAATTCATCGCGCGTTGCAATCAACAATCGTACGCCACCCGCTGGATCTTCCTGCACGGTAATGCGCGCATCCACCAGAAACGGTTGCGCGCGCATGATGCGTTCGGACTCGGCACGCCGGACTTCGTCGCACGGGTCGCCAACGCTTAACAGCAAATACCGCCGAATTACTGCATCCTTCGTGACGACGTGCAACCGGCGCGTGAGATTTCGAATGATTTCGAGATCACCTGGTAACTTTGCCGGATATGGCGGCTGCGCGAGTACGATGACACTGCTGATTGTTTGTCCTGCACACGCGACCGGGGGTGGCCCGCGTTTTGATGTGTCGACCGGGGCAGAGGGCACTCCCTGCGCAGCGCTCGCAACCCATGGACACGCACAACACCCCGCCAACAACCACCAACGCACGATCGTTATTTCCCCATGCGGCGCTTGAGCGCAGCCAATCGATCTTCGGCTGCAGCGTCTTTTTCCGCGCGGCTCAGGCGTGGCGACTTCACCTCTTCGCTAACACCGCCCGCATTCATGTCGCCGGTAATCGCGCTCTCAACTTCGTCCATCGCCTCGCGTTCGATGGTCGCGTTGGGATTGATCGGCAATCCCGAGATTGCCCGACGCAACTGAACCGTCATTTCCGCCAGTTCGCGCTCGGTCAAATTCAGTTCCTGCTGTTGCGACATCAGTTTCGTTTCGAGAACCGTCAGACGCTCCGCATGTTGTGCGCGGAAGCGTTCGGCAATCGTCACGGTTTCCTGATCATTGATTTGCGCGGCCAGCCCAAGGCGACGTTCGACCGTTGCGAGCTCCTCGCGCTCGCCTTCGACCCGGCGCTCAGTAACAGTGACAGCGTTTTTCAAATCCTGCACACCCATTTTGGCGTGCACGAGTGCTTCCTTCATCGCGTGCGCGGCGCGACGGCGCTCGTCGGGGCCTGACCGCTCGGAGAAGCCGCGCATCGCGTCGCGCAGTTGATCGAACATGCACTGGGGGATCGGCGCCAGCTGGCGCATGAATGCCGAAAATACTCGAAACCGGCTTCGGCGAGAGTCAACACCAAGATAACCGGGGTGCAGAGGGTAGTTCCGCCCATCGCAGATGGTAGTTCCGCCCGTCAAAGATGCCCACCGCACCCCGCTGCCTGTTATTATCGATCACCGTTCCATGCTTCACGCCCCTCACTGTCGTCCACTTCCGCATCCGCCCAAACGAGTCTGAGTGCTCTACCTTGCCATTCCCGCACACAATGAGGCGGCAACAATCGGTGTCCTGTTATGGCGCCTCCGAACCGTGCTCGCCGAATTCCCGCGCGAATACGAAGCGGTGGTCTATGACGACGCCAGCAGTGACAGCACTTCAGAAATCCTCGAGTCGTACGCCAAGGTTATGCCCCTCACGGTGCTGCGCGGCGAGCGACAGGTCGGCTATGCCGGTGCGGTAGACGCCCTCGTCCGTCACGTGTCACGAGATACCCGGTATCCGCGGCGCGATGCGATGCTGCTTATGCAGGGAGACTTTACCGACTCTCCCTGGATGGTGCCGGAATTCGTCAGACGATTTGAGGGTGGGACCGATGTCGTGGCCGGTGAACGCATCCGGACCATGCGCCGGCAAGCACCTGGTCCGGTCAAACGATTCCTCCAGTTCGAACCGTGGCTGACGCGGTTCCTCGTTCGGGCCGAAGGGATTCGTGACCTCACGAGCTCTTATCGGCTGGTGCGCATTTCGGTGCTCCGCGATCTGCTGCGGAGCGTGGGAGCGGCTCCCGTTTGCGCCGGCGACTCGCGGACCGCGAACGCAGACTTCATCATGCGCCTCGTCCCGCTCGCGCGCCGAGTGGAGGCACTGCCCGTCGAACCCACTTGGGAAGTACGTCTTCGGGAAACGCGCGTGGTTGCCGTGCCGGACGCGATGAATTTGCTGCGCTGGGCCTGGCGTTCGCGCGGGCGACGGGCTGTGCCATCCACTGCGCCGGAAACGACGGAGGCTCCACGGCACGCCCGGAATGCACGTGACGGACGCGCCGATTTGCGTCTGGAAGGGCGCGCCGATTTGTCCGCCGATGCGGTCGTTGTTGTCGAAAGTGGAAGGAGTTCAAACGGTCGGGATGCCGGCGGCGGTCGGAACCGCAAATCGCGCGCTGGCCGTAGTGAAGCAAACGCAGATTCACGGAACGAGGCCCGGAGCAACTCACGGAACGAGTCGCGCGCACAGACGCGCAACAACGTCCGACCCGATTCCCGCTCGGACAGTCGTGCCGATGGCAAAACCGATGCGCGCTCAGGGGCGCGCTTGGAAGGTCGTACGGACGGCAAGAGTGACGAGCCACTGGATAGTCGTTCCGATGACCAAACCGAAGCGCGACGCGATGGTCGCACGTCGCCGCGCACGGATTCAGTGCTTCCGGAAGGCGTCGCCGAGACGCCACGACAAACCGACGCCACACCGCGCGAACGCCCACCTCGGCGCAAACGAACTCGGGGTCGGCGCGATA
This sequence comes from Gemmatimonas sp., assembly GCA_040004335.1. Taxonomy (GTDB): domain Bacteria; phylum Gemmatimonadota; class Gemmatimonadetes; order Gemmatimonadales; family Gemmatimonadaceae; genus Gemmatimonas. The sequence goes on from JBDUBA010000493.1 coordinate 25,458, forward strand.
GTTCGGAAAATGCAGTCGATGCTGGAGGTGCAGGCCTCGAGGACACGAATGCCGAGGCGTCGACGGTGCGCACTTCAAGTGCAAGTCCGTCTGATTCGCCGTCCCTGAGCGTCGCCGAAGGTGACCCGTCCGAGCGCGAGTTCTCCGACGATATCGTGTTGTCGTCGGCGCTGAGTGATGCGGTCGCGGACGTTGAATTGGAGATGGATGGTGGGGCTCGGGCTCGTCCACCACGGAAAAAGCGCCGGCGTCGGGGATCGCGCGGTTTAAGGGCTGGTGCACATGGACCGCTGGGCGACGACACCGCCGACGAAGCGACCGATTCGTCGTTTACCACGGAAAACGTTTCTGAAGATGGAGGCGATGCGCCGGCCTCTGATTTTGCCGATGGTCATCACGTCGCGGAGATTGGAAGCGCGGACGCGGCCGAGAGTGCGGAGGCGCGGGTTCGTCGGCGCGGCCGTCGTGGCCGGCGCGGCGGGTCCCGTCGCAGCAAGGGCACGCAGCGTGACGGCGAAAATGACAGTGGCGGCGAGGATTTCTCCCCGCCGCCACCATCCGCCCCCGCCCCCGAGGACTAAACCGCGCGGCGGCGATCGAGCTACCGCGTGAACTTCTCCTTCAAACGACGCGCGGTATCCGGGCTTGCAACGCGCAGCACCAGGTAAAGCGCGCCGCCAACCACGGCGACTTTGAGCGCCAGCACGACGACCGCTAATAAAAGGCCAACCATCAAGGGTAGCACTCCGAAGACCACCTTCAGAGCGACGAGCCCCAGCAGGGCCATGATTCCGATGGTAAAAATTGTGCGTAGCATCTGTTGAATCCTCTGTGTGTCTAACCGGCCTGTGTGGCCCGTACGCCGGTGTTCGACGAACGGTTTCGTCCGCAATTGAGTGAATTAAGTGGACCGGGTCCACGGACCGGGTGAACGGACCGGGTCCACGGACCGGGTCAACGGACCGAGTCAACGGACCGGGTCCACGGACCGGGTCAACGGACCGGGTCCAATGAGGTACGGGTCTGATAGCTGGCAGCCGCTAAGCTGGCAGCCAGCACCTTCCGTTGCTTTCGGGAGGACTCAAACCTCCTAAACTTGAGTTACCGGTTACTCGCGGTATTGCCTTC